>NZ_JALMFA010000007.1:0-313774 GCF_023242545.1 Pseudomonas sp. MWU13-2517 | reverse complement strand
AATACGCCGCTATCCAAATGTTGGAGCGTTTACCCCGGGTCAGGCGTTTCCGGCAAGCTTGAGGCGTGCGGCCTGGGTGAAATCCAGCATGCGCTTGAGCGGGCGCACGGCCTGCGGGATCACCGAGGGTTCGACAAAGATCTCGTTGCTTCCCTCACGCAGGCATTGCAGCGTGCGCTCCAGCGTGTTCATCGCCATCCACGGGCAGTGTGCGCAACTACGGCACGCGGCGCCGTTGCCGGCGGTAGGCGCCTCGACAAAGACCTTATCCGGACACAGCTGCTGCATCTTGTAGAAGATGCCGCGGTCGGTGGCGACGATAAAGGTCTTGTTCGGCAAACGCTGGGCAGCGGCAATCAGTTGGCTGGTGGAACCGACAGCGTCGGCCAGTTCGATCACCGACGTCGGCGACTCCGGGTGCACCAGGATCGCGGCATCTGGGTACAGCGCCTTCATGTCCTCCAGTTGCTTGGACTTGAACTCCTCGTGAACGATGCAGGCCCCGTCCCACAGCAGCATATCGGCACCGGTCTGGCGCTGAATGTAGGTGCCCAGGTGCTTGTCCGGCCCCCAGATAATGGTCTCGCCGTTGTCCATCAGGCTCTCGACGATCTCCAACGCGCAGCTTGATGTAACGACCCAATCCGCTCGGGCTTTGACCGCCGCCGAAGTGTTGGCATACACCACCACCGTGCGCTCGGGATGCTGATCGCAGAACGCTGAAAACTCATCCACCGGGCAACCCAGGTCCAGGGAGCACGTGGCTTCCAGGGTCGGCATGAGGATGCGTTTTTCAGGGGTGAGGATTTTCGCGGTCTCGCCCATGAAACGCACACCGGCGACCAGTACGGTCTTGGCCGGGTGAGCGGCACCGAAGCGGGCCATTTCCAGGGAGTCGGAAACGCAGCCACCGGTTTCTTCGGCCAGGGCCTGAATCACCGGGTCACAATAGAAGTGGGCGACCAGCACCGCGTCTTGAGCTTTAAGCTCGGCGGCGATGGCGGTTCGCAGGCTCGCCTCTTCGTCGGCGCTAAGGGCCTTGGGCTGCTTGGCGTCGAGGTGGGCTTGAACCAGTAGGCGTTCGGAAATTTGCGTCATGTTCGCAAGACCTGCAGGCGCAGTTGCGCGAAAGTCGAGTGTACCACCGGCTCTGGAGCCTTTCGGGCGCCGCCGGACGAAGTGATTGTATTCATCAAGCACGGTGAAGCTGCGCAAGGCTACAGAATATCGAATGGATTCAAAAGCCTAATCTGGCGTTCTTAAAGACGTGCCTGTCGAGCAATGACGGCGGGGTCGTCCTGCAGCAGAATCGAGTCTTGCAAACGGGCGAGGATTTCCTGGGATTTTTTGCTGGCCTGGGCCGCATGCTCAGCACCAAGCCGTCCTTATTAACCTTCAATCCAACCACAGCACACCGCGATGCTGGGCAGTTTGGCTAAGCCCCTGCGCGCCAACCATTGCAGGCGGCGCTTTTTCACAAGGCAAAAAAAAACCCGGAAATCCTCACTTTCGTGGGCCTTCCGGATTTTCTAAACCGCCAAATATGGTGGGTCGTGTGGGATTCGAACCTACGACCAATTGGTTAAAAGCCAACTGCTCTACCAACTGAGCTAACGACCCGCTGTGTGGTGGCGCGTATAATACTGATTTTTAAGGACTATTCAACACCTTATTTAAAATAAATCAGAAATAATGTGTTGGGGCCGTAATACCGGCCGGTTTGAAGCCCTCTGAACGTGGTCGGCAGGCGTCACATTCCCCAGGCCCGGCCGGCTCGTCAGGCCGTAACAGGATGGCCGCACACCGCTTGATACGCAGAACGTATCCCCTGTCAGCGCCCCGGCTCGTCGTTCCACAGGTATTTATGCAGCTGCAGTTGCAGGCGCACCGGCAGATTATCAGCCACTACCCAGTCAGCCAGGTCACGGGCATTCAGATCATGGTGGCTTGGGGAAAACAGCACCTCGCCTGCCCGGCGCTCCAACCCGTATTGAATCAGCTTGGACGTCGCCCAGTCATAGTCCTCACGGGAGCAGATCACGAACTTGACCTGATCGTTGGGCGTCAGCAGGTCCAAGTTCGCGTACAGGTTGCGGTGCGCTTCCTTGGAGCCTGGAGTCTTGAGATCGACCACACGGCTTACGCGCGAGTCGACGGCGGAAATATCCAGGGCTCCACTGGTTTCCAGCGAGACCTCGTAACCGGCATCGCACAACTGCTTGAGCAAAGGGATGGCATTGGGCTGGGCCAGGGGCTCGCCCCCCGTCACGCAGACGTAACGCGGCTTGTAACCCGCAACTTGGGCCAGGATGTCGTCGAGGGTGCGCACCGTACCGCCACTGAAGGCGTAGGCGCTGTCGCAGTATTGGCAACGCAAAGGGCAGCCGGTCAACCGTACAAAAACGGTGGGCAGGCCGGCAGTTCGCGTTTCACCCTGCAAAGAGTAAAAAACTTCGGTGATGCGTAATGTGTCTTGCATAGTCGCCACGGGCGTAACAGCTAAACAGGCTGTCCGCCTCCGTCAGGCACTTCAAGGGATCGCGTCAACGCGCCAACCCCAGGAAGCGGGTGTCATAAAAGGGCGTGGATTCTAACGAAAAAACCCGCGCCAGGCGCGGGTTTCTTCTAAACGGCTGCATTGCTTACAAGCGTTGCAGATCCCGCTGGGCCAGCTGTGCGGCGGAAGTGCCCGGATATTGGGCAACCACCTGCTGCAGAATGCCTTTGACCTTGTCGGCATGACCCAGGCGGCGTTCTACGTCAGCCAGTTTGTACAGTGAATCCGGTACCTTGGCGTGCTTGGGGTACAGCTGGCTGACCTTGGCAAACGCCTGGCCTGCTGCCTGTAAATCACCCTTGGCCAGGTTGACCTCGCCCAACCAATACTGAGCATTGCCCGCGTATTGGCTGTTCGGGTATTTACGCAGGAATGCGGTAAAGGCCTGGCTGGCCTTATCGAAATCCTTGGCTTTGATCAGGTCGAAGGCAGCATCGTAATACAGCTTTTCCTTCGCCGGATCACCCGGTTCACTGCTGGCAGCAGGGGCTTGGCTGGCGGCCGCGGCCCCTGCTGCTGCACCACCGGCGGCAGCGCTTGGCGCGCCACCGGCAGAAGAATTATCAGGAGTAGCGGCTGGTGTAACGCCGGCTCCAATACGTCGATCAAGATCCTGGTAACGCTCCAGGCCTTCTTGCTTCAGCTGGTTCACTTGATTTTGCAGTACTTCAATGGCGCCTTGTTGCTGCGCTATTTGATCCTGCATGCGTTGCAGCTGGTTGAACAGTTCGCCCTGTGCCGAGGGGGCGGACGTAGCCGCTCCCCCAGCATAGGCGCCGTTCGTGCCATAACCCGCTGGCGGATAACTGCTCCCGCTATTGTTATAGCCAGAGTTGCTATCTTCCACAGGAACCGCAGCCCACACCGCAAGCGGCGCAAGGCTGAGAGCCAATACAGTTAGAGCACGACGGCACGTTCGCATGACGAATTACTTACGCAGTTCGACGCGACGGTTTTGAGCCCAGGACTGCTCGTCGTGGCCAGTAGCAACTGGACGCTCTTTACCGTAGGAAACCAGTTCCAGTTGGCCTGGAGCAACACCTTGCAGTACCAGGTAGCGCTGAACGGCTTTCGCACGACGCTCGCCCAGTGCCATGTTGTACTCACGAGTACCACGTTCGTCAGTGTTACCTTCCAGAACAACGCGAGCGCCGTTAGCTTTCAGGTCCTTGGCGTGAACGTCCAGAGCGCGCATGGCTTCTGGCTTCAGGTCAGAACTGTCGTATTCGAAGTAGAAAGTGGTGATAGCGCGCAGAGCAGCTTCTTCGCTCAGGGAGCCGTCAACTGCACCAGTGTTAGCGCCGTAACCAGCGTTTGGATCAACAGCTGCGCCTTCACCGGCATTGTCGCCGCCTTTAGACGAGCAACCAACGGCTACGGACAGAGCCAGAGCCAGAGCAGCAAACTTACCAAACTTCAGCATTTCCATCGTGAAACTCCTAATGAACCCCAGTGTGTTAAGCAAATCTTTTTGTAGCGCCGCGTCAGTTCAGGTAAGGGGACCAGGATGGTTCTCTGACTTCGCCTTGTGCGGTAGGAAGCGGGAGCCTTACACGTCCATTAATGGACACGAGCATCAAGACTCCCCGGCCCTGCTGGCGGGTGGCGTAGATTACCATGGTGCCGTTGGGCGCAACAGTGGCTGACTCATCAAGGTTGGTATCTGTAAGGATTTTTACGGTTCCGCGCTGCAAATCCTGGGCCGCAACCCGGAAATTAGTGAAACCATCCTGACGGTGAATCATCACCAACGTCTTTTCATCAGCCGAAAGCTTAGGGTTGGCATTGTAGTTACCAATAAAAGTAACGCGCTCTGCCCCACCGCCATTCACGTTCGCCTTATAGACCTGCGGCTTGCCGCCACGGTCGGAGGTGAAGTAGATGGTCGAACCATCCTTGCCCCAGAACGGCTCGGTGTTGATGCCTGGGCCTGAAGTCACGCGACTGATCTGGCGCGAAGCCATGTTCATCACGTAGATATCCGGGTTGCCGTCCTTGGACAGCACGAACGCCAGGCGCGAACCATCCGGCGACCAGGCGGGTGCACCGTTGAGGCCTTCGAAGTTGGTGATCTGCTCACGACGGCCAGTATCAATGTGCTGGACGAAGATACGCGGACGCTTCTGCTCAAACGACACATAGGCAATACGCTTGCCGTCCGGCGCAAAACGTGGCGACAGAATCGGCTCACGGGATTGCAGCAGGGTCACGGCGCGGGCACCGTCGTAGTCCGAACGCTGCAAGGTGTAGCGCGTGTTGTCTACGGAGAAACGTTCAGCGGTTACATACAGCAGACGCGTCGAGAAAGCACCTTTGATACCGGTGAGCTTTTCAAACGACTGGTCGGAGATGTAGTGCGCCATGTCGCGCAGTTGTTCGGCAGTACCCGATACGCTGCCGGTCAGGACCTGCTGCTCGGTGGCCACGTTGAACAACGTGTACTGGATCTGCAGGCGACCGCCGGCGGGCACAATGCTGCCGACCATCAAGTACTGCGCACCCACTGCCTTCCAGTCACGGAAGATGACTTCGCTGGCCTGGGTCGGCTGGCTGATCATGTTGCCTTTCGGAATCGGCGCGTAGTAACCGGAGTTGCGCAGGTCGTCGCTGACGATCTGGGCCATGTCGTCCGGCAACACGCTGCCGCCCTGCCAGCCAAACGGTACAACGGCGATCGGAGTGGCCCGATCGCTACCGCTGGTGACCAGGATGTTCTTTTCATCCGCCGCCGCTATCCCTGCCATACAGCAAATAACGACAAGCATTCCTCGAAGAAGGTTTCTCACAAGGCTAGATCCTCAGGTGTGAATGTCATCTTGAATGAACGATAGGGAGCGAAGTCGCTTGGTTTCATTCCCTGCATCTCGGTCAACCGGCCAATATTCTTGACCGCGGCAACCGCTGAACTGTCGAACGAACCGTCACCACTGGACTTGGCCACGCTGACCGAAGTCACCGTACCGTCCGGCAACATGCCGATCTGCAGCACTACTGTCATACCTTTACGTGCCGAAGGTGGACGCGTCCAACCTTCTGCTGCCCGCGCCCGAATCAGGTCGTCGAAACTGCCCGCGACGTCGTCACCACGTTCATCGGCCAAGGCTTGCTGACGCTGAGGCGTGTCGGAGAGCAAATCTGCCAAGGCCTGGGCCTTTTTCTCTTCGGCGGATTTACGTGCTGCTTCCTGGGCCTTTTTCTTCTGGGCGTCGGCGGCAGCTTTCTTCTTCGCTTCGTCGGCGACTTTCTTCTTCGCCTCGTCTGCTTCAGCTTTTTTCTTGGCGTCTTCGGCGGCTTTCTTCTTCGCGTCTTCGACTATCTTTTTCTTGGCTTCTTCAGCGGCCTTTTTCTTGGCCTCTTCTTCGGCAGCCTTTTTGGCTTCTTCTTCAGATTTCTTCTTGGCTATATCAGCCAATTGTTTCTCTTCGGCCTTTTTCGCTTCGGCAGCTTTCTCGGCTTTCTTGGCTTCATCAGCCTTTTTCGCCTCGTCCGCTTTCTTGGCTTCGTCAGCCTTTTTCGATTCCTCGGCCTTTTGAGCCGCCTCTTCTTTCTTTTGTTCCGCAGCAGCCTTCACCGCTTCCTGCTCGACCTTCTTCTGTTCCATCTGCTCGACTTCAGTCTGGCGCGCAGCCGACTTCTGGGCTTCACCCGCAATCTTCTGATTGGTCTGGGTGGTGGCCTGACTTTTCGATTTCAGCTGATACAGGGTCGCCTGCACGATCGGCTTGGCTGGCGGCAAGTCCGGGGTCATGGCGAAGCTGACGAACAGCATGCCAAACACCAGGACGTGCAGGGCGATTGCCCAGACGCTAGGCCAGAAGTAGCTTTCCGAGGCGGACGGCTCTCGCTGTTGCTGCATCAGGGCGCCTCGGTAATCAAGCCAACGTTACCGACGCCGGCCTTCTGCAGCCCGCCCATGGCGCCCATGACGGAGCCGTAGTCGACCGCCTTGTCGCCGCGGATGAAGACCTGGGTGTGCTTGCCGCCTTCGTTGCCGGAGCGAATGATCTTGGTCACCGCATCGGTCATCGCCGGCAAGGTCAGCGCCTTGTCCTGCTGCTTCTGGGTATCGACTTCGCTGCCAAGGTTCCAGTAGTAGGTCTTGTCGGACTTGATCGAAATGGTCAGCACCTGGGTGTTGTTGTCCTGAGGCAAGGCTTCGCTGGAAACCTTGGGCAGGTCAACCTTCACACCCTGGTTGAGCATCGGCGCGGTCACCATGAAGATCACCAGCAGCACCAGCATCACGTCGATGTAAGGCACTACGTTCATCTCGGCGACCGGCTTGCGCTTGGTTCGAGCTCGAGTGATTAAAGCCATCGGGAGGTACCTGCTTATTCTTCGCTGGTGTGCACTTTACGGTGCAGGATCGCCTGAAACTCATCGGCGAAGGTGTAGTAACGGCCAATCAGGTTTTCACCGCGAGCGGCAAAACGGTTGTAGGCAATTACTGCGGGGATGGCAGCGAACAGGCCGATCGCGGTGGCGACCAGGGCTTCGGCGATACCCGGGGCCACGGTGGCCAGGGTCGCTTGCTGCGCCTGGGCCAGGCCACGGAAGGAGTTCATGATCCCCCACACGGTACCGAACAGACCGATGTACGGACTGACCGAACCTACGGTGGCGAGGAACGGCAGGCTTTGCTCAAGCTTCTCTTCTTCGCGGGAGATAGCGACGCGCATGGCACGGGCTACGCCTTCCATCACGGCTTCAGGGTCAACGCCGGGCTGCTGGCGCAGACGGGAGAACTCCTTGAAACCGGCGCGGAAGATCTGCTCCACACCCGAGTCCGGGTCCGGGTTGCTGCCGGCCTGGCGGTACAGCTTGGACAGGTCGATACCCGACCAGAAGCGCTCTTCAAAGCTCTCCAGGGCACGTCGACCAGCACGCAGCAAATTGCTGCGCTGAAAAATCATGACCCAAGAGGTAACCGATGCGGCTACCAGGATCAGCATCACCAGTTGAACCACGACACTGGCATTGCTGACCAGGCTCCACATGGAGGAATGGTCGACGACGGTAGGTTCCACGCTAAATCTCCTGCTTTGATTGGTTACCCGCGCCGCTTACGCCGGCAAAGGCCGAACGTAGAGCTTCGGGAATGGCCCGGGGTTTCAAACTATTGGTGCGCACACAGGCCACCAGGAACTGCCCCTCACAGAGCAGCGTTGCATCCGTTGCCCGCCTGACCTGCTGCTTGAAACGCAGGCTGACACGGTTCAATTCGATTACTTCAGCGCTTACCAACAACTCGTCGTCCAACCGCGCCGGCGCGTGGTAGCGCGCCTCGCTGGAATGCACGACAAATAACAGGTCCTCTCCTGCCAGCTCGGATTGGGCAAAGCCCAGCTCCCGTAGCCGCTCGGTTCGGGCCCGCTCCATGAACTTGAGGTAATTGACGTAATACACGATACCGCCGGCATCGGTGTCCTCGTAATAAACGCGACAGCGATGTACGAACGACTGATCCCCGTTTTGCGCGCGCATACTCTAGTGCTTACTCCTCAGGTTGCCAATCCGGCCCGTCACTGTTTTTTTCATTCTCGATCTTCATTCCGAAGATATTTCCAACCACTGAATGACGACACCAGCCACTAGGACAGCACAAACTTCGGATAAATCGACTGGCGTAACCTTTTAATCGTCCACTGCATCGAGGAATTCGTCTACCACGGGCATTTCACCCAATCGTGACGGAATGTTAAGCCCGAAGTGCAAATAGGCATGCCGCGTCACCACTCGCCCTCTTGGCGTACGCATGATGTAACCCTGTTGGATCAGGTACGGCTCGAGTACGTCCTCGATGGTGTGGCGCTCTTCACTGATCGCAGCCGCCAGGCTGTCCACACCGACCGGGCCACCGTCGAACTTCTCGATCATGGTCAGGAGCAGACGTCGATCCTGGTGATCGAAGCCATGCTCATCCACATCCAGCAGGTTCAACGCCAGATCCGCGACGGCCTTGGTGATATGCCCCTTGGCCCGCACCTCGGCAAAGTCGCGTACCCGACGCAGCAAGCGGTTGGCGATCCGTGGCGTGCCCCGGGCGCGGCGGGCGATTTCAAACGCACCCTCTGGATCCAGCGGCAAGCCGAGAATGTTCGCCGAACGACTGACAATGGTCGCCAAGTCGGCGGTGCTGTAGAACTCCAGACGTTGAACAATGCCGAAACGGTCTCGCAACGGGTTGGTCAACATGCCTGCACGTGTGGTCGCACCCACGAGGGTAAAGGGCGGCAGGTCGAGCTTGATCGAGCGCGCGGCAGGGCCTTCGCCGATCATGATATCCAGCTGAAAATCTTCCATGGCCGGGTACAGCACTTCCTCGACAATCGGCGACAGCCGATGGATCTCGTCGATAAACAGCACGTCGTGGGGCTCAAGATTGGTCAGCAGGGCGGCCAGATCACCCGGACGCTCCAGCACCGGCCCGGAGGTCGACTTGATCGACACGCCCATTTCCTGGGCAATGATATTGGCCAACGTGGTTTTACCCAGCCCCGGCGGACCGAAGATCAGCGTGTGATCCAGGGACTCACTGCGCCCACGTGCAGCCTGGATGAACAGCTCCATTTGCTCGCGCACGGTCGGCTGGCCGATGTATTCGGCCAGGCTCAGGGGGCGAATGGCCCGGTCCTGGACTTCTTCACGGTCGCGCGGGCCGGTGGCCGCGATCAGACGATCAGCTTCAATCACTTAAATCATTCCCTTCAGGGCTCGACGGATCATGTCTTCGGCGCTCAGGTTCTTGTCCTTGATGGCCGACACCGCCTTGCTTGCTTCCTGCGGCTTGTAGCCCAGGGAAATCAGCGCGTTGACGGCATCGCTTTCTGCACTGGCGACCTGGGCCGCCGGCATATCCGGCTGGTTAGGCACCAGCGCGAACATGCTGGGTACGACCTCCCAGGCTTTGAAACGATCCTTGAGCTCCACCAGCAGGCGCTCTGCGGTTTTCTTGCCGACACCCGGCACCTTGGTCAAGGCTGAGGTGTCCTGGGCCGAAACCGCGCGCACCAACTCATCCACTTCCAGGCTGGACATCAACGCCAACGCAAGTTTGGGGCCTACGCCATTCAGACGGATCAGCTCGCGGAAGAAGTCGCGGTCGCGCTTGCCGATGAAACCATAGAGCAATTGCGCGTCTTCGCGCACCACCAGGTGCGTGTGCAGCGTAATCGGCTCGCCGACCGACGGCAGGCGATAGAGGGTGGTCATGGGCACTTCCAGCTCATACCCCAGCCCATTGACATCCAGAATCAGGTGCGGCGGCTGTTTCTCAGCCAGGGTGCCGCGCAAGCGTCCAATCACGGTTCAGATCCTTAAAGCTTGGGGTCAGATCGAAGCCTGACCGGAAATAACGATTGCGCTGATGCTATCAGAGACGCAGCCGCCCGCCACGACTGCGTGCCGTACCGAGGCCATGGGGCAGCAGGCTGGAACGGGTGTGCGCATGGCAAATGGCAATGGCCAGGGCGTCGGAGGCGTCGATTTGCGGTTTGGAGGTGAGCTTGAGCATGTGCATGACCATCATTTGTACTTGCTCCTTATTGGCCGCACCGGTGCCGACCACGGCCTGCTTGACCTGGGTCGCGGTGTATTCGGCGATCTCCATGCCCTCCTCCGCACCGGCGACAATCGCGGCGCCGCGGGCCTGGCCGAGCTTCAGCGCTGAGTCGGCATTTTTTGCCATGAACACTTTCTCGATGCCCATGGTGACCGGGCCATAGGTCTGAATGACCTCGCGCACACCGCGATAAACGATCTGCAGGCGCTCGGCCAGTTCGCCCGCACCGGTGCGGATGCAGCCCGAGGCCACATACACGCAGCCACGCGGGGTCTGTTGGACCACGCCAAAACCGGTGATGCGCGAGCCGGGGTCGATACCTAGGATTAAAGTCATAACGCCTGCGGGTTGAATAAAACAAATTTTGATACATCGAATTTCCAATGTGAGAGGGGGCTTGCTCCCGACAGCGGTGGTTCAGTCGATTTATCAATGACCGATATACCGTCATCGGGAGCAAGCCCCCTCCCACATTGTGATTCACATCGCCCTTCAGCCTAGCTGTTCGGCCACTGACTCCGGGATGTCAGCGTTGGAATACACGTTCTGCACATCATCCAGGTCTTCAAGCATATCCAGCATCTTCAACACTTTCTGCGCGCCGTCCAGGTCCAGTTCGGCGCTGGTGGTCGGCAGCATCACGATTTCTGCGTCGGTGCCTTTGAAACCGGCGGCTTCCAGGGCGTTGCGCACCG
This sequence comes from Pseudomonas sp. MWU13-2517, assembly GCF_023242545.1. Lineage (NCBI taxonomy): Bacteria > Pseudomonadati > Pseudomonadota > Gammaproteobacteria > Pseudomonadales > Pseudomonadaceae > Pseudomonas > Pseudomonas sp. MWU13-2517. Next base: position 302,961 of record NZ_JALMFA010000007.1, on the reverse strand, counting down.
CGTAGAAACTGGCGAACGAGGTAAACACGTCGATGGAGCCATCTTCGTTGGTCACCACATCGTCGGCATCCGCCTCCATCGCAGCCTCCATCAGTGCGTCTTCATCTGTTCCTGGCGCGAAGGTGATCTGCCCCTTGCGCTCAAACAGATAGGCCACCGAGCCGTCGGTGCCGAGGTTGCCGCCGCACTTGCTGAATGCGTGGCGCACGGCAGCCGCGGTGCGGTTGCGGTTGTCGGTCATGCACTCGACCATCACCGCCACACCGCCCGGGCCGTAGCCTTCGTAGCTCAGTTCGACCATGTCATCGGTGTCGGCGGCACCGGCACCACGGGCTACGGCGCGATCAATGATGTCACGGCTCATATTGGCGCCAAGGGCCTTGTCCAGCGCCAGGCGCAGGCGCGGGTTGGAGCCCGGGTCACCACCGCCCTGGCGGGCCGCTACGGTCAGTTCACGAATCCACTTGGTGAAGATCTTGCCCTTCTTGGCATCCTGACGCTCTTTGCGGTGCTTGATGTTCGCCCACTTGGAATGGCCAGCCATAACACAACTCCGAAATTCTGTAGAAACCTTATCAACCCCGCCCCAGGGCGGACTTTTCTTTTTAAAGTGCAGCCCTTGTAACGCAAAGGCGCATCCGAAGATGCGCCTTTTTTGACTGCGTAAACCTCAGTGCGTTTTCACGCAGCGGCCTTACTCAGCCTTCGGCGTCTCGCGCAGGCGGATGTGCAGCTCGCGCAGCGCCTTGGCATCCACCACACCCGGTGCCTGGGTCATGACGTCCGCAGCACTCTGGGTTTTCGGGAAGGCAATCACTTCACGGATCGACTGGGCGCCGGTCATCAGCATCACCAGACGGTCCAGACCGAACGCCAGACCACCGTGGGGCGGTGCGCCATACTTCAGTGCGTCGAGCAGGAAGCCGAACTTCTCTTCCTGTTCCGCTTCGTTGATGCCCAACAGACGGAACACCGCTTGCTGCATCTCTTTGCGGTGGATACGGATCGAACCGCCACCCAACTCGGTACCGTTGAGCACCATGTCGTAGGCACGCGACAGAGCGCCCGCCGGGTTGGCTTCCAGCTCGGCCGGCGAACACTTCGGCGCGGTGAACGGGTGGTGCAAGGCGCTGAAGCTGCCGTCGTCGTTCTCTTCGAACATCGGGAAGTCAACGACCCACATCGGAGCCCATTCACAGGTCAGCAGGTTCAGGTCATGGCCGAGCTTGATGCGCAGTGCGCCCAAGGCTTCGCTGACGATCTTGGCCTTGTCGGCGCCGAAGAACACGATGTCGCCATCGACTGCACCGACGCGATCGAGGATCGCGTTCAGATTGTCCAGCGGAATGTTTTTCACGATCGGCGATTGCAGGCCGTCAACACCGTTGGCGCGCTCGTTGACCTTGATGTACGCCAGGCCCTTGGCACCGTAGATGCCGACGAACTTGGTGTAATCGTCGATCTGCTTGCGCGGCATGCTCGCGCCGCCAGGCACGCGCAGGGCGGCGATACGGCATTTCGGATCGTTGGCCGGGCCACTGAACACCTTGAAATCAACTTCCTTGAGCTGATCGGCAACGTCCACCAGTTCCAGCGGGTTACGCAGGTCCGGCTTATCGGAACCGTAGCGGCGCATGGCTTCTTCGAAGGTCATGTGCGGGAAATCGCCGAATTCAAGGCCCAGCACTTCCTTGAACAGGTTGCGGATCATTTGCTCGGTCAGGCCCATGATCTCTTTTTCATCGAGGAAACTGGTCTCGATGTCGATCTGGGTGAACTCAGGCTGGCGGTCGGCGCGCAGGTCTTCGTCGCGGAAGCACTTGGCGATCTGGTAGTAACGGTCGAAGCCGGCCACCATCAGCAACTGCTTGAACAACTGCGGCGATTGCGGCAGGGCGAAGAACGAACCCGCGTGGGTACGGCTAGGCACCAGGTAGTCACGCGCGCCTTCCGGAGTGGCGCGGGTCAGAATCGGCGTTTCGACGTCGAGGAAGCCGTTCTCGTCGAGGAAGCGGCGGATGCTGGTGGTCATGCGCGAACGCAGGCGCAGCTTCTCGGCCATTTCCGGACGACGCAGGTCCAGGAAGCGGTAGCGCAGGCGGGTTTCTTCGCCCACGTCGGAGTATTCGTTGAGTGGGAACGGCGGGGTTTCCGACTCGTTCAACACTTCCAGCTCATAGCCCAGCACTTCAATACCGCCGGACGCCATGTTCTTGTTCACGGCACCGGCCGGACGCAGGCGTACCTTGCCGGTGATCTTCACGACGTATTCGCTGCGCACACGGTCGGCGGCGGCGAAGCTCTCGGCGCGGTCCGGGTCGAACACCACCTGGGCCAGACCATCACGATCACGGATATCGAGGAAAATCACCCCGCCGTGGTCGCGACGACGGTGAACCCATCCGCAAAGGGTGATTTCCTGACCTTCCAGGGTCTCGTTCAGTTGGCCGCAATAGTGGCTGCGCATCATGGTAGTGGTTTCACTTCTCGTAATTCGAAATTCGGTGGAGGCCCGCCTCGTCACCGTACATTAAAGCAGGGGACGGATAATGCAGGAGCCTGCGCGTAGAGTTCAACTCAGTCTGCTTTGTCGCCGCCCGCCAGGTTCTTCTTCGAACCGGTCTTGAAGTCGGTTTCGTACCAGCCGCTGCCACTCAGGCGAAAGCCCGGCATGGACAACATCTTCTTCAGCTCAGGCGCCTGGCAGGCAGGGCAGTCGACCAGTGCTGCTTCACTGATCTTTTGAATGGCTTCCAACTGATGACCACAGGAGGCACATTGATAGTCGTACATGGGCATGGAGATGTCTCGGCGATCAGATCATTACTGCGCCACGCCTGCTCATTACTCGACAGAGAGCGGGGAGAAAGCCCGGCATGCGCAGCAAAGCGCGGGATTATATCTGGTAAATCGAGACAGCGCAGCCGGCTTTCTGCCCGAAGCTCGGCCCGCCATTACAGTGGGCCGGCTCCACTACTGCCGGGCTAATCGGCCGTGAGGGCAACGCGGCCTTTTAACAGGTGAACCACGCACACCACCCTGACCAGCCCACTGAAGTTTTTCACCCCGCCATGCCGCAAGTGCACTTCCCGATCGACATAGGACAACAATGCACTGACCGAGCACGCATTGATCCCGGCTATTTCCGTGAGGATATTCCAATAGATCTGTTCAAGTCGCAGGCAGGTGGAAAACCCATTGAGCCTGACCGAACGGGACAACGGCTTGGCCAGCCCCATGTCGAACCCCTTAGTGAAGGGGTCGACCTTTATCTTGTGAAAACCGCAGGTCTCCATCACTCCCTTACCCATTCCACGTGACATACACCTGACACTCCATTGCCAAACAGCAGCCCATGGGCTCTTCCCATTGGACAGTGGGCCTATAAAACAGCAGGACGCGAGGAGCAGCCAGAAGACAGGGAGTCGATAGTCGTAGGACAACGCCAGGAAGTGCACGGAAACAAGCGGGCAGCGCCAGGAAGGCGCTACCCGGGCTCACCCCTTACTTGTTTTCAAGCAGGGAGCGCAGCATCCACGCGGTTTTCTCGTGGACCTGCATGCGCTGGGTCAGCAGGTCCGCCGTCGGCTCATCGCTGACTTTGTCGAGCAATGGGAAAATGCCACGCGCAGTGCGCGTCACCGCTTCCTGGCCGGCGACCAGTTGCTTGATCATCTCTTCGGCGCTTGGCACTCCTTCTTCCTCCTTGATGGAAGAAAGACGGGCATAGATCGAATAAGCACCCGGCGCCGGAAACCCAAGGGCACGGATACGCTCGGCAATGGAGTCCACCGCCAGCGCCAGTTCGTTGTACTGCTCTTCAAACATCAAATGCAGCGTACGGAACATGGGGCCTGTGACGTTCCAATGGAAGTTGTGGGTTTTCAGATACAGCACATAGGTATCGGACAGCAGCCGCGAAAGTCCGTCGACGATGGACTTACGGTCTTCTTCACTGATACCAATATCGATTGCCATGTTTTTCCCCTTCAATTGACGAGCATTCATTGATCAGGTGCAGGACCACTCTAGCAAGAGTGCCAGCGGTGTGCAGCCGCCCTGCCCAAAGTGAAGTGCGGCAAATCGCCCCTCTGCGGTTTGCCGACCAGCGGTTGGCAAGCCTTCAGGGAGTAGGACAGTCCTCAAAATGCCGCTCAAAAATCCCGCACCTGTCTAGGACAAGCGTTTGGCGCAGAAATGCCCAATCCGCTGTAACACCCCGAAATGCTTGATTTGAGTAGGCACAGCCTTTGCTGTTAAATAGGTGGCGTGTGGTGGCCGTTTATTTCTGCGGCCCACCCCATAGGCTGATACCCGCGTACGTGCTCAACGCCTCCCATTGTTCAGAAGCGAACCGTGCCAGTCAGCTCTTCCTTCGTGATCCGTCTTAACGTGAGTTAATCAAAATGTTGAAAATCGTCCACCTGCTAACGGGCGTTGCAGCTTTGCTGCTGTCGTTTATCCCGAGCCTGCAGCCTGAAAGCCTGCCTTATCTGGAACAACACGACGCCCTGTACCTGGCCTTGTTCGGCCTTCTCAACCTGACGCTGGCACCGGTAATCCCTTACTGGAACAAAGGCACGCGTCATCAACTGCAAAATCTGGTCAGCGCGCTGCTGGTACTGACCGTTGTCGTTCAAACCCTCACCCTCCTGGCACCAATGCCTGAAGTGGGCGGCCACCCGGCCATCCTGCTCAGCCTGGTGATTGCTGTGGTCGCTATCGTTCTTCACCTGGCCATCAGCTTCTACCGTTCGTCCCCTGCAGCCGCGTCGCAAAACTACGACATGACCAACCGGGATACCGGTACCGTCAAGTGGTTCAACACGTCCAAAGGCTTCGGCTTTATTTCCCGCGATTCGGGCGACGATATTTTCGTCCACTTCCGGGCTATCCGTGGCGAAGGCCATCGCGTTCTGGTCGAAGGCCAGCGTGTGGAGTTCTCTGTCATGAACCGTGACAAAGGCCTGCAAGCCGAAGATGTAATCGCTGCTCTGCCGCGTCGCTGATCCCAGCCTCCGCAGCAAAAAAAAACCGCGGTCCAGCCTGGCTGGATCGCGTTTTTTTTATTCGCGGCTATCTATTAATAGTGCGGCGGTGGTGCTTCTTCTTCGGATGTCTCGAACTGGCCACCCATTTCTTCCTGGCGCTTGAGCAGCGCAGTCATCTGCAGTTGCAGGCGCTCAACGGCCCGTTGCTGGGTGACCAGAATGTCATTGAGGGTCTCGATGGTGTCGTCGTGGAACGCCAGGCGGCTTTCCAGATCGGTGACGCGGTCTTGCAGGTCCATGGTTCAATCCTGGGCAAAAGTGAAGTCGGCAGGCAGTAGCTCGCGCAATTGACTACGGATAGCCACCACCTGCTCTTCGGTATAAGGCACCGCCGGATGCTTGCCCCAGACCGGTGCAGGCCAGGCGGCGTCATCGCGCTTACGCACAATCACATGCACATGCAGCTGGCTGACCACGTTGCCCAGTGCGCCAATGTTCATCTTATCGGCCACCAGCCCGTCATTGAGCAATTGCGCCAACGCTGTCGTTTCCTGCCACAGTGTTTGCTGATCGGCCACATCCAGTTGAAACACTTCGCTGATACCGTTGATACGCGGCACAAGAATGAACCATGGGTAATTGGCGTCATTGGACAGCAGCAGGCGGCAAAGCGGGAAATCTCCCATGACCTTCGTGTCTTGTTGCAGGCGTTGATCTAAGGCGAACACGTGGGTACTCCGTTCAGCAGGTCGATTTCAGGCCTCCAGCATACCTTCGATTGCACCCGGCTTCACGGCGAATGCGCACGGCCTTGAGTCAACCCGACAAAATTCCATGCCCTGTTTCGATGCAGGTGAATAGTTGAGCTACGCTAATGTTGGCCTCAAACAGATGCACCAAAATGACCCACTTGTGCTTCAAAGGGATCCGCCGATTACCCACCGGAGAGTGTGAACCGGTAACGTTTTGCCCTGGCGCAGGATTTATGCACCACCGGAGGGGTAAATGGCCCATGCGTCAAGCCCAAACCAAACGGCGTAAAAAGCCCGTGCTTATGCGGTTTTTACAGTGTCGGAATGTTTTTCACGAAAAAATCACATTCGGTTACGCCTTTGTGCACGCTTGTTGCATTCACACCCCTATCGTCGGCAACGACACCCACTTGGAAGCCGGTGTTTCGCGATAAAAAACAGCAGCGTTTCAATGCATATCAGGGATGAGTTCAAACTTGGAAAGGTGGTTTGAAAGCGTATTGAAGTTGTCAGCCCGGTTACAGTTGGGCTGTGAATTTGCGACATGGAGCTAGCGATTTACGACAGCCTCGTAAAGAAGCTGAAAGGATAGATGGGTAAGTATCGTCATTAGAGTCTGCGTGATATAACTTTGCGCCGACACAAAAAAGAAAGAGCCGCCCAGATAAAAATACAGGTGGGACGGCAGTACTCTTCCTAAAACCAAAGGAGCAAATCACGATGCGCGTGATGAAGTGGAGCATGATCGCCCTGGCTGTTTCAGCAGGCACCTCGCAGTTCGCAATGGCGTCCGCCCAGGACGATTCCAAGGGCTTTATCGAGGACAGTACAGCCAGCATTCTGACTCGTACCCTGTACTTCAGCCGTGACTTCCGTAACAACGCGCCAGGCACTCAAAGCCGTCGCGAAGAAACCGGTCTTGGCTTCCACGGTCTGTTCAGCTCGGGCTACACCCAAGGCACCATCGGGGTCGGTTTCGATGCGATCGGCTTGCTGGGCCTCAAACTCGACAGCGGCAAGGGTCGCGCCGGCACCGGCCTGTTCCCTAACGGCTCCGATGGCCGTGCGCAGGATGACTATTCCAAAGGTGGCGCTGCCGTCAAGTTCCGTATTTCCAATACGGTCCTGAAAGTGGGCGACCAATACACCACCGCGCCGGTATTCGCCTCCGACGACAGCCGCCTGCTCCCAGAGCTGCCGCAAGGCATCTCGATCACCAGTAACGAGATCAAGGATCTGAAACTGGAAGCCGGTCACTTCACATCGATCGTTGCCCAGGATCACACCTCTAAGGACAGTATCTCCAGTTCGGAGCCGGGCACAGGCACGGGGCTGAGAGACGCCAACTTCATCGGCGGCGTTTACGCCTGGACTCCTGAGTTCACCACCAGCCTCTACTACTCGAAAGTGGAAGACTACTGGAAGAAGCTCTACGCCAACGTGAACTGGACCCACGCGCTCGACAAAGATCAGTCGGTGGCCGTTGACTTCAACATCTACAGCACCAAAAGCGACGGCGCCGGCCTGCAACGCGCTGAAAAAGACAACACCACCAAGCTGGATAACCGTGCCTATAGCTTGCAAGGCGCGTACACCTACCAGGCTCACACATTCACCTTGGCCTACCAGAAGGTCAGCGGTGACGGTGACTACGGCTACGGCGTAGACGGTGGCGGCACGATTTTCCTGGCCAACTCCGTCGCCCGTTCCGACTTCAACGCTGAAGACGAGAAATCCTGGCAGGCTCGCTATGACCTGAACATGGCTACTTTCGGCGTCCCAGGCCTGAGCTTCATGACTCGTTACGTCAGCGGTAGCGGCGCCAACACCGGCACCACTTCGAACGGTAAAGAGTGGGAACGCGACATCGAAGCCAAATACGTGATCCAGAGCGGCCCGGCCAAAGACCTGAGCCTGCGCGTCCGTCAAGCGACCTATCGTTCGTCTGACGGCGTGTACTACGGTTCGGCGTCCATCGACGAACTGCGTCTGATCGCGCAATACCCGCTGAACATCTTGTAATTAGCTGTTTGATTACAACGATGACCTAAGGCATCCGCCTTAACTAAAAAGCCGCTCCCCTGTTCACAGGAGAGCGGCTTTTTTATTGCAGTTTTATTTCAATCGAAAAATAACTAGCAAGCTAACTAACGAGATTAAAGCTGTGCGCCGAACCTGACCAATCAGCCAAGTTCGACAGCCTCACTCTTAGTTACTTCGCAGCACTTTCCTGCATCACGCGAATTACCCGCTGCGGAAACGGAATATCAATACCCGCTGCTTTTAAACGATCACGCGCCAGTTCATTGAGCATGAAAGTCACATCCCAATAATCCGCCGTCTTGGTCCAGCAACGCAGAGAAACGGTGATCGAACTGTCGCCCAGGGTCGAAACCACTGCGACCGCGGCCGGGTCTGCCAACACGCGTGGGTCTTTCGCCAGTTCCAGCAACACTTCACGGGCTTTCTGCAGGTCGGCTTCGTAATCGACACCTACGTCGAACACCACCTTGCGGGTCGGCTGACGATTGGTGTTGGTGATGAGGCCGTTGGACAAGCTGCCGTTCGGGATGATCACGGTCTTGTTGTCGCCGGTGCGCAACACGGTGTGGAAGATCTGGATGCTGTCGACAGTACCCGAAGTGCCCTGGGCTTCGATCCAGTCACCAATGCGAAACGGGCGGAACAGCAGAATCAGTACGCCGCCGGCAAAGTTCGCCAGGCTGCCTTGCAATGCCAAGCCAATGGCCAAGGTCGCGGCACCGATCGCAGCCACGAACGAGGTGGTCGCCACACCGATCATCGAGGCCACGTTGACCACCAGCATGACTTTGAGCGCGATGTTCGCCAGGCTGGTAATGAAGTGTTGCAGCGCCAGGTCAGCATTGCGCAGTGCCAGCAAGCGCCCCACGCGGTGAGTCAACACGTTGATCAGCCACCAACCGATGGCCAGCGTGATCACTGCCAGCAAAAACCGGCTGCCGTATTCCATGATCATCGGGATCCAAGACTCCGAGGTCTTGATCAGGTGATCCATTTCAGCATTCAAATCCATCTACATTCTCCTGTTTACCGGGTGCTCGGCGTATTTAAGTGGCCATAAATACAATTGAGCCCCGTAGGGCTCAATCGTCGACGCAGGTGCTGGGGCGTGGGACGTCAAAAACGCCCACAGGTTCCGCAAAGTGCCATCAGTCGCGGAAGTTATTGAATTGCAGCGGCATGTCGAACGTCTTGGCGCGCAAGGCCGCGATGGCCTCCTGCAGGTCGTCACGCTTCTTGCCGGTGACGCGGACCTGTTCGCCCTGGATGGCGGCCTGGACCTTCAGCTTGGCATCCTTGATGTGGGCGACGATTTTCTTGGCCAGCTCTTTATCGATGCCTTCCTTGAGGACCGCTTCCTGCTTCATCAGCTTGCCCGAAGCGTAAGCGTCCTTGATTTCAAGACATTGCGCGTCGATCTTGCGCTTGACCAAGGACAACTTGAGGATCTCGATCATCGCTTCCAGCTGGAAATCGGCTTCAGCGGTCAGGTTGACGGTCAGCTCTTTTTCCTTGAATTCGAAGCTGCCCTTGCCTTTCAAGTCATAGCGACGGTCCAGCTCCTTGACGGCGTTCTCGACGGCGTTGGTCACTTCGTGTTTGTCCAGTTCGGATACCACGTCGAACGAAGGCATGTCATTTCTCCAATATAAGGGGCGGGCTCAGTAGAGATGGAGCGCGCCCAAGCTAAAATGCCGAGGCATTATAGCGGTTCTTTTGTCCCGTTCGCTGCGGGCGACCCTTCGGAGCACAAACTGATGTCGACCACCTGGCATATTCTCGGCGCGGGCAGCCTGGGCACACTCTGGGCCACTCGCCTGGCGCGCGCCGGCGTGCCCGTGCGGTTGATTCTGCGCGATGAAGCGCGCCTGGCCAGTTATCAGGCAGCCAAGGGACTGACCCTGGTGGAACAGGGCGTAGAACACACCTACCCGGTGATTGGGGAAACGCCCGACTGCCCGGAACCGATTCATCGTCTGCTGGTAGCGTGCAAAGCCTACGACGCGCAAAGCGCCGTTGCACAGTTGCACGCTCGCCTGGTACCGGATGCCGAACTGATCCTGCTGCAAAACGGGCTCGGCAGCCAGGACGCCGTAGCCGCCCAACTGCCTCAGGCCCGCTGCATCTTTGCCTCCAGCACCGAGGGCGCTTTCCGCGACGGTGACTGGCGTGTGGTATTTGCCGGCCACGGCTACACCTGGCTGGGAGACGTCGGTCATCCCACGCCGCCACTGTGGCTGGATGATCTGCATGCCGCCGGTATCCCCCACGCATGGAGCACCGAGATTCTTACGCGCCTGTGGCGCAAGCTGGCCCTCAACTGCGCGATCAACCCATTGACCGTGCTGTACCAATGCCGCAACGGCGGCCTGCAGGACCACCAATGTGAAGTTGCGACCTTATGCGCCGAGCTGACCGAGTTGCTCGAATGGTGCGGTCAACCGGCCGCTGCCGAGCAGTTGCACAGCGAAGTGGAACGGGTGATCCAAGCCACCGCCGCCAACTATTCCTCCATGTATCAGGACGTAAACAACGGTCGCCGTACCGAAATCAGCTACCTGTTGGGCTACGCCTGCGAAGCGGCTGCCCGCCACCAATTGACCCTGCCGCACTTGCTACAAGTGCAGGCGCGCCTGGTCGAGCACTTGCGTGCACATGGATTGGCCAGCGACTGAGGCACGCGCTACCCTGCCTACCTGTCTATCACCTGGAAAAAACCTGATGCCACTGCGCCAGCGTCTTGAAAACCTACCGGTAGGGCAGAAACTGCTGGCCGCCCTCTTGGTATTGTTGACCACAGTATTGTTGGTGGCCAACCTGACGTTCATCAGCGCCGCCTACTGGATCTCCCAGGAAAGCATGGCGCCCCAGGCTCTGCAGGCCATCGGGCGGTTGGTCTCCAACCCGTCACTTGCCGCTGAAGCCCTCGAATCGCCCGCCAAGGCCGAAGCCCTGCTCAATGAGCTGACCAGCTATTCACCGCTGCGCGCCGCCGCGCTGTATGACGGCGAAGGCATCCGCCTGGCCCAGATGCAGCACAACAATCGCCTGCACCTGCCGGATAATTACCGGCATATCGAGGCCTGGCGCGTCACCGAGTTTCGTAGCAACCAGGTCATCACCCTGCCCCGCGCCGGCCAGCCGTCCGGGCATCTGCTGCTGGTGGCCAGCAGTGAACTGCCGATGGCGTTTTATACCGGCACGCTGACGGCAAGCCTGGGCATCCTGATTTTCAGCGTGCTGCTGTGGCTGGTGATTGCCCGACAGATCAAACGCCTGATCACTCGCCCGATCCACGAACTGGAAGAACTGTCGCGCCAGGTGACTCGCGAAGAGAACTATTCCTTGCGCGCCGAGCGCGGCAACCATGATGAGATCGGCAGCCTGGCCGAAGCCTTCAACACCATGCTGTCACGCATCGAAGCCCGCGAGCAGCAGCTCAAACGCGCCCGCGACGACTCCCAAGCCGCTTACGACCAAGCCCAGGGCCTGGCCGAAGAAACCCGCCACACCAACCGCAAACTCGAACTGGAAGTGCAAGTTCGCAGCAAGATCGAGAAAAAACTCACTGGTTTCCAAAACTACCTGAACAGCATCATCGACTCGATGCCATCGGCGTTGATCGCCCTGGACGAACAGCTCTACGTCACCCAGTGGAACCAGGAGGCAAGCGCACTTTCCGGTACGCGCCTGGATGAGGCATTGAATCAACCGATCTTCCTGGCCTTCCAACCGCTCAAACCCTACCTGACGCAACTCAAGGCCGCAGTCGAGCAGCACACCGTGGAACGCATCGAGCGCGTTACCTGGGTCAAGGATGACGAGCCAAAACACTACGCCCTGACGTTTTACCCGTTGATGGGCGGTGCGGGGCGCGGCGTGGTGATCCGGATCGACGACATCACCCAGCGCCTGTCGCTGGAGGAAATGATGGTGCAGTCGGAAAAAATGCTCTCGGTCGGCGGGCTCGCAGCGGGCATGGCTCACGAGATCAATAACCCGCTGGGGGCCATCCTGCACAACGTACAGAACATCCGCCGCCGCCTGTCTCCCGACCTGCCCAAGAACCTGGAACACGCCGAACAGGCGGGTATCGAGCTGGATACCGTCAACCGCTACCTGCAAAGCCGCGAAGTGCCGCAGTTGCTCGACGGCATCCAACAAGCCGGTGCGCGGGCAGCGAAAATTGTCACCCATATGCTCAGCTTCAGCCGCCGCAGCAATCGCCAGATGGCACCCTGCGATTTACCGGCGCTGATCGATCAGGCGGTGGAAATCGCCGGTAACGACTTCGACCTGACCATCGGCTTCGACTTCAAGGGCCAGGCGATCATCCGCCAATTTGATCCACTATTAGGCCCGGTGCCGGGCACCGCCAACGAGCTGGAACAGGTGCTGCTCAATTTGCTGAAAAACGCGGCCCAGGCCATTCACCTGCGTGAAGACGACAGCGAGCCGGGGCGCATTATCTTGCGCACCCGCCTCAACCCGCCGTGGGCCGAAATCCAAGTGGAAGACAATGGCATCGGCATGAGCGAAAACGTGCGCAAACGCACTTTCGAGCCATTCTTCACCACCAAGGAAATTGGCCAAGGCACCGGGCTCGGGCTGTCGGTCTCGTATTTCATTATCACCAACAATCACAAGGGCCAGATGGAGGTGCACTCCACGCTCGGCCAAGGTACCTGCTTCACCCTGCGCCTGCCCCTGGCGGGCAGCCAAATGCCACCCTACGAACTCACGCAACTGGAGCAATGACCATGGGCTTTCGCCTGTCGAAGATCTATACCCGTACCGGCGACAAAGGCGAAACCGGCCTCGGCGACGGCCGGCGCGTGCCCAAGGACCATCCGCGGGTGGAGGCCATAGGTGAAGTCGATACCTTGAACAGTCAATTGGGTCTGCTGTTGGCTGAACTGGAGGAGCAGAGCGGCAAGCACCCTGAACTCAACGATGTGATTGAGGTGCTGACGCCTTGCCAACATCGCTTGTTCGACCTGGGCGGTGAACTGGCGATGCCGGTGTACAAAGCCTTGAATGCAGCGGAAGTCGATCGGCTGGAAGCGGCGATTGATCGCTGGAATGAAGAAGTCGGGCCGCTGGAGAACTTCATCCTGCCCGGTGGGTCGACGCTGATCGCCCAAGCCCATATCTGCCGCAGCCTGGCGCGTAATGCGGAACGGCGGTGTCAGCAGTTGAATGCGCTTGAGCCGCTGGAAGGCGTAGGGCTGGCGTATATCAATCGGTTGTCGGATCTGTTGTTTGTAGCGGCGCGTGTGATTGCCCGGCGCCAGGGTGTGGCTGAGGTGTTGTGGCAGGCGGCTGCAAAGCCGCACTGAGATTACGGGGTGCCGAAGCCGACCTTGTCATAAGGAAGCCCTCCCCCACGCTTGATGGTATTCACACATCAAAATATGGGAAAGGGCTTACTCATGACGGGGCCTGTCAGACCTCGGGCCAGAACGCCCGAATGCCTGCAACCCCCTGCGCCCCAGCTTCCCAGGCCTGCTCCCGCTCGGCTGGGCCAAGCCCGCCCAACAGAAACACCGGTTTGCTGAACCCGCTGATCAACTGCGCCGCCTGCTCCCAGCCCAAAGGCTGGGCATCGGGATGGGTCAGGGTCGGTTGCACCGGCGACAGCGTGACGAAATCCACGTCCATCATGTGGGCGAGGGCCAGTTCCTCGGCGTTGTGACACGACGCCGCCAACCAGCGGTCCTTCGGCAGTGGTCGGCCCTTGCTCGCGTATTTACGCAGTTGTGCCGAGGTCATGTGCCAACCGGCCGCAGGAAAGTCCCCCAGCCATTCGAACGGCCCCTTGAGCATCAACTGGGCCTTGCCGGCACACAGGCCAACCGCGTCCACCGCCAGGTCACGATACTTTGGGTCGTAACCGTTGGGCGCGCGCAGTTGAACCAGTTTGATACCACCCGCAATGGCTTTCTGGATGCCACGCAACAGCGTGGGGGTTTCCAGCTCACCCGGGGTGATCAGGTACTCGGCAGGCAAGCGCGCAGCGGCAACGATCGGTGCATTGGCCGCCGGGAACTCATAGTTGATGAGGTCACGCGGCGCTACCCATTCCAGCGGTTGCCCTTCGGCGCCATGCGGCTCACCCGTGAACGCCGAGACTTCCCAGACATCCAGCAACACCTGTTTGTCCGGATAGTCATGCTGCACCTTTATCAGCGGCCGTGCCGTGGTGACACGGATGCCCAGCTCTTCGTGCAGCTCACGCGACAAGGCGGTTGCGACCGACTCATCGGCCTCCACCTTGCCCCCCGGAAACTCCCAGAGGCCGCCCTGATGCTGGGTATCGGCGCGGCGTGCCAGCAGAATCCTGCCGTCGGCGCCGCGGATCACCGCTGCTGCTACATGCACTCGTTTCACCGCGCTTATCCTCTTGGCTATCAGGTACGGTATTCTGCGTTAATCTTCACGTACTCGTGGGACAGGTCGGTGGTCCAGATGGTTTCGCTGCACTCGCCGCGACCCAGTTCGATACGGATGGTGATTTCTTCCTGCTGCATCACCGCCGAGCCCTGCGCCTCGGTGTAGGTCTCGGCACGGGCACCGCGGCTGGCGATGCACACATCGCCCAGGAATACATCGATCTTGCTCACGTCCAGATCCGGCACACCGGCACGACCAACGGCAGCCAGGATGCGTCCCCAGTTCGGGTCAGAGGCGAACAGTGCGGTCTTGATCAACGGCGAGTGAGCCACGGTGTAGCCCACATCCAGGCATTCCTGGTGGTTGCCGCCGCCATTGACTTCAACGGTAACGAACTTGGTGGCGCCCTCACCGTCGCGCACGATGGCCTGGGCCACGTCCATGCACACTTCAAACACGGCCTTTTTCAGCGCGTCAAACAGTGGGCCTTCGGTGGTGGTGATTTCCGGCAGGTTGGCCTTGCCGGTTGCGATCAACATGCAGCAATCGTTCGTGGAGGTGTCACCATCGATGGTGATCCGGTTGAACGACTTGTTGGCGCCGTCCAGCATCAGCTTGTGCAGCACATCACGGGAGACTTTGGCATCGGTAGCAATGTAGCCGAGCATGGTGGCCATGTTCGGACGGATCATGCCTGCGCCCTTGCTGATGCCGGTCACAGTAACGGTCACGCCGTCGTGCACAAATTGACGGCTCGCGCCCTTGGGCAGAGTGTCGGTGGTCATGATGCCGGTGGCGGCGGCCGCCCAGTTATCCACAGACAGATCGTCCAGTGCGGCTTGCAACGCGCCTTCGATTTTCTCCACGGGCAGCGGCTCACCGATCACGCCGGTGGAATACGGCAGCACTTGGCTGGCGTCCACGCCCGCCAATTGGGCCAGCTTGGCGCAAGTGCGCGCAGCGGCAACCAGGCCAGGCTCGCCGGTACCGGCGTTGGCATTGCCGGTGTTGGTCAGCAGGTAACGAATCGAGCCGGCAACGCGTTGCTTGGCCAGGATCACCGGTGCCGCGCAGAACGCGTTGAGGGTGAACACACCCGCCACGGTCGAGCCTTCGGCACAGCGCATCACCACCACATCCTTGCGCCCCGGGCGCTTGATGCCGGCCGAAGCGATACCGAGTTCAAAACCGGCAACCGGGTGCAATGTGGGCAAAGGACCAAGACCAACAGCCATGAATGCGCTCCTCAAAAATAGGTGATATCTGTGCCGTCGTGAGCGACGGTGAAATTAATGGCAAAACGCCGCGACGGCAGAAGCCGGTCGCGGCGCGGAGTGTTGCAGCGTCGGGCAAAAATCTTATTCGATCTGGCCGTGGCAGTGTTTGAATTTCTTGCCCGAACCGCAGTAGCACAGTTCGTTGCGGCCCAGCTTCTGCTCATTGCGAACCGGCGTCTGGGCCAGCGCCACATCGACCTCTTCGCCCAATGCTTCAGGCGCTTCCAGGCCCGGCGCCTCATCGTGCTGGAACTGCATGCGAGCGGCCAGCGCCTCGGCTTCCTGACGCAGGCGAGCCTCTTCCTCGATCGGGTCTTCGCGACGCACCTGAACGTGGGACAGCACGCGAATCGAATCGCGCTTGATCGAATCCAGCAGTTCGGAGAACAGCGTGAACGACTCGCGCTTGTACTCCTGCTTCGGGTTCTTCTGGGCGTAGCCACGCAGGTGGATGCCGTGACGCAAGTGGTCCATGGTCGACAGGTGGTCTTTCCACAGGTCGTCCAGCACGCGCAGTACGATTTGTTTCTCGAACGTGCGCAGTGCCTCGGCACTCGCCTGCTCTTCCTTTTCGTTGTACGCGGCCAGCAACTCAGCCATCAGCTTCTCGCGCAGCGTCTCTTCGTACAGGTGATCGTCTTCGTCCAGCCACTGCTGAACCGGTAGGTCGACACCGAAGTCGCTCTTCAACGCCGCTTCCAGGCCCGCGACGTCCCACTGCTCAGGCAGGGACTGTGGCGGGATATGGGCGCTTACGGTGGCGTTGAGCACGTCCTGACGGAAGTCGGCGATGGTCTCGCCAATGTTGTCGGCGGCCAGCAACGTGTTACGCATGTGATAGATCACTTTACGCTGTTCGTTGTTGACGTCATCGAACTCAAGCAGCTGCTTACGAATGTCGAAGTTACGGCCCTCTACCTTGCGCTGGGCCTTCTCGATGGCGTTGGTCACCATGCGGTGCTCGATCGCTTCACCCGACTGCATGCCCAGGGCCTTCATGAAGTTCTTCACCCGGTCCGAGGCGAAGATACGCATCAGGCTGTCTTCCAGCGACAGGTAGAAGCGGCTGGAGCCGGCGTCACCCTGGCGACCGGCACGGCCACGCAACTGGTTGTCGATACGACGCGACTCATGACGCTCGGACGCAATCACCTGCAAGCCACCGGATTCCAGTACGGCCTGGTGGCGCTTCTGCCAGTCGGCCTTGATCTGGGCGATCTGCTCGGGGCTAGGGTTTTCCAGTGCCGCGACTTCCACTTCCCAGTTACCGCCCAACAGGATGTCGGTACCACGACCAGCCATGTTGGTGGCAATAGTCAGCGCACCTGGACGACCGGCCTGGGCAATGATTTCGGCTTCTTTTTCGTGGAATTTGGCGTTGAGCACCTTGTGCTCGATGCCTTCCTTGTTGAGCAGGTTGGACACGTGCTCGGAAGTCTCGATGGTGGCAGTACCTACCAGTATCGGACGGCCTTGCTTCATGCCCTCTTTGATGTCGTTGATGATGGCCGCGTATTTCTCTTCGGCCGTCAGGAACACCAGGTCGTTGAAATCTTTACGCGCCAGCGGCTTGTTCGGTGGAATCACCATCACGGCCAGGTTGTAGATCTGGTGGAACTCGAACGCTTCGGTGTCGGCTGTACCGGTCATGCCGGACAGCTTGTTGTACAGACGGAAGTAGTTCTGGAAGGTGGTGGACGCCAACGTCTGGCTTTCAGCCTGGATGTTGAGCCCTTCCTTGGCCTCGATGGCCTGGTGCAGGCCTTCGGACAGACGACGACCCGGCATGGTACGACCGGTGTGTTCGTCAACCAGTACGACCTGGCCGTCCTGGACGATGTATTCGACGTTGCGATGGAACAGCTTGTGAGCGCGCAGGCCGGCATACACGTGGGTCAACAGGCCCAGGTTGTGTGCCGAGTACAGGCTTTCGCCCTCGGCCAGTTCGCCGATCTGGGTCAGCATCTCTTCGACAAACTGGTGACCGGCTTCGTTGAGTTCAACCTGACGGGTCTTCTCGTCGATGGTGAAGTGACCTTCTTTGGTCACCACACCTTCGACTTCCTCGATGTGCTGCACCAGACGCGGGATCAACTTGTTGATCTCGGTGTACAGGCGCGAGCTGTCTTCGGCCTGGCCGGAGATGATCAGCGGGGTACGGGCTTCGTCGATCAGGATGGAGTCGACTTCGTCGATCACGGCAAAGTTGAGTTCACGCTGGAATTTTTCTTCCATGCTGAACGCCATGTTGTCGCGCAGGTAGTCGAAACCGAATTCGTTGTTGGTGCCGTAGGTGATGTCGGCGGCGTAGGCGGCACGTTTCTCTTCCGGCGGCTGGAACGGCGTTACCACGCCGACGGTCAGGCCGAGGAATTCATACAGCGGGCGCATCCAGTTGGCGTCCCGGCGAGCCAGGTAGTCGTTCACCGTCACCACGTGCACACCCTTGCCGGACAGTGCGTTGAGGTAAACGCCCAGTGTTGCCACCAGGGTCTTGCCTTCACCAGTGCGCATTTCGGCAATCATGCCTTCATGCAAGGTCATGCCGCCGATCAGTTGAACGTCGAAGTGGCGCATGCCCATGACACGCTTACCGGCTTCACGGGCGACCGCAAAGGCTTCGGGAAGCAGTTTATCGAGGGTTTCACCTTTGGCTATGCGGGCCTTGAACTCTTGGGTCTTGGCGCGCAATTGGTCGTCCGAAAGGGCAACCATCTGCTCTTCGAGGGCATTGACCAGCTGCACCGTCTTGAGCATGCGTTTGACTTCGCGCTCATTCTTGCTTCCAAAAAGTTTCTTTAACAAAGGCGCAAACATATCGGCAGGTTCTTCCACACATAGGGATGGAGGGCGCACCGTGAGTGGCCCGAGCAGCCCTCACGGCCGCATGCGAACGCGCATTCTACCCGGAATCGTGGGTGAGGAAAGTGGCGTTGTTCCCAGAGGCAGGCATGGAGCTGTGAGAGGGCTTGTTTAAAATAAGGGCTTTTGCGCGAACTTCAACCCATGGAGCACAGAAGTTACCGATTGATTTCACGGGTAAAACCGCTCGGATGCGTGGCCCGCGGGCATACCGGCGCTTTCTGTTAAGATAGCGGCTCTGTTACTTTAGGTGTCTAAACATGGCATTTCGCCCGCTTACAGCCCGTGCCCCTGGCGTGTTGCTCCGCGAAGCCAAGCCCTTGAAAGCCATCTTTGGCCATGCGCAACGCTTGGGCCATTTGCAACGCCTGCTCGAAAGCCAGCTGCAACCCGCCGCACGAGAACATTGTCATGTAGCGTCCTGGCGTGAAGGGCAGCTGCTATTAATTGTCACAGACGGCCATTGGGCGACCCGCTTGCGTTATCAGCAAAAACGCTTGCAGCGACAATTGATGGCATTCGACGAATTTGCCAGCTTGACGCGCATTCAGTTCAAGGTGCAGCCCTCCACCTCGCCGCAAAAAACGGCAGGCCAGACCATGGACCTTTCGGAAAATGCGGCCGAAGCGATTCAGGCTACGGCCGATGAGATCCGGGATCCGGGCCTGCGCGCGGCGCTGGAGCGGTTGGCCGCCCATGCCAGGCCCAAATCCTGAACCGCTACTTGCGCTTGCTGCCACCCAATAACGACCCCAACAAGCCACGTACCAACTGGCGGCCCATCTGATTGGCGGCCTGCTGCATCGCCGACTTCAGGGCCTTGCCTGCCGTCGTTCCCAGAAATGCGCCGGCTTTATCGGTAAAGCTCGGTTCTTCGGCCGCCGGAGTGGCTTGCTCCTGGGTACCCAGGTCTTTGCGGGCCATCAGCACTTCATAGGCCGATTCCCGGTCTATCGGCTTGTCGTACCGCCCCAATAAAGGCGAACCGGCGATCAACGCAGCCCGCTCAGCTTCACTGAGTGGCCCGATCCGTGATTGTGGAGGCGCGACCAGCACCCGCTGGACAACTTCCGGCGTACCTTTTTCCTGCAAGGTGCCCACCAGCGCCTCACCCGTGCCCAGTTCCGTCAACACCGACAAGGTATCGAACGCAGGGTTGGGACGAAAACCATCGGCCACCGCCCGCAGGGATTTCTGCTCTTTGGTGGTAAATGCCCGCAAACCATGTTGTATGCGCAGGCCCAGTTGCGCGAGCACCGTGTCAGGCAGGTCACCCGGGGATTGCGTGACAAAATACACGCCCACCCCTTTGGAGCGAATCAGGCGCACCACTTGCTCCAAACGGTCCTGCAGGGCCTTGGGCGTATCCGCGAACAACAAATGCGCCTCGTCGAAGAACAGCGCCAGAAGCGGTTTGTCTGCGTCGCCGCGCTCGGGGAGTTGTTCGAACAACTCAGCCAGAAGCCACAGCAGGAAGGTCGCGTAGACCTTCGGCGCCTCATGCACCAAGCGGCTGGCGTCCAGCAGGTGGATCCGCCCGCGCCCGTCGCTGGCGGGCTGCAAAATATCTTCGAGTTGCAAGGCCGGCTCGCCAAACAAGGCTTCGGCACCCTGCTGCTCCAGCACAGCGAGGCGTCGCAATAGCGCCTGACTGGAGCCGGTGGTCATCAACGCCGCATCGTCGCCCAGCAGTTCCGGGTGATAGCGCAAGTGGTTGAGCAGTGCCTTGAGGTCCTTGAGGTCCAACAGCAACAAGCCCTCACGGTCCGCCACCTTGAAGGTTGCATAGAGCGCCGACTGCTGACTGTCGGTAAGTTCCAACAGGCTACCGAGCAACAACGGCCCCATTTCGCTGATGGTCGTACGCAACGGATGGCCGGATTGCCCCTGGATATCCCACAACGTTACCGGGTAGGCCTTGGCGGTGTAATTGAGGAAAGGCATTCCTGCAATGCGCTCGGCGACCTTACCCTGGGGGTCGGCTGCGGCACCCAGGCCGCAGAGATCACCCTTGATGTCGGCGGCGAATACCGTCACGCCCGCATCACTGAAGGCTTCCGCCAGACGCTGCAGGGTGACGGTCTTGCCCGTGCCGGTGGCACCGGCAATCAAACCATGCCGGTTGGCCAGGCGCATCGCCTGGGCAATGGGCTGGCCGTCAAGGCCGGCACCGATAAGAAGTTGCGTGGAGTCAGGCATTTCGTCACCTATGGTTAATCTTTAGTGCAGCCAAGCCGATACAAGCCAATGTGAGACCCACAAAGTCTAAAAATAGGTCAGAGGGCTCCTACAAAAACCCACAGAACTATTGCCAGAAGTACCACACCTTTTTTGACGCTGCCATTTTGCGCCTCCCAAAAGGACGCGCTTTGGATATTTAAGACCTTAGCGGACCCTACAAGCCATGAATAAAAACCTGCGCTTCAGCCACAAAATCCTGCTTGCAGCCTCCCTTATCGTCATCGCCGCCTTCGCGCTGTTTACCCTCTACAACGACTACCTGCAACGCAACGCGATCCGCGACGACCTCAATAACTACCTGCATGAAATGGGCGATGTCACCGCCAGCAATATTCAAACCTGGCTCACCGGGCGCATCGTCCTGGTGGAAAACGCCGCACAAAATATTGCCACCAATCCCGAACCGTCCGCCGTCGCCACCCTGCTGGAACAGAAAGCACTGACCTCCTCATTCATGGCGACCTACGTCGGCGACAGCAAAGGGACCTTTACCATCCGTCCCGACACCAAGATGCCGGACGGCTTCGACCCGCGAGTCCGCCCCTGGTACAAAGGCGCCCAAAGCAGCAACGGTTCTACCCTGACCGAACCCTATATCGATGCAGCAACCGGGCAGTTGATCATTTCGATCGCCACGCCCAGCGCCAAAGGCGGCCAGAGTATCGGCGTGGTGGGCGGCGACCTGAGCCTGCAAACCCTGGTGGATAACATCGGCGCACTGAACTTCGGTGGCATGGGCTACGCGTTCCTGGTCAGTGCCGACGGCAAAGTGCTGGTGCACCCGGACAAGAACCTGGTGATGAAGGCCCTGGCGGATGTGTACCCGAAAAACACCCCGAAGATCAGCGCTGACTTCAGCGAAGTGGAGGCGAACGGCAAAACCAATATCGTGACCTTTACCCCGATCAAAGGCTTGCCGTCGGTCAACTGGTACCTGGGTATTTCGGTGGATAAAGATAAATCCTTCGCAATGCTCAGCCAGTTCCGCACGTCGGCGGTGATCGCCACGATCATCGCGGTGGTGATCATCATCGCCCTTCTGGGCATGCTGATCCGCGTCCTGATGCAACCATTGCACGTGATGACCCGGGCCATGCAGGACATCGCCGATGGCGAGGGCGACCTGACCCGACGCCTGACGATCCAGAATAATGATGAGTTCGGCACCCTGGGCAAGGCCTTCAACCGTTTCGTGGAGCGTATCCATACTTCGATTCGCGAAGTGTCCTCCGCCACCGAGCAAGTCAACGAAGTGGCCTTGCGGGTGGTCAGCGCCTCCAACTCGTCAATGGTCAACTCGGACGAACAGGCCAATCGCACCAACAGCGTCGCCGCCGCCATCAACGAATTGGGTGCCGCCGCCCAGGAAATCGCGCGCAACGCGGCACAAGCCTCGCAGCAAGCCAGTGACGCACGGAGCTTGGCCGAAGACGGCCAGCAGGTGGTGGAAAGCAACATCAGGGCGATGAACCAACTGTCCGAGATGATCAGCGCTTCCGGCAACAATATCGAAGCGCTTAACAGCAAGACGGTCAATATCGGCCAGATCCTCGAGGTGATCACCAGCATCTCTCAGCAGACCAACCTATTGGCGCTCAACGCCGCCATCGAAGCGGCACGCGCCGGGGAAGCCGGCCGAGGGTTTGCGGTAGTGGCCGACGAAGTGCGCAACCTGGCCCATCGCACCCAGGAATCGGCGCAACAAGTACAGAAAATGATCGAGGAGCTTCAGGTCGGCGCTCGGGACTCCGTCAGCACCATGAGTGAAAGCCAGCGCCACAGCCAGGACAGCGTGGAAATCGCCAACCTGGCCGGCGAACGCTTGAGCAGCGTGACCCAACGCATTGGCGAGATAGACGGTATGAACCAGTCCGTCGCTACCGCCACCGAAGAGCAGACCTCGGTGGTGGAGTCGATCAACATGGACATCACCGAGATCAACACCCTTAACCAGGAAGGTGTGGAGAACCTGCAATCAACCCTGCGCGCCTGCACCGACCTTGAGCAACAAGCATCGCGCTTGAAGCAATTGGTGGGCAGCTTCCGGATCTGACGCCTGCGCCCGCCGCTTCCAGTGCGGCGGGCCGCTATTTTTGCCGGGTCTCGTCTTTGTGCTGCTCCTGCTCCCACAACTCGGCTGCGCCGGGAAACTCGGTGCCATCCTCTGCGTCCAGGTCGTCCGGGTCATACCGGCTCAAACACCCCTCCCCCAAGGTTGCGGGGGCTTTTGATGTGGCTTTGTCCAGTGGGTCGCTCATCGTTCAGTCCTGCGCAGATGTAAAAAGGGCCTGGGTCGATTTAACGCCCAAGCCCTTGTTGGTTCAATCACAACGCGGGATCAGAACACAACGGTCTTGTTGCCATGCACCAGGACGCGATCTTCCAAGTGATAACGCAGGCCACGCGCCAGCACCATCTTCTCGACGTCACGCCCGAAACGCACCATGTCTTCAATGCTGTCACTGTGACTGACACGAACCACGTCCTGTTCGATGATCGGACCTGCGTCCAACTCTTCGGTAACGTAGTGGCACGTTGCGCCAATCAACTTCACGCCACGCAGGGATGCCTGGTGATACGGCTTGGCCCCGACGAACGACGGCAAAAAGCTGTGGTGAATGTTGATCACCTTGCCGGCGTATTCGCGGCACAGTTCCGGCGGCAGGATCTGCATGTAGCGCGCCAGCACCACCACGTCGGCATCGTGCTGCTTGACCAGACGAGAGACCTCGGCGAACGCCGGCTCCTTGTCCTGCGGATTGACCGGTACGTGGTAGTACGGGATGCCATGCCATTCCACCATGCTACGCAGGTCGTCATGGTTGGAGATCACACAGGCGATCTCGCAATCCAGCTCATCACTGTGCCAGCGGTGCAACAGGTCGGCGAGGCAGTGGGACTCACGACTGGCCATCAGCACGACACGTTTTTTCTGCTCGGTGTCGGTGATGTGCCATGTCATCGAGAACTCTTCCGCGATCGGCGCGAACGCCTCACGGAAGGCTTCAAGACCAAAGGGCAGCGTGTCGGCACGAATTTCGTGCCGCATGAAAAACCATCCGCTGAGATCGTCCGAGTGATGGCTCGCTTCGGTGATCCAGCCGTTATGGGAGGCCAGAAAGTTACTGACTTTGGCAACGATGCCAACCCGGTCCGGGCAAGCAATCACCAGCCGAAAAGTGCGCATTAGGGGGAAACTCCAGAACTTCGCAAAGGCCGCCATTCTAGCGATTGCGCAGAAAAACTGCAGTATTCCTTGCGCCCTGTTCTGAGCCCGGGTCGCGCCCCGCCTTAATAGCTTAAGGATTTACCACCTCTATATGACCGTACAACGGCAAGCTCACGCATTTATCAAAAAAATAAACCAGACTATCTTTAGGCTTGCGACCTACTAATTAACTCGACTGCGCAGCATTACGACAAACATTCAAAGTAATTCACATAAATGCCTGCTTAAATGTTTACTTGATGAAATTGCCTGACTATTATTAGGCCACTCTCCCTCTCAATCAGCGCTCTACATAAGGTAGTCCACATGTCACTGATCAACGAATACCGCGCCACCGAAGAAGCTATCAAAGAGCTGCAAGCCCGTTTGAAAAACCTGTCCCAAGACGACAAGCTGAAAACCGAGCTGGAATTCGAAGGCAAACTGCGCACTCTGATGGGTGAATACTCCAAATCCCTGCGTGACATCATCGCGCTGCTGGATCCAGAGTCGAAAGTTAAAGCACCGCGTGGCGCCGTGAAAACCACCGGCACCAAACGTGCTCGCAAGGTCAAGCAATACAAGAACCCGCACAATGGCGAAGTGATTGAAACCAAAGGCGGCAACCACAAAACACTGAAAGAGTGGAAAGCCAAGTGGGGCGGCGATGTGGTTGAAGGCTGGGCTACCCTGCTGGGCTAAGCCAGGTCGGGCTCTCGCCTGATACGCGATACACGAAAAACGCCAGCTTGCTGGCGTTTTTCATGCCTGGACTCTGCAACTAGCGACTACACGTTCAAACGAGCAGCCAGCGAATCGGCATACTCCTGCCATTGGTCCAGTACCTGGCACTGAAACGGTGTAGCACTAACAGCCAACTCTGAGCATGCTTGTTTAAATGCGAACAGCGTATTGGGTGCTCCCCATTCAGCATTTGACAAACGCTGCTGACAAAAAAGTTTCCAACGTTGTTGCTCGTCGTTGTCCAGGGTTTCAGGAAAGTTACGGGCACGGTAGCGAAATAATAATTCCGGCAAACGATGATCATCGAAAGGCCACTGCTGACGTGCTAGTTGTGCAGGCTCCGCCGCACGGACTTGTTCGCATAAACGGCGATCGCGGTCGCCGATAAAACCATCGTAGAGCTGCTGCTCGGGGTCGGCAGTCGATGCAAAATCTTCCTCGCTGTAAATGGCTGCCAACTTGTCACGCCAAACTTCCTGTGCGTCAGTTAGTCGCAGTGCCCGCGCCTGACAGGTGTCCATATCCAACTGAAGACGCTCGCGGTCCTGCGCCCGTAACACATTCAGCGGGGCAACGACCGGACAACGGTTGATATGCAACAACTTGAGAGGAACCGGCAGTTCACCTTCCCCTAGGTCATCACGGCGCGTGTAGAGGCGCTGACGCAACACATCGGCGTCCAGGTCCAGCAAAGCCTGGGGGTCAAGCCCGAGGTCGCAGACGATCAACGCATTGCGATTGCGCGGGTGCCAGGCTAACGGCAGCACTACCCCCAGGTAATGGCGCTCGGCGGAGAACCGCCCGGAAATATGCACCATCGGTTGCAACAGGCGCACCTGATCCATCACCCGTTGCTTACTGCGCAGTTGAAACAGCCATTCATACAACTTGGGCTGTTTTTCTCGAACCAGCCGTGCCAGGGCGATGGTTGCACGCACATCGGACAACGCATCATGAGCCTGCCCGTGATCGATACCATTGGCTTGCGTCAACCGCTCCAGTTTGAGGGTTACCCGCCCATCCTGCTCCGGCCAGGCAATCCCCTCGGGACGCAGGGCGTAGGCGGTGCGGACTACATCGATCAAATCCCAGCGACTGTTTCCCCCCTGCCACTCCCGTGCGTAAGGATCGAAAAAATTTCGATACAAGCTGTAGCGCGTCATTTCATCGTCGAACCGCAGGGTGTTATAGCCGGCACCGCACGTGCCGGGCGCAGCCAACTCGGTGTGCACCCGCGTCATGAAGTCGGCTTCGGCCAAGCCCTTCTCCGCCAGCACGCCAGGGGTAATACCGGTGATCATGCAGGCAGCCGGATGGGGCAGGATATCGTCGCTGGGTTGACAATAAAGATTGAGCGGCGGGCCAATCTCGTTGAGTTCGAGGTCGGTACGAATTCCGGCCACCTGGAGCGGGCGATCGCTGCGTGGGTTGATGCCGGTGGTTTCATAGTCGTACCAGAAAATGGAGGTCACGAGCTGTTCCTGTGCTGAAGATCGACAAAGTCTAGGCGCAGCGAGGCGTCCGGGGCCAGCGATACCTGTACTGTACAAATACCCAGTAAAACCTTGGAGGGTTGCTTCCACCGTCGACACTGCTAGCATCCGTGTCTGTTAACCGCTCAGCACTGCCAAGGATCGCAATGCCATCAGCCCCGCTGGATACCCGCTACCAGATCGAAACCCCGGAGGGTATCGACCTGCCCTTGCGCCCCGCCGGCTTGCCGGCACGAGCATTAGCCTTCGCTTTTGACCTGGGTCTGCGTGGGCTGCTCATGGCTATCCTGATCGTGCCCCTGGCGCTGCTTGGCAACATCGGCATCGGCCTGGGCTCGCTGCTCCTGTTCCTGGTCAGTTGGTGGTACATGGTGCTGTTTGAAGTCCTCAACCAGGGCAGTTCCCCAGGCAAGCAGGTCATGGGCCTGCGTGTCGTGCAGGACGACGGCACACCCATCGGCTGGTCGGCCTCCCTGATCCGCAACCTGTTGCGCTTTGTCGACATGCTGCCTTTCGGCTACTTCCTCGGCGCCATCAGTTGCCTGCAACACCCACATTTCAAACGGCTCGGCGACCTGGCCGCCGGGACGCTGGTGGTCTACCGCGAGAAGCCGCTGGTTCGGCCCCGCATACCTCAAGCTGCCGCCCTGCGCCTGCCTTTTGCACTGGACCTGAACGAACAACGTGCCATCCTCGCGTTCGCCGAACGCCAGGGCGAACTGTCGGCCGAGCGAGTGCATGAACTGGCCTCGATCCTCGCTGTGCCCCTGCACGTGTCCCCGGCCCGTGCAGCGGAACAACTCAACGGTGTGGCTCGCGGCTTGTTGGGGCCGACATGAAGCAGAGCCAATTTGAAAGCCGCCACCAGCAGCAATGGCAAACCTTCGCCAGACAACTGGAACAGTTGGAACAAGGTAAAGCCAAGGCCGGTGATGTCACCGACTTCCCCTATCAGTATCGGCGGCTTTGCCAACACCTGGCCCTGGCCCAGGAGCGCGGCTATAGCAGCTACCTGGTGGACCCGCTACAGCAACTCGCACTGCGCGGGCACCAACAACTGTACCGTCATCGCAGCCAACTGGCGGCGAACGTATTGGCTTTCATCCTGGCCGACTTCCCCCGCCTGGTGCGCGAGCAGTGGCGCTTTTTGCTGGTCGCCAGCCTGTTGTTCTTTGGCAGCCTCGTGGGTATAGCCCTGCTGGTCTATCTGTTCCCCGACCTGATCTACAGCATCGTCAGCCCTCAACAGGTCGCTGAAATGCAAGGCATGTACGACCCCGATGGCAGCCACCTGGGACGCGCGGCCGAACGAGCCTCCAGCGAAGACTGGATGATGTTTGGCTATTACGTGATGCACAACATCGGCATCGCCTTCCAGACATTTGCCGCCGGCTTGCTGTTTGGCCTGGGCAGTGTGTTCTTCCTGATTTTCAACGGTTTGATCATCGGGGCGATCTCCGGGCACCTGACCGAAATCGGCTATGGCCAGACGTTCTGGTCATTTGTGATCGGTCACGGTGCATTCGAACTCAGTGCCATCGCTCTGGCCGGCGCGGCAGGTTTGCAACTGGGCTGGTCGCTGATATCTCCCGGGCATTTGACGCGCAGCGAGTCCCTGCGCCTGGCAGCGCGCAAAAGCGTGCAGATGCTCTGTGGCGTGATGGTATTCCTGCTGATCGCTGCGTTTATCGAAGCGTACTGGTCATCCATCGCCACGATCGCCCCCTGGATCAAATACCTCGTGGGCGCCGTACTGTGGTTGTTGGTGGCCGCTTACCTGAGCCTGGCTGGACGGTCCCGTCATGCGCCTGACTGATGCCAGCGTGGTGATTCGCCCCCGTACCTCCTGGGAAGCCATGGACCTTGGCGTACTCATGGCCAGGGCACATCGCCGGCTGTTAATGAGCAGTTGGGCGATGGTCACTTTGCCGATATTTACCTTGCTCACGGTATTGCTGTGGGAATACCCGTCTTTTTCACTGTTCCTGTTCTGGTGGCTCAAACCGGCCTTCGACCGCCTCCCGCTGTACATCCTTTCCAAGGCCCTGTTTGGTGAAATACCCAGCACCAGGCAAGCCGTGCGCCATTGGCCGCGCCTGCTCAAGGGCCAACTGCTGGCCAGCCTGACCTGGCGCCGACTGAGCCTGAGCCGCAGCTTTGTGCTGCCGGTAAACCAGCTTGAGGGGCTGGACGGCCTGGCACGTCAGAAACGCCTGGGAGTATTGCTGCAGCATAACGCTGGAGCAGCACGCTGGCTGACCACCATCGGGATGCACCTGGAAATCGGCCTATGGTTTGGTTGCATGGCCCTGTTCTATCTATTCATTCCAGAACAGCTGGAACTGGACTGGGACTGGCAACGAATGGCGTTGGCATCAGGCTCGAACGACCTATGGGTGGAACATCTGGGCAATGCTGCCTACGCCTTGATACTGGTGTTCTGGGAACCCATCTACGTCGCCTGCGGTTTCAGTCTGTATCTCAACCGCCGTACTGCCCTGGAGGCCTGGGATCTGGAACTGATATTCCGCAGCCTGCGCCAGCGTCTAAGTGGCATCGTCCCGCTGCTACTGGTGGTGGTCGGGTTGATGCTCGCGCAAGTCACTCCACCGGCCATGGCAGCCGAACCCGTGGGCTCCAAACAGCTCAGTACTCACTCCGCCAGCCAATCCATTCAGGAGGTGCTGGAGCATCCTCCCTTCAAGAACCCTGAAACCGTCACCCGTTATCGCTTTGGCGAAGAAAAAACCGCCGTCAGGAGCAAAACAAAAGGCGACGGTAAATTGCCCGCATGGCTGCAGGCACTGTTGGATAACCTCAACAGTAATGCCTTCAAACACGTCGCCGAAGGCTTGAAAATACTGCTATGGAGCCTGTTGATTGGCGCAATTGCCCTACTGGTGTGGCGCTACCGTGAATGGATGCGTACGTTTGTGCAACGTAGCCGACAGCCCTTACCCAAAGCGGTCAAACCGGTTCCCGCTCAGTTGTTCGGGTTGGACCTGGGGGTTGAAACCTTGCCGGAAGATATTGCCGGCACTGCCGAACAGCTATGGTCCACCCAACCCCGGGAAGCCTTGGGCCTGCTGTATCGCGGCCTGCTCAGCCGGCTACTGCACGAGTTCAACCTACCGCTGAAAAACGCCGATACCGAAGGCCAGGTACTGGAACACGTTCATCGTTTACAGCAACCGCAGTTGCTGGCTTTCAGCGACGAACTGACACGCCACTGGCAAAACCTTGCGTATGGGCACCGCCTTCCTCCGACTGCTGCCCAACAACAGCTTTGCAACGATTGGCGTGTGCTCTTCAGTTCGGGAATGCACCAATGAACAGGCCATTGCTGTGGGTGGCGCTGCTGCTGGTTTGCCTGCTGGGAGCTGGCGGTCTGTACGCGTGGCACAAGGCGATCCCTTATGACGAAGTAATCGACCACGGCCCGTCCGCGCAGGCACAGGCCAATCCCTATCTGGCAGCCGAGTACTTCCTACGCAGGCAAGGCCTGACAGTGGAGCATGCGAATGGCATCGAACGGCTGGCCGATCTGCCAGCTAAAGGCCAAAGCCTGTTGCTGCTGGGCGAGCGCAGCAACATGACCCCGCGCCAGGTCGAGCAACTGTTGGGTTGGACAAAGGCCGGAGGCCACCTGCTGGTGGTGGCCGAGGCGTTGTGGGATGAGGAAACGGGCAAGAGTGGCGACCTGCTGCTGGATCGCCTGGAGATTCACCAAACCCTGAGTGATACGTTCGACGAGCCGGCATCGCCACGTAAAAAGAAAGCACCGGACTTGACCAAGCTCTACGTCGACAATGAAACCGCCCCGGCTTACTTCAGTTTCGATACCAACTTCAACCTCACCGACCCAAGACACCTTGCCCAGTTTTCAGCCAATAGCGCCAAGTCCAGCCACCTGATGCAACTCGACCTTGGGCAAGGCCATGTGACGGTGGTCACCGACAGCGACCTGTGGAAAACCCCGAATATCGGTAAACACGATAACGCCTGGCTGCTGTGGTACCTCAACCAGAACACTGGCGTGACGTTGTTGTTCAACAACAACGCGGACAATTTACTCACCTTGTTGTTGCGCTATTTCCCCCAGGCTTTGGTGGCACTTTTCGCACTGATAATCCTGGCGCTGTGGCACGCCGGCATGCGCGAAGGCCCGATACAACCGCCAGAACCCAAGGCGCGCCGACAGTTGCAGGAGCATTTGAAGGCCAGCGCCGATTTTCTGCTGCGTCGCGGTGGGCAGGGCGCATTGTTGCAAGCGTTGCAACGCGACATCCTGCGCGCCGCCCGCAAGCGCCACCCAGGCTTTGAACACCTCGACACCGCAGCACAATGGCAGGTACTGGAACACCTGACCCGACAACCCTCCCATGCCATCAGCCAGGCGCTCGGCCCACTCCCGCCGAGGCGGCTCTCCAGCGCCGATTTCAGCCGGCAAGTGACGTGCCTGCAAACCCTCAGGAATGCCCTATGAGCGAATACCCACCGACCAAAGCCCTGACCGGCGCAACCCTGCAGCATGCCAGCCAACAGGCCCAGGCTTTGCGCGTTGAATTGCGCAAAGCCGTGATCGGTCAGGATCAGATCATTGATGACGTGCTCACAGCACTGATTGCGGGAGGCCATGTATTGCTCGAAGGGGTGCCTGGCCTGGGCAAGACCCTATTGGTCCGCGCATTGGCCCGCTGTTTTGGTGGCGATTTCGCACGCATCCAGTTCACCCCTGACCTGATGCCCAGCGATGTCACCGGCCACGCCGTCTATGACCGGCATACCGAACAGTTCAAGCTGCGCAAGGGGCCGGTGTTCACTCACTTGCTGCTGGCCGACGAAATCAACCGCGCTCCAGCCAAGACCCAGGCCGCGCTGCTTGAAGCCATGCAGGAACGGCAAGTGACCCTTGAGGGCGAAGCGTTGCCCATCGGCCAACCGTTCATGGTGCTGGCCACCCAGAACCCCATCGAACAGGAAGGCACCTACCCCCTGCCGGAAGCCGAGCTGGATCGCTTTATGCTCAAGGTGCGCATGGACTATCCCGACGCCCAGCAAGAAGTGGATATGGTTCGCGAAGTAACACGCTCATCCCGGGCGGACATGCTGGACGTGCAACCATTGCGCACTGTGCTGCACGCCGACGATGTGGTGCAGATGCAACAGATCGCCAGTGAGATGCCCCTGGATGAACAAGTGCTCGATTATGCGGTACGCATCGCGCGCACCACACGCAGTTGGCCAGGGCTGACCATCGGCGCCGGCCCACGGGCGTCCATCGCTCTGGTGCGCGGAGCTCGCGCGCGTGCCCTGCTGCGCGGCGGGGAATTTGTCACACCAGACGACATCAAGGGCTGCGCCCTGGCTGTACTGCGTCACCGGGTACGTATTGCGCCTGAGCTGGACATCGATGGGCTGGAGGTAGACCAGGTGCTCAAGCAGTTGCTTGATCAGATTCCGGCTCCAAGGCAATGACGCGGAAATGAAACCGACCCGTCTGCTGCTGATCTGGCTTGGCGTGCTGCTCGGCTTGAACATTCTGCTGGGCGCTGCGGCAGCCTTGCAGTTCAAGCTGCCCGACACTGTATATTCGGTGGCCTGGGGCTTGTTGCTGGCATTGTTGCTGCTATCGCTGCTGGACGCATTCCGCCTGCGCCGCCGCTCTTCGCCACGGGTAGAAAGGCAAATACCCGGCAGCCTGGCGCTGGGACGCTGGGGGGAAGTCAGGCTGGCAGTGGAACACAATTACCCGCAACCCTTGACCTTGACGGTGTTCGATCACGTTCCTGATGGCTTGAGCGTGGAGAACCTGCCGCAGTCCATCGAGCTGCGTCCTGGCGAGCATAGCGCGCTGGGGTACCGTGTTCGTCCCTTGCGACGAGGGCATTTCAGCTTCAGCCGTTGCGAAATCCACCTGCCCAGCCCCTTGGGGTTGTGGTCGGCACGACGCTTGATTGAGGCCAGGGATGTTACCCGCGTTTACCCGGATTTCGCCCGCTTGTACGGCGCGCAGTTGCAGGGTGTGGACAACTGGCTGAGCCAACTCGGCGTACGTCAACGCCCGCGTCGAGGCTTGGGGCTGGAGTTTCATCAGTTGCGCGAGTTTCGCGAGGGTGACAGCCTGCGCCAGATCGACTGGAAAGCGACTGCACGGCAACGCACGCCAATTGCCCGG
Source organism: Pseudomonas sp. MWU13-2517 (assembly GCF_023242545.1). Classification (NCBI taxonomy): domain Bacteria; kingdom Pseudomonadati; phylum Pseudomonadota; class Gammaproteobacteria; order Pseudomonadales; family Pseudomonadaceae; genus Pseudomonas; species Pseudomonas sp. MWU13-2517. The sequence goes on along the minus strand of NZ_JALMFA010000007.1, from coordinate 270,779 downwards.
GAATATCAGGATGAGCGCGACCAGCAAATCGTGTTCATGCTCGACTGCGGTCGACGCATGCGCAGCCAGGATGACGAGCTCTCCCACTTCGATCACGCCCTCAACGCCTGCCTGTTGCTCAGCTATGTCGCATTGCGACAGGGTGATGCGGTGGGACTGTGCACCTTTGCCAGCGACCAACCGCGTTACCTGACGCCGGTCAAGGGCAGTGGTCAACTGAACCTCTTGCTCAATACGGTTTACGACCTGGATACCACTCGTAAAACAGCCGACTACCAGGCCGCCGCAAGCCATCTGCTGGCTCGACAAAAGCGCCGGGCGCTGGTGATCGTCGTGACCAATCTGCGCGATGAGGACGATGAGGCACTCATGACCGCGGTCAATCGGATCAGCCGGCAACACCGGGTGATGGTGGCCAGCCTGCGAGAACATGTCCTCGATGAACTGCGCCAGGTCCCCGTGCAGACCCTGTCGGAAGCGCTGGCCTACAGTGGTGCGATCGATTACCTCAACAGCCGCAACGAACTCCATGATCGTTTGAACGCCCACGGGCTATCGATGCTTGATGCCTTGCCGTCCGAGTTGGGAGCCAAGCTGGTCACGCGCTATCTGGGTTGGAAAAAAGCTGGGGTTTTCTAAAAGAAAGCACGGTCCCGGTCGAGGAAAAGCCCCTGACCGAGCCGACGACGCGCAGTGTTCAAGCAGAAGCCTGCAGCGGATCGAAACTGAAATAATGCAATAACGCAGTGATCAACCGCCGATACTCTTCGGGCGCCTGACGTATGCAGAAGCCTGAATCGTACTGCTGCGGGTTGATATCCTCATGACTCCACAAACACGTCGCCGTGAGGTCAACGGCCTGGAACTCGCCTCCCAGCCCTGGAAGCTTCAGACGCAGCTCGAAGTCCACGTTAACCATCATGGGTAATTGGCTGATCAACATCAGCCCGTCTTCAGACACATTGCCCAGAAAGCCGATTGGCTTGTCGGTCAGACGATTGAACACCTGCAAAAAACAAGATAACTGATGCCGTTCGATCCTTCGTTCGGTAACCATGGTGAGATCGCCGTCCAGTGGCCATGAATCTGGCCGTGCCAGTGATTCGGAACGAGCCAATTGCCCGCTCTCCCAGGATATCGGTGTGACAATAGTCAGTGTATTGCCACGAAACAGCTGCCAAATCCGGGCTACTCATCCGCTCGAATAGAAAACTTGTACAAACGGACATTCAAAGGATAGCTCAAGCCTGGCAACGGGCCAGCAATGCAACGACAAATACCATTACAACGATGCGGGACGCGGCTGTGCCACGCTGGCGCCGGGGTAGTGCCCCAACTGCTGCAAGGTATCGAGCCTGGCACGGGCGCGATAGGCGTATTCACTCGCAGGATACTGGCTGATGATGAATTGATAGGTTTGCGCGGCATCCACGAACAGCTTCTGGCGTTCCAGGCATTGCCCGCGCAGCATGGAAACTTCGGGTTGCACGTAACGGCGGGAACGGCTTTCACGGTCGACCTGGGACAACTCAAGGGTGACACGCTCGCAATCACCCACCCCGTAGGCACGGTAAGCATTGTTCAAATGATGGTCCATCGACCAGCGGGTACAGCCGACAACACTGACGGCCAAGGCAGCAACGAGCAAAATTCGCATGGGGGTTCTCCTGTCTTGTGCAGTGTATCGACCCCTTGTCGAAAATCTTCAAGGGCGTTCACCTATTCAACCGCAACGAAAACAAGTCAATCATCGATAAGTAGTGCAAACGAACAATGACTACAACGAAAGAGCATAGTAGCCTTCTCCAGCGCTTGAACTCAGGAGTCTGTGCATGTCCGTCCGTCGTACCAAAATCGTCGCAACCCTAGGTCCGGCCAGCAATTCGCCGGAAGTCCTCGAACAACTGATTCTGGCTGGTTTGGACGTCGCCCGTCTGAACTTCTCCCACGGCACCCCGGACGAGCACAAGGCTCGCGCCAAACTGGTGCGTGACCTGGCCGCCAAGCACGGTCGCTTCGTTGCATTGCTGGGTGACCTGCAAGGCCCGAAAATCCGTATCGCCAAATTCGCCAACAAGCGTATCGAGCTGAAGATCGGTGACACCTTCACCTTTTCCACCAGCCATTCGCTGACCGAAGGCAACCAGCAAGTCGTGGGTATCGACTACCCGGACCTGGTCAAGGACTGCGGCGTCGGTGACGAGTTGCTGCTGGACGACGGTCGCGTGGTCATGCGCGTCGATACCGCCACGCCTACTGAACTGCATTGCACCGTGATCATTGGCGGCCCGCTCTCCGACCACAAAGGCATCAACCGTCGCGGTGGTGGCCTGACGGCGCCGGCGCTGACTGAAAAAGACAAGGCCGACATCAAGCTCGCCGCCGAAATGGAAGTGGACTACCTCGCCGTGTCCTTCCCGCGCGACGCCGCCGACATGGAATACGCCCGTAAGCTGCGTGACGAAGCCGGCGGCACCGCCTGGCTGGTGGCGAAGATCGAACGCGCCGAAGCCGTGGCCGATGACGAAACCCTCGACGGCCTGATCAACGCTTCGGACGCCGTGATGGTTGCCCGTGGCGACCTGGGTGTGGAAATCGGCGACGCCGAGCTGATCGGTATCCAGAAGAAAATCATCCTGCACGCCCGTCGCCACAACAAAGCGGTGATCGTGGCGACCCAGATGATGGAGTCGATGATCCAGAACCCGATGCCGACCCGTGCCGAAGTGTCCGACGTGGCCAACGCCGTGCTCGACTACACCGACGCCGTAATGCTCTCGGCTGAAAGCGCCGCCGGCCCGTACCCACTGGAAGCTGTTCAAGCCATGGCGCGTATCTGCGTCGGCGCTGAAAAGCACCCGACCAGCAAGACCTCCAGCCACCGTATCGGCAAAGTGTTCGAAAGCTGCGACCAGAGCATCGCCCTGGCCGCCATGTACACCGCCAACCATTTCCCGGGCGTCAAAGCGATCATCGCCTTGACCGAAAGTGGTTACACGCCGTTGATCATGTCGCGCATCCGTTCGTCGGTGCCGATTTACGCGTTCACCCCGCACCGTGAAGCCCAGGCCCGTACGGCGCTGTTCCGTGGCGTGTACACCGTTCCGTTCGATCCGGCGTCGCTGGCGCCGAACGAAGTCAGCCAGAAGGCGATCGACGAACTGGTCAAACGTGGCGTTGTAGAGAAAGGCGACTGGGTCATCCTGACCAAGGGCGACAGCTACCACACCACGGGTGGCACCAATGGCATGAAGATCCTGCATGTGGGCGACCCACAGGTCTGAGTGACACGCTGATAAACAAAAGCCCTGCCATGTGAATGGCGGGGCTTTTTGTTTCTCAGGATCGGTTGATAAACCCCGACAACGCGGCAATCGCCTCCGGCGACTTCAATCGCTGGACAAACAAAGCGCCCTCCTCCTCGATCACCTGGCGCAATTGCTCGCGATCAACACTCTTCATGAGTTGCTTGGTCACCTGCACCGCTCCCGGTGCAAGGCCTTCAAAGCGCTCGGCGATCTCCCGCGCCTTGGCCAACGCCGCCTCGCCGCTGTCCAGCGCCTCGGTGGCAATCCCCCAGGCTGCCGCCTGCTCGCCGGTAAACCCCTCGCCCAGCAGCAACAATTCGGCAGCCTTCGCATGCCCCAACAACCTCGGCAGAATAAGGCTCGAACCAAACTCGGGGCACAGCCCCAGGTTGACGAACGGCATGCGCAGCCGCGCATCACGGCTGATATACACCAGGTCGCAATGCAGCAACAGGGTCGTGCCAATGCCCACTGCAGCCCCCGCTACAGCGGCGATCACCGGTTTGCGGCAGTTGAGCAGGCTTTTCATGAAATAAAACGGTGGGCTGTCGAGATCGCTGGGCGGCTGTTCAAGAAAATCGCCGATGTCGTTGCCGGCGGTAAAACACACACTGCTGCCCTGGATCAGCACGCAGCGGATACTTTCATCCGCATCCGCCTGCTCCAGTGCCTCGGCCAGTTGCATGTACATGGCGCGGGTCAGGGCGTTCTTCTTGTCGGGGCGATTGAGCTGCAAGGTCAGCAGCCCACGTTCGCGTTGCTGCTGGATGGCGTTGGTCATGGTGAATCTCGCGGCTGTAGAGTTCAGCGCTCAACCACGGGGCAGGAACACATCGGCCAGCAGTTGATTACGCGGCAGTCCCGCCAGGAACAGGCGCTTGGAAAACGCTTCGACACTGGCCGGGTGCCCGCAGAGTAAGGCCATAGTTTGCCTTGAAACAAGCCGCAGTTGCGCCAATGCCAGGGTCGCCTGCGCCGCCGTCCACAGTTCCACCGACACGTTTGGATGCTGTGCAGCCAACTGCGCCAGGGGTTCGGCCAAATAATGCCCGGCAGCATCATGGGCTAGATGAATCACGCGAATGTCACCCTGATGATCCTGGCGCAAAGCCTCACGCAACACGCCCCACAGCGGCCCCAGGCCCGTGCCGGACGCCAGCAGCCACAAGGGTCGATTTTGCCAGTCGGGGTCGTATTGCAGCGCGCCGCCGCGCAGTTCACCCAAGCGCAGACGGTCACCCGGCTGCAACTGCCGGGCAAGATCACTGAACTCACCAGGCAGGCGGCAATCGAGGTGAAACTCCAGGAACGCATCCTCTTGCGGCAAGCTCGCCAAGGAGTACGGCCTCGCTACCTGCCCCGCCCACAACACCAGGTGCTGCCCGGCCCGATAACGCAGGCCTCGTTCCGGTTGCAGGCGCAGGCGCAGTACCGTCGGGCTGAGCCAGTCCACACCCACCACCTGGGCCGGCAAACCGTCACGCGTGGGGTCGAACGCTTCGACGTGCAGATCGCCGCTGACCTGGCACTGACACGCCAGGCGCCAGCCATCCTGGCGTTGCGCCGGACTCAAGGCGTCGGGCAGCTTGTCCTCTACCTCACCCAGGCAACGCACCAGGCACGCATGGCAACTGCCCGCCCGGCAACTGTAGGGCACGCCCACACCAGCCTGGTTCAGGACATCCAGCAGATTACTGCCGGCGGTCACCGACCAATGGCGCTCACCGACGTACAGTTCAGGCATATAAGGACTCAATCATTAGGGGCGCACACAGGGAATCATGCCTGCGACAGTTTGACCATAGTCGGGTGTATCGGCCACCGCGCCGGGTTATACTGCCGCGCCTTTTTAGCGTCGCGCCTGCACCACTTTGGCGTGCCTTGGAAAGGTGGCGTCAGCCGACCGATGCAACACTGACGCCACCTTTATTGAATGTTCCCTTATAGAGGAGCGCGACTCATGACCGTGATCAAGCAAGACGACCTGATTCAGAGCGTTGCCGACGCCCTGCAATTCATTTCCTATTACCACCCCGTTGACTTCATCCAGGCCATGCACGAAGCCTACCTGCGCGAAGAATCGCCAGCGGCCCGTGACTCCATCGCCCAGATCCTGATCAACTCGCGCATGTGCGCCACCGGCCACCGCCCGATCTGCCAGGACACCGGTATCGTCACCGTGTTCGTGCGCGTGGGCATGGACGTGCGCTGGGACGGCGCCACCATGGGCCTGGACGACATGATCAACGAAGGCGTGCGTCGCGCCTACAACCTGCCGGAAAACGTCCTGCGTGCATCCATCCTTGCCGACCCGGCAGGTGCGCGCAAGAACACCAAGGACAACACCCCGGCCGTGATCCACTACTCCATCGTCCCGGGTAACACCGTGGAAGTGGACGTGGCAGCCAAGGGCGGCGGTTCCGAGAACAAGTCGAAAATGGCCATGCTCAACCCGTCCGACTCGATCGTCGACTGGGTACTCAAGACCGTTCCGACCATGGGTGCCGGCTGGTGCCCACCGGGCATGCTGGGCATCGGCATCGGCGGCACCGCCGAGAAAGCCGCCGTCATGGCCAAGGAAGTGTTGATGGAATCCATCGACATCCATGAGCTGAAAAAGCGCGGCCCGCAGAACCGTATCGAAGAGATGCGCCTGGAGCTGTTCGAGAAGGTCAACCAACTGGGCATCGGCGCCCAGGGCCTGGGTGGCCTGACCACCGTACTCGACGTGAAGATCATGGACTATCCGACCCACGCGGCATCCTTGCCGGTGTGCATGATCCCCAACTGCGCCGCCACCCGTCACGCACACTTCGTGCTCGACGGTTCGGGCCCGGCGTCGCTGGAAGCGCCACCGCTGGATGCCTACCCGGAAATCGTCTGGGAAGCCGGCCCTTCGGCCCGCCGCGTAAACCTCGACACCTTGACCCCGGAAGAAGTGCAGAGCTGGAAGCCGGGCGAAACCGTGTTGCTCAACGGCAAGATGCTCACCGGTCGCGACGCGGCGCATAAGCGCATGGTCGAGATGCTGAACAAGGGCGAAACCCTGCCGGTGGACCTCAAGGGCCGCTTCATCTACTACGTCGGCCCGGTTGATCCGGTGCGCGAAGAAGTCGTTGGCCCGGCAGGCCCGACCACCGCGACGCGGATGGACAAGTTCACCCGTCAGATCCTCGAGCAAACCGGCCTGCTGGGCATGATCGGCAAATCCGAACGTGGTCCAACTGCGATCGAAGCGATCAAGGACCATAAAGCCGTGTACCTGATGGCCGTCGGCGGCGCCGCTTACCTGGTGGCCCAGGCCATCAAGAAGTCGCGTGTCGTGGCTTTCGCCGAACTGGGCATGGAAGCGATCTACGAGTTCGAGGTGAAAGACATGCCGGTCACCGTCGCGGTGGACAGCAAGGGCGAATCCGTCCACATCACCGGTCCTGCCATCTGGCAGAAAAAGATCAGTGACAGCCTGGCGGTAGAAGTGCAGTAAGCGCTTCCTCGCAAGGATAAAGGCGACTGCGGCCAATGGCCCAGTCGTCTTTTTTTATCCTGGGTGCAGCCCAATGTGCACGGGGCGCTCACCACCGACTCCAGCCGCTCGTGATATGGTGCTTACCCCTGACTGCGCCTGCCCATCACCGTATGATCGTGATCCCTCGCCCACTGCGCCTGACCTTCTACTCCCTGTTGATCATCGCCGGTGCGCTGCTGGCCGCAGCCTTGGCCACCCGCCACGCCGAACGCCAGGCCCTGGTAGACGACGCCACACGCGCCAAACAGCAGCTCACGCTCTACGGTAACTCCCTGCACACCCTGATCGAACGCTACCGTGCCCTGCCCGCCGTGCTGGCGCTGGACTCGGAAATGATCAACGCGCTGAAAGGCCCGCTGGATGCCATCACCCAGGACGTGCTCAACCGCAAACTTGAACGTATCAACGGCGCGGCGCAGTCCTCCACCCTGGAACTGATGGACCGCACCGGCCTGGCTGTCGCCGCCAGCAACTGGAACCTGCCCAGCAGCTATGTTGGCCATAACTACGCATTTCGCCCCTATTTCAGCCAGACCCTGAGCCAGGGTACCGGGCGCTTTTATGCGGTGGGCGTGACCACCGGCATTCCCGGTTACTTTCTCTCCAGCGCGGTGGTGGATGAACACGAGCAGTTTCTCGGCGCCATGGTGGTGAAGCTGGAGTTCCCCGAGCTTGAACGCGAGTGGGCCCAGGGCAACGACCTGCTGCTGGTGAGCGACGCGCGCGGCATCGTATTTATCGCCAACCAGCCAGGCTGGCGGTATCGCAACCTGCGCCCGCTGTCGGACGGCGACCTCGCCGAGCTCAAGGCCACGCGCCAATACGACAAAAAACGTTTGCAGCCGCTGGAGACCCAAGCACTGCAACGTTTCGACGACAACAGCCACCTGATGCGCGTCAACGGTCCCGACGGCAGCGCCAATTACATCTGGGAGTCGCTGCCGCTGAAGGCCGAAGGTTGGACGTTGCACCTGCTGCGCAAACCTCAGTTCGACTTTGAAGACCAACGCAATGCCGGCCTCGCCGCCGCCGGCTCCTGGCTGGCGCTGGTGTTCCTGACGCTGTTTCTGACCCAACGCTGGCGCCTGGCCCGTTTGCGCCAGCGCAGCCGCGAAGAACTCGAACAACTTGTGGCGGAACGCACTCAAGCCTTGCGCATGGCCCAGGATGGCTTGGTGCAATCGGCAAAGCTGGCGGCATTGGGCCAGATGTCTGCCGCCCTCGCCCATGAAATCAACCAGCCACTGACCGCCCAACGCATGCAATTGGCGACGCTGCGCCTGTTGCTGGACCATGGCCGCGTGGACGACGCCTACAAAGCGCTCACCCCGCTGGACGACATGCTCACGCGCATGGCCGCGCTTACCGGCCACCTCAAGACGTTCGCCCGCAAAAGCCCCAGTGGCCTGCGTGAACGCCTGGACCTGGCCACTGTGGTCGACCAGTCGCTGCACCTGCTCGATGCGCGCCTGCGCGATGAGGCCATCGGTGTCGTGCTGGACCTGGCCCGTCCCGCCTGGGTGCGCGGCGATGCCATCCGCCTTGAACAGGTGTTGATCAACCTGTTGCGCAACGCGCTGGATGCAATGGCCGACAAACCGCGCAAGCGCCTGGAAATCCGTCTGCATGCCGATCAGCAATTGTGGCAACTGACCGTCAGCGACAGCGGCGGCGGGATTGCCGATGAACATTTGAGCAGCGTGTTCGACCCCTTCTTCACCACCAAACCGGTGGGTGACGGGCTGGGCCTGGGACTGGCCGTGTCTTACGCTATCGTGCACGAATTGGGCGGGCGCCTGATGGCCGGTAATCGTGGCGACGGCGCCGTGTTCACCCTGACCTTGCCTATTGCACTGGAGACACCCGACCTATGTTGAACGCGGTGATTGTCGTCGATGACGAAGCCAGCATTCGCACGGCCGTCGAGCAATGGCTGAGCCTGTCGGGGTTTGACGTGCAGTTGTTCAATCGCGCCGAGGCCTGCCTGGCGCAACTGCCCAAGGACTTTCCCGGTGTCATCTTGAGCGACGTGCGCATGCCCGGGCTCAGCGGCCTGGAGTTGCTGGCCGAAGTGCAACGCCGCGATGCCGACTTGCCGGTGATCCTGCTTACGGGTCATGGCGACGTGCCGATGGCGGTGGAAGCCATGCGCGACGGCGCCTACGATTTCCTGGAAAAACCCTTCAGCCCCGATGCCCTGCTCAATAGCCTGCGTCGCGCCCTGGACAAGCGCCGGCTGATCCTGGAAAACCGTCGCCTGCACCAACAGGCCGACCACCGGGCACAACTTGAATCCAGCCTGCTTGGCGTGTCCCGGGGCTTACAGACCCTGCGTCGCCAGGTACTGGACCTGGCGAACCTGCCGGTCAATGTGCTGATCCGTGGCGAGACCGGCAGCGGTAAGGAACTGGTCGCCCGCTGCCTGCATGATTTCGGCCCGCGGGCGAAGAAGCCATTTGTGGCGCTCAACTGTGCGGCGATCCCCGAGCAGCTGTTTGAAGCCGAGCTGTTCGGCCACGAAAGCGGTGCCTTTACCGGCGCCCAGGGCAAGCGTATCGGCAAGCTGGAATACGCCCACGGCGGCACGCTGTTCCTGGATGAAATCGAAAGCATGCCCCTGGCCCAGCAGGTGAAACTGCTGCGCGTGTTGCAGGAGCAAAAGCTGGAACGGCTGGGCTCCAACCAAAGTATCCACGTGGACCTGCGCATCATCGCCGCCACCAAACCCGACTTGCTCGAAGAGGCCCGTGCCGGGCGCTTTCGTGAAGACCTGGCTTATCGATTGAACGTCGCCCAGTTGCGCCTGCCGCCCTTGCGCGACCGCCGCGAAGATATTCCACTGCTGTTCGATCACTTTGCCCAGACTGCCGCCGAACGCCTGGGCCGTAGCGCCGCGCCGCTGAGCGGCGTGCAATTGGGACGCCTGCTCAGCCATGACTGGCCGGGCAATGTACGCGAGCTGGCCAACGTTGCCGAACGCCAGGTACTGGGGCTGGGCGAACAGGAGCCGGACGCTATCGAGGCCGGGCAATCCCTGGCCGCGCAACAGGAAGCCTTCGAGGCTCATTGCCTGAAGGCGGCATTGACCCGGCATAAGGGCGATATCAAGGCGGTGCTGGCGGAACTGCAACTGCCGCGCCGGACCTTCAATGAAAAAATGCAGCGCCATGGCCTCGCCCGAGACATGTTCATGAAGGATGAATGAGCGGACTTTCGCTCATCACCTGAAAACCATCGGCGGTTTTCCGCTCAAAATAATCCTGCAACCCTTCTAGACCGGGCCTTCATCCTCCTGGCACAGCTCCTGCTATAGCCCGAACCAGGCTGCGCACGCGCTGCTCCATAAAAACAACTAGATGAAGGATCCTTCAATGGATAACTCCAACACCCTGCCTCTGGGGTCGGCGGCCGCGCCGGCAAAAGAGCGCACCACCTCCAGCCGCATCAAATCGATTTTCAGTGGTTCGGTCGGCAACATGGTCGAGTGGTACGACTGGTACGTCTACGCCGCCTTCTCGTTGTACTTCGCCAAGACCTTCTTCCCGGCAGGCTCCTCCACCGCTCAATTGATGAACACCGCTGCGATCTTCGCCGTGGGTTTCCTGATGCGCCCTATCGGCGGCTGGTTGATGGGGATGTATGCCGACTATAAGGGCCGCAAGGCTGCACTGATGGCATCGGTCTTGCTGATGTGCTTCGGTTCGCTGCTGATCGCCCTGAGCCCCGGCTACGACACCATCGGCATCGGCGCGCCGATCCTGTTGGTCTTCGCCCGCCTGCTGCAAGGTTTGTCGGTCGGTGGCGAATACGGCACTTCGGCCACTTACCTGAGTGAAATGGCGACCAAGGAACGTCGCGGTTTCTTCTCAAGCTTCCAGTACGTGACCCTGATCTCCGGGCAGCTCATCGCGCTGGCGGTGTTGATCGTGCTGCAACAAGTGCTGACCACCGAACAACTGTATGCCTGGGGCTGGCGCATCCCGTTCGCCATCGGCGCCCTGTGCGCGGTCGTCGCGCTGTACCTGCGTCGTGGCATGGAAGAAACCGAGTCGTTCACCAAAAAGGAGAAGGCCAAGGAAAGCGCGATGCGCACCTTGCTGCGCCATCCCAAGGAACTGATGACCGTGGTTGGCCTGACCATGGGTGGCACCCTGGCGTTCTACACCTACACCACTTACATGCAGAAATACCTGGTGAATACCGTCGGCATGAGCATCTCCGACTCCACCACCATCTCGGCAGCCACGCTGTTTCTGTTCATGTGCCTGCAACCCCTCGTCGGCGGGCTCTCGGACAAGGTTGGGCGTCGGCCGATCCTGATCGCCTTCGGCATCCTCGGCACGCTCTGCACCGTACCGATCCTCACCACCCTGCACACCATCCAGACCTGGTGGGGCGCGTTCTTCCTGATCATGGCGGCGCTGATCATCGTCAGCGGCTACACCTCGATCAACGCCGTGGTGAAGGCCGAGCTGTTCCCCACCGAGATCCGGGCTCTGGGCGTGGGCCTGCCGTATGCGCTGACCGTGTCGATCTTCGGCGGTACCGCTGAATACATCGCGCTGTGGTTCAAGAGCATCGGCATGGAAACCGGTTACTACTGGTACGTGACCGCCTGTATCGCAGTGTCGTTGCTGGTCTACGTGACCATGAAAGACACCCGCAAGCACTCGCGCATCACTACGGACTAAGAATGTGAGAGGGGGCTTGCTCCCGATGGCGGTGCGCCAGTCACAAATAACTGACTGACGCACGCCATCGGGAGCAAGCCCCCCTCCTGCATTTGGAATCAGGAAATTTCCGCTACCGGAGCGCGCCCATACTTGCGTTGCGCATACGACGCGCCGGCAATCATCACCACCAGTACGGCCGCCAACACCGCCGACGAACCGATGGTGCCGAAATCCAGGCCGCCCTTTTCATAGGGCTTGGTGAGGAAGTCACCCAGCGTCGCACCAAACGGCCGGGTCAGCACGAACGCCACCCAGAACAACAGCACCGACGAGATCCTGGTGAAGTACTTGAGTGCCACCACCACCGCAATCGCCGAGCCGATCAACAAGGCGCCGCCGGCGAAACCCAGCCCGGAGTCATCCGCCAGGAAGTCGCCCAATGCCGTGCCCAAGGTGTTGGAGAACAGGATGGCCATCCAGTAGAACAATTCACCCCGGAAGGTCTGCACTTTGTTCACGTTCAGCGAGTCGCCGCTGAGGTGCCACAACGCGAAGATGATCATCAGGATCGCGATCAGGATCATGGAACCTGTGGCGTAACCCAGCCCCAGGGTGCGGTCCATGAAGTCAGACATGGTGGTGCCCGCCGTGCTGGTGGACAAAATCACGATCCAGTACAGCACCGGGTTGTAGGTTTTCGACCAGAGTTGCGTCAGCAAGGTAACGAGGAACACGCTGATCAAGATCATCGAGCTGATGGCGTAGCCAACGTTCAGGGTCATCGACAGCAAATCCCCAGCGGTTTCGCCTAAGGTAGTTGCGCAGATTTTCATGACCCAGAATGCCAGGGTGATCTGAGGAAGTTTGTTCATGGTGCAGAAGGCTCCGAAGCACAGTCTTTCAATACGTCGACTTAGAGGGGTGTCGACCTGGCGCGCAGACTGAATGCAGAGCTGTGAAAATTCGGTGGGCAATCAATGAAAATTCCATACGGCCGATGGAAATTCAGCGCTGTGCCTTGCAGTATGGCCTCCTCCCCAAAGCCACCAGCAGGAACTCCTGGCCATGTCTGACGATATCCACTTCTACGAACCCGCCAACGGTCACGGCCTGCCCCATGATCCGTTCAATGCCATCGTCGGGCCACGGCCGATCGGCTGGATTTCTTCCCACGACCGCGAAGGCCGCCTGAACCTGGCGCCCTACAGTTTCTTCAATGCGTTCAACTACATTCCGCCGATCATCGGGTTTTCCAGCGTCGGGCGTAAAGACAGCCTCAACAACATCGAACAGACCGGCGAGTTTGTATGGAACCTGGCCACCCGCCCGTTGGCCGAGCAGATGAACCAGAGTTGCGCCGCCGTATCGCCAGAGGTCAACGAATTCGAATTATCCGGCCTGACGCCGGTGGCCTCGAAAATCGTGGGCGTACCGCGGGTGGGCGAGAGCCCGGTATCGTTTGAATGCAAGGTGACACAGATCATTCAACTGCAACGCGCCGACAAGCAGCTGGTGCCGAGCTGGCTGGTGCTGGGCGAGGTGGTCGCGGTGCACATCGCCAAGTGGTTGCTCAAGGATGGCATCTACGATACCGCTGCCGCCGAACCGATTTTGCGCGGCGGCGGCCCGGCGGACTACTTCCAGTTGGGGCCGGAAGCGCTGTTCAAAATGTATCGCCCAGGCGCAACACCACGCTGACTGAACGGCAATAAAACCTGTGGGAGCGGGCTTGCTCGCGAGAGCGGTGGGTCAGTCACAGCACTATCGACTGACGCGCCGCATTCGCGAGCAAGTCCGCTTCCACATTGGGATTGGCAGCGTTCTTCAGTTGGCGGCAGTTGCCCAAGAGAGTTGACCGTCTTCATCCACATCGACCAGGTAATCAAGTTGCAGCGTCGCTGCATCATCGGCGTCGGAGGCGGTCTTGAACTTTTGTCCATCAAGGATCTTGTGAAAACGGGGTGCGCCCATGCCATCCAGTGCCTTGACGGCAACGGCGGCGCTATAGCCCCCTTCGCCCGGTACTACGGCGGAAACGGCTTCGTGGTGGGCAAATTGTTTACGTGCCATGTTGCAGGTCCTGGCCAATGGAAAGTCGGCCATTCTAACCCTCAACCGGCGAGTTGCAGGTACTCGCCGTAGGCTTTCACGGCAGATGCATCGGTGAAGGTCTGGAAGTCCATGCTGCGCACTACCATGTCGTTCAACAGCTCGGTAAAGATCATCAGGGCCGGCGAATTGAAGTAGGCACTCATCGCCTGCTCACTGCTCCAGAAACCCGAGACCAGCCACACATCGGGATCGACCTGGGAGTGCTGCAACGAGAATTGCAGGCAACCCTGAGCCTGACGGCCCGGTTCGATCAAACTGCTCAAGCGTGCACCGAGTTCGGTGCTGCACCCGGTACGGGCACGGATAAAGGCCATATGGCTCGCGGGAATGGGGGTGGACATGTTCGACTCTCCCGTTGAGAAGTGATACTCGGCAAGCACGGTGAGGGCGTGTTGCCACAGGATCAAAGATAACGGCGCGGGTGCGAGCGCGGTTAGTCGATTCCTGCAGGCTTATTGCACAATCCTGCGAAAAGCGTAGACAGGTCATCTGGCGTGCAGGATATATGCCAGGCACACACTCAGTGTTTCAGGGAGATGACGGGGCCTGCGCTTGCCTGATTCACGACATATCGCAGGATCAGGCAAGGATTGTGCAGAATCGACGTAACACTTTTTGAAAAGCCCCCACTAAGCTGAGCCCATCGAACAAGCGTGTAGAGGACACTCCATGTCGTCGCCTGAACATCAACTGATTCCCCTCGATGCCGAGATGGAAAAACAGCGCGCCGAGCTGGCCAGCATCGTGCAACGCCATACCTGGGAAGACGGTTCCTACGGCACGGCAATCACCTCGCTGTACCTGAACCGCCATAACACTCCGCGCGATTTCATGCCGGTATTGGTAGAGCCGGCCTTGTGCATCCTCGCCAGTGGCAGCAAAGAAGTACGCCTGGCCGACGAAATCTTTGCCTACGACCCGCTCAACTACCTGGTGTTCTCGGTTGCCATGCCGGTGGCCGGGCGAATCATTGATGCCACGCCGCAAGACCCCAACCTGTCGGTGCGTATCAACATCGACCCGGCTCAGCTCACCGCCCTGATCGCCGAGGCCGGGCCGATGGGCGTGCCTTCGCGCCCTACGTCCCGCGGCATGTACGTCGACCGGATCGACAGCCAATTGCTCGACGCCGTGCTGCGCCTGGCGCGCCTGTTGGACACGCCCAAAGACATCGCCATGCTCGCGCCATTGATCAACCGCGAGATCCTCTACCGTCTATTACGTGGACCGCAGGGCTATCGGCTGTATGAAATCGCCGTAGCCAACAGTCAGAGCCACCGTGTCAGCCAGGCGATCACCTGGTTGAACGGCAACTACGAACAACCGTTGCGTATCGATGACCTGGCCAAGGAGGTGAACCTCAGCGTTTCGACCTTGCACCATCGCTTCAAGGCGATCACCGCCATGAGCCCGCTGCAATATCAGAAGCAGTTGCGCCTGCAGGAAGCGCGACGGCTGATGATCGCCGAGGGGCTGGAGGCGTCGGCGGCGGGGTATCGGGTCGGGTATGAAAGCCCCTCGCAGTTCAGCCGGGAGTACAGCCGGTTGTTTGGGGCGCCGCCCTTGAGAGATTTGGCCAGGCTGCGTCAAAGCATCTGATTCACACAGAGCAACATGTGGGTAGGGTTTGCTCCCCCACATTTGCCAGCGGTGTTTTTTCAGTCCAGGGTCCGGGGCAATTGCAGGGTCACCCGCAGGCCACCTTCCCGAAGATTCTGCAGGCTCACTTCCCCACCATGGCTATGGGCGATGTTGCGCGCGATCCCCAATCCAAGGCCGTAGCCCTGTTGCTGCCCGGCCAGGCGAAAGTGCGGTTCGAAGACTTGCTCCAGACGCTGCTCCGGCACGCCGGGGCCTTCGTCGTCGACGTGCAGGATAAAGTCCACGCCATCATCCTCGATATGCAAGTGAGCGTTCTGCCCGTACTTCAAGGCGTTGTCGATCAGATTGCCGATGCAGCGCTTGAGCGCCAGTGGCTTGCCCGGGTACGGCGCCAGTGCACGACCGTCCTGGGTGATACGGCCATTACCGTTGGGTGCCAGGTACGGTTCTACCAGGCAGTCGAGCACATGATTCAAGTCCACCGGCTCGATGTTTTCATGGATGTCCGTGTCTTTCACACATTGCAGCGCGCCTTTTACCAGCAGCTCCAATTCGTCCAGGTCGCGGCCGAATTTGGTTTGCAGGTTCTCGTCCTCCAGCAACTCCACGCGCAGGCGCAAGCGGGTGATCGGCGTGCGCAGGTCATGGGAGATCGCGCTGAATAATTGGCTGCGCTCGGTCAGGTAACGGCTGATGCGCTCACGCATGGCGTTGAAGGCACGGCCCACTTCCACCACTTCGCTGCCGCCGCCTTCGGCCACCGGCTCTACATCGGCACCCAGAGACATATCCCGCGCCGCCCGCGCCAGACGCTTGAGCGGCCGGCTCTGCCAGTGCACCAGCAGGCCGATGAACAGCAACAGCAAGCCGCTGGTCAGCACGATAAACCATACCTGCTGGGCCGGCAGGCCCTGTTCTTCCAGGCTGGTGTAGGGCTCGGGCAACAGCGAGGCAATGTACAGCCATTCACCCGGCGCAAGCTGGATCTGGGTCACCAGCACTGGCGGGTTCACCGGTTCCAACGTCAGCGCGTAATGCGCCCAGGAGCGCGGCAGTTCATCGAGCTTCAAGCCGGCGTTGAAAATCCGCAGGTCTTCGGCACTGACAAACTCGACCGAGATATGCACATCGGCGCCGAGGGTCTGGCGCAGCACTTCATCCACCGCTTCAAGCACGGCCTGCTTACGCGGCGTCTGCGGCAGTATCGCCATGTCCAATGGCCGATCATTGAGGGTCACCACGAAACGGGTGCCGCCCATGCTGCGCAGTTGATCGAGCACCAACGGACGATAGGCCACCGGCAACGAGCGGAAGTAACTCACGCTGGCGGTCATCGAATGCGCCAGGCTTCGGGCGCTGGTGACCAAACCTTCAAGCTGAGTCGCGCGCAATTGCGAGACCCAGATGACGCTGGACAGTGCCTGGGCAAACAGGACCACGAGCAGGGTCAGCAGCAACATGCGTCCCAGCAATGAGCGCGGCACAGGAAAGCGCGCGCGGCGCTCGGTCAAACGCTCAGTGGGCATTGCCGGCAACCACGCTGGCTGCCAGTTGATAACCGCTGCCGCGCACGGTGCGGATCAGCCGTGGGGGTTTTTCGGTATCGCGCAGGCGCTGGCGCAAGCGGCTGACGGCCATGTCGACGATACGGTCCAGTGGCATCAGGTCGCGGCCGCGCGTGGCGTTGCCGATGGTGTCGCGGTCGAGAATCTGTTGAGGATGGTCAAGGAACAGCTTGAGCAGCGCAAAGTCGGCACCGGAGAGGATCACCTCTTCGCCATCCACATGAAACAAGCGGTGGCTGATCATGTCCAGCCGCCACTCGTCAAACACCAGAACGTCTCCTGCACCGCTGCGCTCCTGGCCAAACTGGGCGCGACGCAACAGGGCCTTGATCCGCGCCTGCAACTCACGGGGGCTGAAGGGCTTGCCGATGTAATCGTCGGCACCCAGCTCCAGGCCGATCACCCGGTCGGTTTCGTCGGAACTGGCAGTCAGCATGATGATTGGCACCTGCGCCTGACGCGGATGCTGGCGAACCCACCGACACAGGCTGAAACCGTCTTCATCGGGCAGCATCACATCAAGAATGACCAGATCGCACGGCGCCTCGCTCATGGCTTGGCGGAACCCCGCACCGTCCGACACACCACGGACTTGAAAACCGGCGCGGCTGAGGTAGGTTTGCAGCAATTCGCGGATTTCCTGGTCGTCGTCGACGAGGAGAATCGATTTACTGATTACGCTCACGGGGTCCTCCTTGTTGTTATGGGTGGCGCGGGTCAAGCAAATGCCTGTTCCAATGCAACTCCGGCACCGGTCAAGCCGGAATACGGCGCCGTCACCAACCACACCGGGATGCCCCTGAAGTAGTCGCTCATGCAGCCTTTGTCACTGAAACTCTGGGTAAAACCACTGTTGATAAAGAAGTCGGCAAACCTCGGTATCACCCCGCCCACGATATACACGCCGCCGCGCGCGCCCGTGGTCAGCACGTTGTTACCGGCCACGCGGCCCAACCAGATGCTGAACTGGTTCAAGACTTCCATGGCCACCGGGTCACCGGCCAGACCCGCCGCCGTAATGGCTTCGGGGGTGTCCAGCACCGGAGTATGACCATCCACCGCACAGATCGCGCGGTAGACGCGCGGCAGGCCGCCACCGCTCAGAGCGGTTTCGGCGCTGACGTGGCCAATCTCATTGTAGATATGCTGCCACAGCTGGGTTTCACGCGGGCTGCTCAGGGGCAGATCGACATGGCCGCCCTCCCCTGGCAACGCCGCCCAACGGCCGCCGCCCAGATCCAGCAACGTACCGACGCCCAAACCGGTGCCCGGGCCGATTACCACCGCAGGGCGAAACGCTTCCGGCGTACCTTCGCAGACCACGCGAAATTCCTCGGGCTTGAGCCGCGTCATGCCCAGGGCCATGGCCGTGAAGTCATTCACCAGCAGCAACTCGTCCACCTGCAATGCCTGGCAAAACGCAGACTTGCTCAGGCGCCAGTGATTGTTGGTGAATTTGAATTCATCACCGCTCACCGGCCCGGCGACTGACAGGCACACCGCGCCGATATCGCCGATTTCCAACCCCTCTTCCTTGAGGTAGACCTTGATGGCCTCCTCTGGACTTGAGTGAGCCGCCGTGGCATGCACCCGGATCGAATGCAGTTCCTGATCCCGCCACAACGCAAAACGAGCGTTGGTTCCCCCGATGTCACCGACCAGCGCTAGCTTCACTTAAGCGTCTCCAAGGCAGAGGTAAAGGCGCTGGCGCCCTGCTCTGCGGAGCTTGCGGCCAAGCGCATAAATGCAAACAGCTCGCGGCCAGCCCCCACGTTGTTGCCCAACAGGCCCGTGGCAGGCGTGCGCGCTGCAAATTCTTCGGCGTCCACCTTAAGCTCCAAGGTGCCCTTCACGCCATCCACGCGAATGATATCGCCATTCTGCACCCGTGCCAGCGGCCCACCGCTCTGGGCTTCGGGGTTGACGTGGATCGCGGCGGGGATCTTACCCGAGGCGCCGGACATACGCCCGTCCGTTACCAACGCCACTTTGAAACCACGATCCTGCAGCACGCCGAGGAACGGGGTCATTTTGTGCAATTCCGGCATGCCGTTGGAGCGCGGGCCCTGGAAGCGCATCACCGCGACGAAGTCTTTTTCCAACTGACCGGCCTTGAACGCGTCGGCCAGGTCCTGTTGATCCTGGAACACCACGGCCGGCGCTTCGACGATTTGATGTTCAAGGGCCACGGCCGAGACTTTCATCACGCCACGGCCGAGGTTGCCTTCCATTACGCGCAGACCGCCCTCGGGCGAGAACGCACGGGCCACGGGGCGCAGGATGGATTCATCGAGACTTTCGATCGGGCCGTCGCGCCAGATCAATTCGCCGTCGACCAGGAACGGCTCCTGGGTGTAGCGGCTCAGGCCCTTGCCGGCCACGGTGTTGACGTCTTCGTGGAGCAGGCCGGCCTCGAGCAGCTCGCGGATCAGGAACGACATGCCACCCGCCGCCTGGAAGTGGTTGATGTCGGCCTTGCCGTTTGGATACACGTGGGACAGGGTCGGCACTACCTCGGAGAGGTCGGCCATGTCCTGCCAGGTGAGGATGATGCCCGCCGACATCGCGATGGCCGGCATGTGCAGGGTGTGGTTGGTAGAACCGCCGGTCGCATTGAGGGCGACGATGGAGTTGACGATGGATTTCTCGTCGACGATCTCGCCGATCGGCGTGAAGTTGCCGTTGGCCTTGGTCAGGCGCGTGACCTGGTGCGCAGCTTCGCGGGTCAGCGCGTCACGCAGCGGGGTGTACGGGTTGACGAACGAGGCGCCCGGCAGGTGCAGGCCCATCACTTCCATCAGCAACTGGTTGGTGTTGGCGGTGCCGTAGAAGGTGCAGGTGCCGGGGCTGTGGTAGGACTTCATCTCCGATTCCAGCAGCTCTTCGCGGGTGGCCTTGCCTTCGGCGTAGCGCTGGCGCACATCGGCTTTCTGTTTGTTGGAAATGCCCGACGGCATTGGGCCGCCCGGGACGAAGATCATTGGCAGGTGGCCATAACGCAGCGCGCCCATCATCAGGCCGGGGACGATCTTGTCGCAGATGCCCAGCATCAAAGCCGCGTCGAACATGTTGTGGGACAGCGCTACCGCCGTAGACATGGCAATCACTTCGCGGCTGAGCAGGCTCAGCTCCATGCCGGGCTCACCTTGGGTCACGCCGTCGCACATGGCGGGGGTGCCGCCGGCGAACTGGCCGACCGAGCCGACTTCACGCAGGGCTTTCTTGATCTGTTCAGGGAAATGTTCGTATGGCTGGTGCGCCGAGAGCATGTCGTTATATGAGGAAACAATTGCCACGTTGGCGGCATTCATCATACGCAGACTATTTTTATCTTCAGTACCGCAGCCGGCCACGCCATGGGCGAAGTTGGCGCATTGCAGCTTGCCGCGCATCGGACCGTCGCTGGCGGCGCCGCGAATGAGCGCAAGGTAGGCCTCACGGGTGGCGCGGCTGCGGGCGATAAGCCGTTCGGTGACCTCAAGAACGCGGGGATGCATGTGTAGAACTCCAGGCTAACGGATATGGCGACCCTCGTTCCTGGGCTGAGCAAACGCCCGCATCTTGTGGGATGGCAGGGTGTCGTTTGCATCATCGGACCAGTTGATTCAGGTCACTCGTTGTAGATTGAACAAAATATTGCCACTAAAAAGGCTTGTTTTCTATTTTTATGCGAATAATCTTGTAATTCTTACAACAAATCGACGACAGGCACTTTCCAATGACTCTTCGTATCGCAATCAATGGTTTTGGCCGTATCGGCCGTAATGTCCTGCGCGCACTGTATACCCAAGGCTATCGCCAGGATTTGCAGATCGTCGCCATCAATGATCTGGGCGACAGCGCGATCAATGCCCACCTGCTCAAATACGACACTGTGCATGGCACTTTTGACGCAGAGGTCGCCCACGATCAGGAAAGCCTGACCGTCAATGGTGACCGGATTGCTGTCAGTGCCATTCGCAACCCTGGCGAACTGCCATGGGCCGCGCTGAAAATCGACGTGGTCTTCGAATGCACCGGTCTGTTCACCGACCGTGCCAAGGCTGCCGCCCATATTACTGCCGGCGCGCGCAAGGTGATCATCTCCGCACCGGCCAAAGGCGCGGACGCCACGGTGGTCTACGGCGTCAACCATGACATTTTGCGTCAATCCCATCAGATCATCTCCAACGCCTCGTGCACCACCAACTGCCTGGCACCGGTCGCCCAGGTACTGCACCGTGAGCTGGGGATCGAAAGCGGCTTGATGACCACCATTCACGCCTACACCAACGACCAGAACCTGACCGATGTCTACCATACCGACCCGTACCGTGCGCGCTCGGCCACCCAGAACATGATCCCAAGCAAGACCGGCGCGGCCGAAGCAGTCGGCCTGGTGCTGCCGGAGCTGGCAGGCAAGCTGACCGGCATGGCCGTGCGTGTGCCGGTGATCAACGTGTCGCTGGTCGACCTCACCG
Organism: Pseudomonas sp. MWU13-2517; assembly: GCF_023242545.1. NCBI lineage: Bacteria > Pseudomonadati > Pseudomonadota > Gammaproteobacteria > Pseudomonadales > Pseudomonadaceae > Pseudomonas > Pseudomonas sp. MWU13-2517. The sequence goes on along the minus strand of NZ_JALMFA010000007.1, from coordinate 249,533 downwards.
TGCAACTGAAGAAAGAAGCCACAGCCGAGGAAGTCAACGCACTGCTCAAAGAAGCCAGCCAGCATTCGAAAATCCTCGGCTATAACACCCTGCCGCTGGTTTCCAGTGACTTCAACCACAACCCGTTGTCGTCGATTTTCGATGCCAATCACACCAAGGTCAGCGGCAAGTTGCTGAAAGTGCTGGCGTGGTATGACAACGAGTGGGGCTTCTCCAACCGTATGCTGGATAACTGCCTGGCGCTGTGCAACGCCGAGTAAGCCAATGATTGGCTCACAGAAATAGCCACTTGCCATTTCAGTTGATGATAAGCATTATCATTAACTGCAAATCGGTCTGGTATCACTGTGAGCCAATCTCGTTTCAACCAAGTCTTTATCACCCAACGGGTGATTCTGCTACGCACCTTGCAGCGGATGGTGAATAACCACAGCACCGCCGAAGACCTGTTGCAGGAAACCTACCTGCGCGTCACTCGCGCCCTCGGCGAAAGGCCGATCGATCACCTCGAACCCTTTGTTTATCAGACTGCGCGCAACCTGGCGTTGGATCATCTGCGCGCGCGCAGGATTCAGGCACGTACACTTCAGGAAGATGTACCACTGGACATCCTGCAAAGCGTTGCCGCCCCCATCAGCACCCCGGAAGACGCCACCCAGGCCGAGCAACTGCTTGAACACCTGAGTGTCAGCCTCGGCCAGTTGAGCGCCCGCCAGCAACAGATTTTCATCCTCAGCCGCCTGCACGGTTGCAGCTATCAAGAGATTGCCGATCAACTCCAGGTGTCCTTGAGCACCGTGCAAAAGGAACTGAAATTGATCATGGCCATCTGTGTAGGTGTGGCCGAACGGCTGGATCAGCCTTAAGCTGCACCCGCAGAAATGTCGATCCAAGCTGTAGGAAAGATAAATAGAACGTGGCGAAGACCCGAGGAACACCGTGACTGATCCGAATAAACTGCGCCCCCATGAGCTGGCTCATGAGGTGTTGCAAGATGCGGCCATGGACCAAGCCCTCGATTGGTTGATCGCCTTGCAATGCCCGCAGCCCGGGCAACAAGCCGAGTTTGACGCCTGGCTGGCCAGCGACCCGGCGCACCCGCAGGCTTTCGCCAAAGCCCAGGCCGCGTGGGGTGGCGCGCCGGTGCACAGCGCCGCCGTGGCCCTGGCCGCCCCCCGCAAACCCAGCGCCTGGCGCCGTATCAAGCCGCACTGGAAACCTTTGGCCACGGCCGCCTTGCTACTGGTCGGCCTGTTCAGCTTCAGCAATTTGCCAGTGCGCCTGCAAGCCGATCACCTTACGGTCGTGGGCGAACGCCAGCGCCTGCAATTGGACGATGGCTCGAAAGTATTGCTGAACACCAATTCGGCGCTTTCCAGCAGCATCAAGGATCACCAGCGCGTCGCGCGCCTGTATCAAGGCGAGGCGTTTTTTGAAGTCGTGCCCAGCCGCGGCCTGCCCCTTGAGATTGATGCAGGCCCGGTGCGCGCCAGTGTGCGCGACACCGACTTCGCCGTGCGTTACTTCAACGGCGAAGCCCAGGTGCAGGTGCAGCGCGGCGATGTCGACCTGAGCAGCACCTTCAACGACGCCCGGGTGCGCCTGAGCGCCGGTGAGAGCATCCGCATCGGCCCCAAGGGCTTTGGCCAGCCCGCCAAGCTCGACGCCGGCAAGGATCTGGCCTGGGTCCAGGGCCGACTGGTGTTTGAGAACTGCCCGATGAGCGAAGTGCTGGCCGAACTGCGCCGCTATTACCCGGGTTGGATCGTCAACAACAACGACAAGCTCGCCAGTGTCACCGTCACCGGCAATTACCGCCTCGACCAACCCTTGGACGTGGTGCGCTCCCTGGCGCACATCACCTCGGCCAAGCTGTCGGAATACCCGGCGCTGGTCATTCTGAACTAAATGAGAATTATTTTTACTCGATAGCAGGCGGTGGTACGTCTCGTCTTAGCCAATGCAACTGATTCCTATTTGGTTCAGTCCGCAACTATAAGATTCGTACCTCCGGAGCGCTCTCGATGTCCTCTCGTTTCAACCGCCGGTCTTCCTCGCCCGTTCTGTCCCTGCTGACCGCCGCCATCCTCCTGGCCGGCGCGCCCATGACGACCGCCATGGCTGCAGAGCCGGTCGCCCGCAGCCATGGCAATTACACCTTCAGCATCGAGCAGCAGCCCCTCGTCTCGGCGCTGAATGCCTTTACCGCGGTCACCGGCTGGCAAGTCGGCTTGCCGGCGGAACTGGGCCAGGGCGTGTCGTCCCCTGGCGTACGCGGCCCGCTGTCACCGGAAAAAGCCTTGGACCGACTGTTGGTGGGGACCAACCTGAGCTACCGCAAACTGGGCAGTAACAATATCGTCCTGGAAAAGCGCGCAGCCGGCAGCACGCTCAACTTGCAACAGGTGACGATCAGCGCGACCCGTAATGAACAGGACGTCAACAGTGTGCCGAGCACCGTCACGGTGCACGACCGCGAGGAACTGGACCGCCAGAACGTCAACACCACTCGCGAACTGGTGCGTTACGAACCCGGCGTCTCCGTCGGCGGCGCCGGCACCCGCTCCGGCAACGCGGGCTATAACATCCGCGGTATCGACGGTGACCGCATCCTCACCCAAGTGGACGGTGTCGAAGTCCCCGATAATTTCTTCAACGGCCCTTACGCCAAGACGCGTCGCAATTACGTCGACCCGGAAATCGTCAAGCGTGTAGAAATCCTGCGCGGCCCGGCCTCGGCCCTGTACGGCAGCAGTGCGATTGGTGGCGCGGTGAGCTATTTCACCCTCGACCCGGACGACATCATCAAGCCAGGCCAGGACGTCGGCGCCCGCCTGAAAACCGGCTACAGCTCCGCCGACGAAAGCTGGTTGACCTCCGGCACCGTCGCCGGCCGAGTGCAGGACTTCGACGGTTTGCTGCACCTGAGCCAGCGTAACGGTCATGAAATGGAGTCCTACGACGGTAACAACGCCACCGGCCTGGCCCGCACCGGCGCCAACCCGGAAGATGCGCGCACGACCAATATCCTCGCCAAGTTGGGCTGGAATTACGGCGAGGACAATCGCCTCGGCCTGACGTACGAGAAATTCAAGGATGACCGTGACGTCAACTTGAAGAATGCGGTGGGCGGGCCGTTCGTCGGCGGGCGCGGTTTCAATCTGTACCGTGACCGTCGCGGCAACGACACCATCACCCGTGAACGCTTCGGGCTGGAAAACAGCGTAGCCCTCGAATCGCCGATAGCCGACCGTATCAAGACCAGCCTCAATTACCAGATCGCCAAGACCGACCAGACGACGGCCGAAATCTATCAGTCAGGCCGCCGCGTCCTGCGTACCCGCGACACGCTTTACGAAGAACGCCAATGGGTATTCGACGCCCAGTTGGACAAGGCTTTCAGCCTCGGCGAGACCGATCACCAGGTGACGTATGGCACCACCCTCAAGCAGCAGAAAGTCACCGGTTCCCGCGAGGGCTCGGCGACCTGCCTTGCCGTCGGCTCCGGCTGCACAGCCATCGGTGCGCCCAGCCCGACCGCCAGCGACAGCGTGAAGAAGTCCAGTGACTTCCCGGACCCGACCATCAACACCTACTCGCTGTTCGCCCAGGACCAGATCGCCTGGAACAAATGGACCTTCCTGCCTGCGGTGCGCTACGACTACACCCAGCTCAAACCCAAGCTGACCCAGGAGTTCCTCAACACCGTCAACCCCACCGGCCAGGACACGGTCAACGACAAGGATAAAACCTGGCACCGTGTGACCCCCAAGTTCGGCCTGACTTATGCGCTCACCGATCAATACACCTTGTTCGGCCAATACGCCGAGGGCTTCCGCACGCCGTCGGCCAAGGCGCTGTATGGCCGCTTTGAGAACCTCAACCTGGGTTACACCGTAGAGCCCAACCCGGACCTCAAGCCGGAAACCAGCAAAGGCATCGAAACCGGGATTCGTGGCAAGTTCGACGCAGGTTCCTTCGACATCGCGGTGTTCTACAACAAGTACCGCGACTTCATCGACGAAGACAACGCCGTAGTCGGCGGCACCGTCGAACAGTTCCAGGCCGTCAATATCAAGCGCGCCACCATCAAGGGCGCAGAAGCAAAGGGCCGTCTGAACCTGGATGCTTTCGGCGCCCCTCAGGGTCTGTACACCCAGGGTTCGGTTTCCTACGCCTACGGCCGTAACGACGAAACCGGCGAGCCGCTCAACAGTGTCAACCCGCTCAAGGGTGTGTTCGGCCTGGGCTACGACCAGGACAACTACGGTGGCCTGCTGAGCTGGACCTTGGTGAAACGGCAGAATCGCGTCGACAGCACCACCTTCCACGCGCCTGATGGCAACGGCCCGTTCAAGACTCCAGGGTTCGGCGTGCTCGACCTGACCGGCTACTACAAAGTCACCCAGGACGTGACCCTCAACGCCGGCCTCTACAACCTGACCGACAAGAAGTACTGGAACTGGGATGACGTACGCAGCTACGACAGCGTCGGCGAAGCCGCCGTGACCGGCCCGGCCAACCTGGACCGTCTGACGCAGCCTGGCCGCAACTTTGCGATCAACCTGATCTGGGACATCTGATCGATGCGCCTCACCTCGCCGGAATTAATCGCCGGCAGGTGAGGATTTTTTACTGTGCCACGTCTTCCTGTTCGTCTAGTTGATAACGGCTCTCTTTAGAGCCACAAGGCGCTACCCTTCTCAAGGACTTTTTCGATGACCGCTTCTCCTACCGCAGAACGCCCGAGCCTGCGCTCCCAGCGCCTGAACCAGATCACCAACGAGCCACACACCAAGCTCGACGCCCTGGTCAAAGCCCACGCCCCGTTCGAAACCCAGGCCAACTTCGCCCGTTTCGTGGTGGCGCAATACCTGTTCCAGTCGGAATTGGTGGCCCTGTACAACGACCCGGAACTGATCAAAATCGTCCCGGACCTGGCCGAGCGCTGCCGCGCCGAAGCCGCCAGGCTGGACCTGGGCGACCTGGACACCGACGTGCCGGCACCGGTCGCAGGTGCAGTGAAGAACCCAGGCAAAGCCGAAGCCCTGGGCTGGCTGTTCGTGTCGGAAGGCTCCAAGCTGGGTGCAGCGTTCCTGATCAAGCGCGCCGTGGGCCTGGGCCTGAGTGAAACCTTCGGTGCCCGCCACCTGGGTGAACCGGCCGGCGGCCGCGCCGAAGGCTGGAAGCGCTTTACCCGTACGCTCGACGGCCTGGTATTCACCGCCGAAGAAGAAGCTGCGGTAGAAAAAGGTGCGATCGACGCATTCGTGCGCTTCACCGTGCTGCTGGAACAGGCGTACGCTAGCGCCCCCGAACTGGCCTGACGCCCCGATTGGAATGCAATCAACTGTGGGAGGCGCTACCCCTCCCACACTTGGATCTCGTTTCAGACTGATTTTCTGTGATCCCACCTATGACCGGCAAAACCCAATCCACCTCGAAAATCGCCCAGATCCTGTTCGGCCTGCTGGCCTATGTCAGCCTGGGCATCGGGTTGGTGGCGATCGTCATACCGGGTTTGCCCACCACCGAGTTCATCCTGCTCGCCGCCTGGGCCGCGACCAAAAGCTCGCCGCGCCTCAGCGCCTGGCTGGAAAATCACCGGCTGTTCGGCCCCATCCTGTTCAACTGGCGCAACGGCAAGATCATCACGCGTCGCGCCAAAGTCAGCGCCACCGTGAGCATGCTGCTGTGTGCCGGCCTGATGCTGGTGATGCTTGATCACGGTTGGCCGATCTACCTGGCAATTGCCGGGATGAGCCTGGGCAACCTGTGGATCTGGTCGCGCCCGGAACAGCTCGCAGCCCCCGTATAATGCCGCGTGCAGGGTTTCCCCTACCACTCATCGCCTTCTCCTCATGAATCACCAGACTGCGCCGATGCTCCGGATATAGCGCCGAATGGACTTGGCTAGCCTTGCTTGCCTTTCAACACGTCCATTCACGAGTGACCTATGTTCGACACCCTCTCCATCCGCTTGAAAATCGTGCTGCTGTCCGGACTCTGTCTGCTGGGGGTGATCGCGCTCATCGTCAGCATCAACCTCTACAACACCAACCAGAACGATAAATTAGTCAGCGATTCAAGTTCGCGCATGCTCACCGCCAGCGTGGAACAATTGCTGCAAGCCAAGGCGGGCGAACAAGCCGCACAAATGCAGAAAACCTTCGGCGACAGCCTGGTGGCCATTACCGCACTGGCTGACCAGATCAAAGACCTGCGCAACACCGGTGCCAAGCGCGGGCTGGAGGCCGGCGCGCTGCGTGAAGAACTCAATCAGAGCCTGAAGACCGCCTTCGAGCGCAACCGAACAGCGTTGGGTGTCTGGCTCTCGTTCGAACCCAACGCCCTGGATGGCAAGGACAGCGAATTCATTGATGACAAGGCACGCGTCTCCAATGAAAAAGGCCGCTTCTCCAGCTATTGGAGCCGCGCTGGCGGTGAAGGCTTGAACACCATCATGGTTGAAGATGACCTGACCAAGACCACGCTCAACCTCAGCGGCACTCCCTACAACAGCTGGTACACCTGCCCACGAGACAGCCGTAGCACTTGCCTGCTTGACCCCTACGAAGACACCGTGGCGGGTAAACCTGTGCTGATGACCACCATTTCCCTGCCGCTGATCGTGGACGGCAAAGTCATCGGCGTTGTCGGCATCGACATCGCCCTTAACGCCTTGCAAGCCAACACCGACGCAGCGCAGAAAGACCTGTTCAACGGTGCGGCGCACCTGGAGATTCTCTCCAGCACCGGTTTGATCGCCGCCTACAGCGGCGAACCCGGCAGGGTCGGCAAGAACCTGATCGACATCATCGGCACGGAAGGCAAGGACATCGTGCAACTGCTGGCCACCGGCACCCCTATGATCCGCGAACAGGACGATACGATTCGCGCGGTGTACCCGTTCAAACCGATTGCCGACGCCAAGAACTGGGGCGTGGTAATCAAACTGCCCAAGAGCGTGATGCTCGCCGATAACGTGAAGCTGCAAGCGGTACTCGACGAAGCCCAGGCCAGCGGCCTGGTCAAAACCCTATTGATCGCCGCTGCCGCCGCGCTGCTGGGCTTGCTGCTGATCTGGCTGACCGCTACCGGCGTCACCCGTCCGATCAACAATGTGGCCGCGATGCTCAAGGATATTGCCAGCGGCGAAGGTGACCTGACCCAGCGACTGGCTTACGCCAGGAAAGATGAACTGGGCGAACTGGCGAACTGGTTCAACCGCTTCCTCGACAAGCTGCAACCAACCATCGCACAGATCAAGCAAAGCATCACCGAAGCCCGTGGCACGGCTGATCAGTCATCCGAGATTGCACGCCAGACCAGCGAAGGCATGCAGGTGCAGTTCCGTGAAATCGACCAGGTGGCCACGGCCTCCAATGAAATGAGCGCCACCGCCCATGATGTGGCCAACAGCGCTTCCAATGCCGCCAATGCCGCACGCGGGGCGGACCAGTCGGCGCGTGAAGGCATGTCGATCATCGAGAAGAGCACCCGCGACATCACCACTCTCGCCGAAGAAGTCAGCAAGGCGGTAAATGAAGTGGAAGCCTTGGCGGTAAACAGCGAGCAGATCGGCTCGGTGCTCGAAGTGATCCGCAGCATTGCCGAGCAGACCAACCTGTTAGCGCTCAATGCCGCCATCGAAGCGGCGCGTGCCGGGGAAAGCGGCCGTGGTTTTGCGGTGGTGGCCGACGAAGTACGCAACCTGGCCAAACGCACCCAGGACTCGGTAGAGGAAATCCGCCTGGTGATCGAGCGCATCCAGAGCGGCACCCGGGGCGTGGTAGCGACCATGCATTCAAGCCAGCAGCAGGCCCAGAGCAATGCCGGGCAAATCCATCAGGCCGTGCAGGCGCTGGGCAAGATCAGCGATGCGGTGACGGTGATCAGCGACATGAACCTGCAAATCGCCAGCGCCGCCGAAGAGCAGAGCGCGGTGGCCGAAGAGGTCAATCGCAACGTCTCGGCGATTCGCACCGTCACCGAAACCCTCACCGGCCAGGCGACCGAGTCGGCGGCCATCAGCAGCCAGCTCAATGCGCTGGCCGGCCAACAGATGAAGCTGATGGATCAGTTCAAGGTCTGACTACGAACCGGTCCAGGCGCTGACAAACGGCGCCACATCTTCTTTCGGTGCAATGCGCGGCGGGTTCTGCGGGGTGCCCAGGTAGAGGAAGCCAATCACTTCCTCATCCGCCGTCAACCCCAGGCCTTTGGCGACGTGGGCCGAGTAGGACAATTCGCCGGTGCGCCACACGGCACCAATCCCCTGGGCGTATGCCGCCAACAGAATGCCATGGGCCGCACAGCCGGCCGCCAGCAACTGTTCGGACTTCGGCACCTTGAAGTGTTCCTGCAGACAGGCGATCACTACCACGACCAACGGGGCACGCAACGGGCCGTTCAGGGCTTTGTCGATGACGGCTTGCGGAGCATCGGCATCTTGCAGGCGTGCAGCTTCGGCCAACAACTTGCCCATTTGTTCACGAGCGGCGCCTTCCACGGTGAGGAAACGCCAGGGGCGCAACTGGCCGTGGTCCGGCGCGCGCATGGCGGCAGCGAACAGCACATCGCGCTGCTCCTGGGTCGGTGCCGGCTCCAGCAAACGCGGCACGGAAACACGGTTGAGCAAAGCGTCGAGAGCCTGCATTGGCCACCTCCAGAAATAAATGTGCGGCCATTCTAGCGGGAATGAATCGGGTTCCACCAAACGATAATTGCTCTTATTCAATCCGCGCTGCCCTGTTAGACTTTGCGGCTTCATTTTGCGCCCTCGTTCAGGAAACTCGATGTTCCGTTCGCTTTTTCGCCTGTCTGCAGCGTTGATGGCCTTGAGCCTGACCGCCTGCGATGCCCCATCCAGGTTTACCCAGGCAGAGCCGGGGGAATCGCGGGCCGGCGGCGCGACGACGGTGAACAAGCGCGACCAGAACGCGTTTTCCCTGCCCTCAGCCAACCTGGCGCCGAGCCGTCGCCTGGATTTCAGCGTCGGCAACAGCTTCTTTCGCAGCCCCTGGGTGATCGCACCGTCCACCACCACCGCCCGTGATGGCCTGGGGCCGCTGTTCAACACCAACGCCTGCCAGAATTGCCATATCAAGGACGGCCGCGGACACCCACCATTACCCGACGCGCCGAATGCGGTGTCGATGCTGGTGCGCCTGTCGATTCCGGCCGCGCCGCCGGATGCCAGGCTTATCGAGCAGCTTGGTGTGGTGCCCGAGCCCATCTACGGCGGGCAATTGCAAGACATGGCCGTGCCGGGCGTAACCCCTGAAGGCAAAGTGCGGGTGGACTACACACCGGTCAACGTCAGCTTCAAGGACGGCACGGTGGTTGAGTTGCGCAAGCCGAACCTGCAAATCACCCAGCTCGGCTACGGACCGATGCATCCAGATACACTCTTTTCAGCGCGAATCGCACCGCCGATGATTGGCCTGGGCCTGCTCGAAGCGATCAGCGATGCCGACATCCTGCGCAATACCGACACAAAAACGGCCGACAAAGAGGCCCTCGTCGGCCGCGCCAATTGGGTGTGGGATGACGCCCAACACAAGACCGTCCTCGGGCGTTTCGGTTGGAAGGCCGGGCAGCCCAACCTCAACCAACAAAATGTTCACGCGTTTTCTGGTGACATGGGCCTTACCACGTCCCTGAGACCCTTTGATGATTGCACGGATGCCCAAATTGCCTGCAAACAGGCCCCCAACGGCAATGGCCCCGATGGCGAGCCGGAAGTCAGCGACAACATCCTGCGCCTGGTGCTGTTCTACACGCGCAACCTCGCGGTTCCCGCACGCAGTGACGTCAACACGCCACAGGTGCTGGCCGGCAAAAACCTGTTCTACCAGGCCGGTTGCCAGGGTTGCCATAAACCGACGTTCACCACGGCCGCTTCTGCCTCCGAACCCGAACTGGCCAACCAGACGATTCGTCCTTATAGCGACCTGTTGCTGCACGACATGGGCGAAGGTCTGGCCGACCACCGCAGCGAGTTCAAGGCCGGTGGCCGTGACTGGCGCACACCGCCGTTGTGGGGTATCGGCCTGACGCAAACCGTGAGTGACCACACCCAGTTTTTACATGATGGTCGCGCCCGCAACCTGCTCGAAGCCGTGCTATGGCACGGCGGTGAAGCACAGGCGGCGCAGCAGCATGTGCTGTCCTTCAATGCCGAGCAGCGCGCCGCGTTGCTGGCGTTCCTGAATTCTTTATAAGCTTCGCCCCAATACAGAAGGGAGCTCTATATGTTCCGTCCCAAGTTGTTGTTCACCAGCCTGGCCGCGTTAGCCCTCGGTGCCTGTTCGCCCCAGGACCCACAAGCGGTGACCTCGGCGGCCATCGCCAAGCAGGTCATTCTGCCGACCTACAGCCGCTGGGTCGAAGCCGACCGCCAGTTGGCCGTCAGCGCCCTCGCCTATTGCCAGGGCAAGGAAAGCCTGGACACCGCGCGCGCCGACTTCCTCCACGCACAAAAAGCCTGGGCCGAGCTGCAACCGCTGCTGATCGGCCCGTTGGCCGAGGGCAACCGTTCGTGGCAGGTGCAGTTCTGGCCGGACAAGAAAAACCTGGTGGGCCGCCAGGTCGAGCAACTGGTCAGCGACCACCCGCAGATCGACGCCGCTGCCCTGGCCAAGTCCAGCGTCGTGGTACAGGGCCTGTCGGCTTACGAATACATCCTCTACGACGCCAAGACCGACGTCGCCGATGAAGCGCAGAAGGCTCGCTACTGCCCGTTGCTGGTGGCCATCGGCGAACGCCAGAAAACCCTCGCTGAAGAGATCCTCGCCAGTTGGAACAACACCGACGGGATGCTCGCGCAGATGACCAAGTTTCCCAACCAGCGCTACGCCGATTCCCACGAAGCCATCGCCGACCTGCTGCGTGCGCAGGTAACCGCGCTGGACACCCTGAAGAAAAAACTCGGTACGCCGATGGGCCGCCAGGCCAAGGGTATCCCGCAACCGTTCCAGGCTGACGCATGGCGCAGCCAGGCGTCCCTGCAAAGCCTGGAAGCCAGCCTCGCCGCCGCACAGACCGTATGGGCGGGTGTGGAGAACAAGGGACTGCGCAGCCTGTTGCCGTCGGATCAAAAGCCGCTGGCCGACAAGATCGACGCCGCCTATGCCGCCGCCCTGAAACTGTTCGCCAGCAACCAGCGCACCCTCAATGAACTGCTGGCCGACGACGCCGGGCGCCAGCAGCTCAACGACCTTTATGACAGCCTCAACGTGGTCCACCGCCTGCACGAAGGTGAGCTGGCCAAGGCACTGGGCATCCAACTGGGCTTCAACGCCAACGACGGTGACTGATGATGCTCAGGCGACAGGCTTTGGCGGTTGGCAGCATGCTGCTCAGTGCACTCACGTTGGGTGGCTGGACGCTATTCAAGCAAAAGGACAAAAGCCCACTGTTGCTCTCGGCGCGCGATGACGCCGACGGCAAGCACTACGCGGTAGGTTTTCGCCTGGACGGCAAGCAGGTATTTGCTACCCAGGTCGGCCAGCGCTGCCATGACATCATCCACCACCCGACGCTGCCGATTGCACTGTTCGTCGCCCGTCGTCCGGGTACCGAGAATTACCTGATCGATTTGCGTGATGGCACGCTGCTGCAAACCGTCACCTCGAACGCCAATCGCCACTTCTATGGTCACGCGGTCATTCACCACAGCGGCGACTGGCTCTATGCCACCGAGAACGACACGTCCGACCCGGGGCGCGGTTTGCTCGGTGTGTATAAGTTCGAGGGCGAGCGGCTGGTGCACAGGGGTGAGATTTCCACCCACGGCATCGGCCCGCACCAGGTGTCGTGGATGCCCGACGGCGAAACCCTGGTAGTGGCCAACGGCGGTATTCGCACCGAAGCCGAAAGCCGCGTGGAGATGAACCTCGACGCCATGGAACCGAGCCTGGTGCTGATGCACCGCGATGGCACCCTGATCAGCAAGGAAACCCTCAGCCAGCAGATGAACAGCGTGCGCCATATGGGCATCGCCCAAGACGGTACTGTCCTCACCGGGCAGCAATTCATGGGGCCGTCCCATGAACGCTCGGAACTGCTGGCGATCAAGCGGCCAGGGCAACCGTTCGTGGCGTTCCCGGTGGCCGACGAACAATTGCTGGCGATGGGTCACTATACCGCCAGCGTCGCGGTGCACAGCGAACTGCGCCTGGTGGCGCTGACCGCGCCACGGGGCAATCGCTTTTTCATATGGGACATCGATAGCGGTGAGCTACGCCTGGATGGGCCTTTACCCGACTGTGCCGGCGTCGGTGCGGTAACGGATGGCTTTGTCGTCACCTCCGGCCAGGGGCGCTGCCGGTTCTACGATTGCCGTCAGACACCTTTGGTTGCCACACCGTTGGAATTACCGGCGGGGCTTTGGGATAACCACTTGCATCTGATTTAAAGGCAAAAAAAAGGGCCTCGCATCGCAAGGCCCTGTTTCGGGGGTTGAATCGTTTCAACGTTCTTCTCAACTTTGCGGCCTCATCCCTTGAGACATCCCGAACATGAACAACAGCAGATCATTATCGGGCCTTGCCTTTACGCTCGCCTTGGCGACACGCGGTAACAGGCATTGCCCGTTACCTGCCACCGCACTGAGCACTTGTATGCGAGGTTGCTCCCACGCAGCCAGGGCCAGGGCTGCAATACCCAACGCACCGACCAGAAACAAACCTCGTGCTATTTCTAGCTTCATCTGGTTAAACCCTTGATAGCGCTGCCAAACGCCGCCTCATAAAAGTAGCTGAGTTTTTTCCAGTCGGTATCGTTCCACGACGAATGGCGACGCAGTTGCAGCATGTCGTGGGAAGCGGCCTGATAAGCGGTAAAACGCTGGCGGCACTTTTCAAAATCCAGCAGCGCGACTTCCACATTGGCCGCGTCACCCTCGCCCGTTACCCGCACAAAGATGTGCTTGATATACAGGCAACCATGCTGCCAACGCCCCTTGTGCATACGCGCCAGGGTGCCGGCCAGTTCCTTGAGCAGACGCTCATGAACAAGCTCGCCGTACTGTTCACGGCCGCCGGCGGCATACCAGTTTTCAATCTCGTCGAAACCGTCCAGCGCCGCAGTCACCAACAGTGCTTTCCATTGGTGCTCCGGATCACGACGCGCTTCGCAAAACACCAGTTCCGGTACACGTACATCAAGCAAACGCAGGCCCTTGAGGGCATCACGTTCACGTAGCACGGTCGGGCGTCCGAACGGGTGGAGCCAACTGCGGTAGATATGCCCGGTCTGACGCTTGCTGTAGAGCAACCGTCCGTTGGTGCCGATGATGCGCTGCACACCACTTTCACCGCCACGTCGACGATTGGGTTCCTCGACCCACTCCCCCTTCTGGCGCCAGAAATAATCAAACCGCTCCTCGGGAGCTACATGACTACCTGCTACGCACTCAACTGCCATCCTCTCACCTCTTACGCAATACATACACACGCCACATGGCGTAGAGCGGCATGAAGTCCAGGGATTCCTGAACACGGAAACCGGCCTGCTCAAATTCTGCCTCGACAGTAGCAGCCGGTAACACAAACCGATTTTGGTAACCTTCCTGCTCACTTCTTTCGCGACGCCGTGCCTCGGTGCGCTTGCGTTTCCAGGCTTTAAAATTGCCATCGACCCACAGCGAGAGGATCACACTGTCGCGCGTTACACGCTGAAACTCCCGCAGTATCGCCAGCCTGTGCTCCGGATCACCAATATGGTGCATCAAGCGCATGCAAAAAATACTGTCGACCGCATTGTCCGGCAAATCGATATCAAAGGCGGATGTCTGCAAAGGACGTACCCGTTTCACCACATCCGCCGATTGGGCGACTGTGGCGACCTTCAACATCGACGCCGAATTATCAGCGCCGATAATCACACGGTTGGGTTTTTCGGCCAGCAATGGCCAGAAACGCCCGGCACCGCAAGGCAGGTCCAGTACCAGCCCAGGCTCACCAGCCATTGCCAGCGCAGCACGCGCCAACTGCTCGTCGCGTTTGTGGGACAACCGGCGAGCCAGATTGTCCTGATGCTTGAGCAAATATTTCTGCGCGTGTTGGTCGTCGTACTTTTCGGAAAATTCGAGCTTGATCGGGGAAGGCATCTAAAACATCTCCAGTTGCTGATGCCTACAACCTTAAGCAGCAAACTGTGAGCGACAGGTCAACTGGTTGTGAAAAACTTGTCCTGTCCAACCCCATACATTTCAAGACTTTACAGACACAAACGATGGCATGGGGCCATGTTCGCCGAAAAGCACGGAAACTGCAGCAGCCTAGCGGCAGGATGGCGAGTCAAGGTTTGACCTGACTCAACTCCACGTGAAAGCGGCAGCCGTTGGGCTCCATGGTGCTCAGGCTGACGCTCCAGCCTTGGCTCTCGCAGATACGTTGCACCAGCGACAAACCTAATCCCAGGCCCTCGCCGCGCTTCTCGCTGCCCCGCACGAAAGGCTCGAACATCGCCTCACGCTTGTCTTCCGGAATGCCCACGCCGGAGTCTTCGACGATAAAACCGCTCGGCTCCAAGGTGAGGCGGATAAACCCTTGCTCGGTGTAATGCAGAGCGTTGCGCAACAAGTTGCCCATCACCGCGTGCAGGAACGTGGTGTTATAGCGGGTAGGCAAGGGATTGCCCGGAAGGTAAATCAACTCAAGACCTTTTTGCTCGATAGGCTCGCGCCAGATACCGAGCAAGTCTTCGGCCACCTGGGTGAGAGTGACCTGCGGTGACATGGCGGCATCATCGTGTTTGGCGCGGGCCAGCATCAGGAAGGTTTGCACCAGTTCGCGCATTTCCTCGCTGGCGCGGGCGATGCGCTGGACCTGGGCACGGCCTCGTTGATCAATAGCCGGGTTCTCCAGCAACAGTTCGCAGGAACTGGCCAACACCATCAAGGGTGTACGCAATTCATGGCTCACGTCGCTGGTAAACAATTGCTCACGGGACAGTGCCTGACGCAAGCGGCCGAGTGTGGCGTCGAACGCCACGGCCAGTTCACCCACCTCATCAGCCGCGTAATCCGGCGCCAATGGCGGCGCCAGGCCAAGCAATTGGTCGCGATGACGTACCTGGCGGGCCAGACGTACCACCGGAGCCATCACCTTGCGCGCCAGGACCCAACCGAGGAACACCGCCAGCGCCAGGCTGAGCACGAAGCCCACCAGCACCACAGCAAACAACACGCGCTCACGCTCTTCAAAGTCGCTCTGGTCTTGCAGCAGCACATAACGCCGACCGTCGACCACTTCGACCATGGCGTGGTACGACAGCGACTCACGGAACACCTCATGAAAGCCCGGGTCCAGGTGTCGCAAATCCTTGGGCAGTTCGAAATCGCCGCGCCCACCGCTGAAATAGAACAGCTGATCCGGTTCCGGCCGATGGCTCCAGTCTTCGACACTGTCCATCAATAGCAACCGTTGCAGGTCGCCACCCAGGCCCGCCGAGATCAATTTCTCTTCCACCAGGTGCACAGTCGCAACAATGCCCATGGCGAAAGCCCCCGCCACCAATGCGCTCATCAAGGCAAAGGCGATGATGATCCGCTGGGCAAGGCTTTGCTTAAACTCCATCACGGCCCTCGGCCAGGCGATAACCCACACCGTGCACCGTTTGCAGCAATGGCTTGGCGAAAGGTTTGTCGATCACCTGGCGCAATTGGTGAACGTGGCTGCGCAGGCTGTCGCTGTCCGGGCAGTCATCGCCCCATAGGGCTTCTTCGAGAATTTCCCGGCGCAGCACGTGCGGGCTTTTCTGCATCAGCACCGCCAACAGTTTCAGGCCCACCGGGTTGAGCTTGAGCAGGCGCCCTTCGCGGGTGACTTCCAGGGTATCCAGGTCATAGTGCAAGTCGCCCACCTGCAGGGCGCGGCGGCCACCACCCTGGGCACGACGCAGCACCGCTTCAATGCGCGCAGCCAATTCGGACAAGGCAAACGGCTTGAGCAGGTAATCGTCGGCGCCGGACTTGAAGCCCTGCAGCCGGTCATCCAGCTGATCGCGGGCAGTGAGCATGATCACCGGTGTGTCACGGCGCGCATCTTCGCGCAGGCGTTTGCACAAGGTGTAGCCATCAATGCCTGGCAGCATGATGTCGAGCACAATCAAATCGTAATGTTCGGTCGCCGCCAGGTGCAGGCCGGACAAACCGTCCTGCGCGCAGTCAACGGTATAGCCCTTGAGCCCCAGGTAGTCCGCCAGGTTGGCCAGAATATCGCGGTTGTCTTCAACCAATAAAATTCGCATGGGCAGTGTCTCCGTACTGTCGTACCAGCCGTGCTGGCTCGCGCAGCTTAAGGCCTAGAGGGGCTCAGGGATAGACCTGTCGGGCTTATCGATTAATGTTTTCAACCAATCTCATGCCTTGACGAGTTTTTCACTATTGGCTCACACACGGACCACATCGCCACGCGCAAGATCATCGCCCAATAGAGGTCGAGTGTGCGTTCCGCCCTTGCCTCCGCCCAGGCAAGGGCGTAACACTTGCGGCCTTGCTCCGGCGACGGCCTCTTTTTAATGTCCGACACCCTTCTGCTGATTGAAGACGACCGTCCACTGGCCGCGCTGACCGCCGAGTTCCTGCGCGCCGAAGGCTTTACCGTTGCGGTGGAGCACCGTGGCGATCGCGCAGCGCAGCGCATTCTCGACGAACGACCGGCCCTGTTGATCCTGGATGTGATGTTGCCGGGTATCGACGGTTTCACCCTGTGCCGACAGATCCGTGACCGCTACCCGGGGCTGATCCTGATGATGACGGCACTGGATGAAAATGCCGAGCAACTGACCGGTTTCGACGTCGGAGCGGACGACTACGTAGTCAAGCCCGTCGACCCACTGCTATTGCTGGCCAGGGTTCGCTCGTTGCTGCGACGCCACCCACAAGCACCGCGTTCGGTTTATCAGTGGGGTGCGTTTCGATTGGACCTGCATGCCCATTTCGCCTGGCTCGATGAAACGCTCTTGCAGTTCTCGGTCGCCGAGTTCGAATTACTGGCCATTTTTGCCCGCCACTGCGGCGTGCTGCTGACCCGCGAAAAATTGCTTCAGAGCCTGCGAGGCCTGGAGTACGACGGCGTCAATCGCTCCATTGATATGCGTGTATCACGCCTGCGCAAGAAACTCATGAGCCTGAAGTGCCCCGTGACCATCCAAACCATCACGGCCCAGGGCTACCTGTTCGTCGAGATCCCTCAGGACGCCCTCCATGCTATCTAACGTACGGCCATGGGCAGCCGTCGCGGCGGGCATCAGTTGGGCCGCTTTGACGCTTTATCTACTGTGGCAATGTGCCAACGCGTCGGTATTTGTCGGTGAGTACAGCTTTCTGCGCTTGATGGCCGGCCCTGGCTACCTGGTGGCCGAGCAGCTCAAAACCCTGCCCGCCGACCAGCGCGAAGCGCGTATGGAAACGCTGCGCGCTCGCTTCCAGTACCCGGTCCACCTGGTGAACATCGACGATATCGAGCTGCCGCCCGAAGCGCTGATCATGCTCAGGCACCAACAACCGGCGCAGAACAGTGACGAAGACATCACCTATTTCCCGCTCGACGGCGACACGCTGATCCAGTTCGGCCCGATGTGGGGAACCGCGGAGGTCAAGGACCTGCTGCAATTTCCCGTTTACTGGATCACCGCGTGTGTGGCCGGCCTGCCGGTGCTGCTACTGCTCTGGCTTGGCCTGCGCGCGCGCAGCCGGCGCCTTAACGACCTTGAAGCACTCGATACGTGCATCGGCGCCCTGGCGCGCACACCCAATGCGATGTTGCCGGCCATGGGCAAGGAATGGACGCCGTTGCTGCAGACGCTGCAGCAACATGCCCAGGACATTACCGCCATGGGCGAACGCCATCGGGAAGTGTCCCAGGCCGTCTCCCATGAACTGCGCACGCCACTGGCGCGCATGCGCTTTGCCTTGACCCTGATGGGCAAAAGTGAAGACCCGGTCACGCGCACGCGCCTTCAGGAACGCTTGCTGACCGACGTCGAAGAGCTGGAAGCCTTGGTGCGTGCAAGCCTGGCCTTCGCGCGAATGGCCGGCGCGCCGTCGGACCTGCAACACGAGCCCATCCGCATCCGCGAATGGCTGCACCAGGAGTTTGCCTTGCTGGATGGTCACCATCGCCGGCTGAGCCTGGAGACCGACCCAACGGATCTGGAGTTGATCGGCGACCGCGCCCTGCTGCACCTGATCGTGCGCAACCTGCTGAGTAATGCCATCACTTATGCTCGTGACCAAGTGTGTGTCAGCGCGGCTTATCATGGCCAACATCATCTGGTCCTGCATGTCGACGATGACGGTCCTGGCGTAGTGGCAGAAAACCGCGAAAAAATCTTCGAGCCCTTTGTGCGGCTGGCCATGGGCGGTGACGAACCCGGTGGCTTCGGCCTTGGCCTGGCACTGGCCAGGCGCGCGACCCAGTGGCACCGCGGCGAACTATCGGTGGCCCGCAGCCCGTTGGGCGGCGCACGCCTGAGCCTGATCCTGCCGTTGCGTCCTCTATAACCCGCCGCGTGTTACAGCCTGTGACAGCGAACCGTTCGCACTGCCCGTAATCTCGCCGCCTGAATTGCAGGTTGGAGAGCCCGTTCATGCGTCCCTCGAAACAGCATTTGCCAAGACTGATAGGGTCATTGTGCATAGCCGCCAGCTCACTGCTGGCCAGCGGTGCCTGGGCCTTTAGCCAAGCGGCACCCTACTACCCCGGTTCGATCAAACCCAACCACCTGTCCCAAGCGGTCATGGACCAGCAACTGACGCGGTTTTACAAGGAATGGAAAGCCCTTTACCTGTCCGCCGAATGCGGCAACGCTCGCTATTTCATCAAAGTCAATGCCGACGGCAAGCCGGTGGGCGGCGGTACGGCCCCGCACACCATCACCGTATCCGAAGCCCACGGCTATGGCATGTTGCTCAGTGTGATGATGGCCGAGCAGGACCCGGACGCGCAGAAGATCTTTGACGGCATGGTGCTCTATTTCAAAGATCACCCAGCCAAATCCGACCCCGGCTTGATGGCCTGGAATCAGGTCGAAGGCTGCGGCAATTCCACTGGCCGATTTCGGGGCAACGCCAGCGCCACCGACGGGGACCTGGATATCGCCTACGCCCTGCTGCTGGCCGACCAGGCTTGGGGCAGCCAAGGTGCGATTGACTACCGCAGCCAAGCCAATCAAGTGCTGGCAGCGATCATGCACCATGAAGTACATCCGCGAACCCATCATCTGCTGCTCGGTGACTGGGCCGGCACCGACGGCGATTCCGAGCTTGAATATGCCACCCGCAGCTCGGACTTCATGCAGTCGCACCTCAACAGCTTTTTTGCGATGACGGGTGATAAACGTTGGCTGGCCGTTCGTGACAAAACCTACTCGATCATCAACACCTTCACTGAGCGCTACAGCGCGGGCAGCGCCCTGCTGCCAGACTTCATCAGCCACCTCGACACGTCGATCACGCCCGCCCGCGCAGACTTGCTGGAGGGCAGCCATGACGGTGATTACGCCTGGAATGCGGCCCGTTACCCCTGGCGTGTGGGCCTGGATTACTTGATGTACGGCGACGCGCGCGCGCTGGACACCTTGACCTCATTCAACCACTGGGCGCGCATAACCACGGGCGATCAGCCAAGTGCGTTCAACAACGGCTACCGAATCGATGGCAGCGCGTTCGACGAGGACCAGGATGATCCGGCGTTTATTTCCGCGCTGGGGGTCAGCGCCATGATCAGCCCCGGCAACCAGCCATGGCTCAATAACATCTGGGACAACCTGCAACACCGCCCGCTCAAGAACCATGACTACTACGCCAATACACTCAAGCTGCTGGGTATAGTGGTCATGTCCGGCCACTGGGAACGGCCCAGGCCTGCGTCCCATGAAAGAACCGCGCACCTGCCTGTTCATCAGCCACTCGACGAAGCTTTACCGCACCCCATGGCACTCCTGCCGCGCGCCCAACTGACCCTGGCACGGGGGTTCACGTTCAGAAAACTGCTGAGGCGCCGCGCAATGGGCTGAGTCAGGACCACGCCATAAAAAAACCCCGCCTGCATCACTGCAGGCGGGGTTTTTCAGGTGCCGGGTAAGGCTGGCTTACATCATGCCGCCCATGCCACCCATGCCGCCCATGTCTGGCATACCGCCGCCAGCTGCACCTTCTGGTTTCGGCTTGTCAGCAATGGCCGCTTCAGTGGTCAGGACCAGACCGCCGATGGAGGATGCTGCTTGCAGCGCGGAACGAGTCACCTTGGTTGGATCCAGGATGCCCATTTCGATCATGTCGCCATAGACGCCAGTCGCGGCGTTGTAACCGTAGTTACCTTTACCGTTCTTGACCTGGTTGACCACAACGCTTGGCTCGTCACCCGAGTTGGCAGCGATCTGACGCAGCGGCGCTTCAACAGCGCGACGCAGTACAGCGATACCGACGTTCTGATCAGCGTTGTCGCCGGTCAGGTTGGTCAGGGCTTCCAGAGCACGGATCAGCGCTACGCCACCGCCAGGTACCACGCCTTCTTCAACGGCTGCGCGGGTTGCGTGCAGGGCGTCTTCAACGCGGGCTTTCTTCTCTTTCATTTCAACTTCGGAGCCAGCGCCAACCTTGATCACTGCAACGCCGCCGGACAGCTTGGCCAGACGCTCTTGCAGTTTTTCACGGTCGTAGTCGGACGAAGTCTCGGCAACCTGGGCACGGATCTGAGTGATGCGAGCCTGGATGTCCTGCTCTACGCCAGCACCGTCAACGATGATGGTGTTTTCCTTGGAGATGGTCACGCGCTTGGCGCTACCCAGGTTTTCCAAGGTGGCGCTTTCCAGGCTCAGGCCGATCTCTTCGGAGATAACGGTACCGCCGGTCAGAACAGCGATGTCCTGCAGCATGGCCTTGCGACGGTCGCCGAAGCCTGGAGCCTTGACGGCTGCGACTTTAACGATGCCACGCATGTTGTTCACAACCAGCGTCGCCAGGGCTTCGCCTTCAACGTCTTCGGAAACGATCAGCAGTGGGCGGCCGGCTTTGGCAACGGCTTCCAGTACTGGCAGCATTTCGCGGATGTTGGAGATTTTCTTGTCGACCAGCAGGATCAGCGGGCTGTCCAGCTCGGCAACCATGGTTTCCGGCTTGTTGACGAAGTACGGGGACAGGTAGCCACGGTCGAACTGCATGCCTTCTACAACCGACAGTTCGTTTTCCAGGCCAGTGCCTTCTTCAACGGTGATCACGCCTTCTTTACCGACTTTTTCCATGGCTTCGGCAATGATGTCGCCGATGGAGCTATCGGAGTTGGCGGAGATGGTGCCTACCTGAGCGATAGCCTTGGTGTCGGCGCATGGCTTGGACAGGTTTTTCAGCTCGGCAACGATGGCGATGGTTGCCTTGTCGATGCCGCGCTTGAGGTCCATCGGGTTCATGCCGGCAGCAACGGCCTTGTAGCCTTCGTTGACGATCGCCTGGGCCAGAACGGTAGCGGTGGTGGTGCCGTCGCCTGCGTCATCGTTGGCACGGGAGGCAACGTCTTTGACCAGCTGCGCGCCCATGTTTTCGAAACGGTCTTCCAGTTCGATTTCTTTGGCGACGGAAACGCCGTCCTTGGTGATGGTCGGAGCGCCGAAGCTCTTCTCGATGATCACGTTACGGCCTTTCGGGCCGAGGGTCGCTTTTACCGCATCAGCCAGGACGTTGACGCCAACCAGCATTTTTTTACGGGCGGAATCGCCGAATTTAACTTCTTTAGCAGCCATGATCGATATTCCTTAAATTCTTGGGGAAGATGAGCGGGAATCAGCCTTCGATAACAGCGAGGATTTCGTTCTCGCTCATTACCAGGAGGTCTTCGCCATCGACTTTCACAGTGTTGCTGCCGGAGTAAGGGCCAAATACAACCTTGTCACCCACTTTCACAGCCAGCGCACGTACTTCGCCGTTGTCCAGCACTTTGCCGGAACCCACAGCAATCACTTCGCCGTGGTTGGCTTTTTCAGCAGCCGAACCTGGCAGAACGATACCGCCAGCGGTTTTCTTTTCTTCTTCGCTGCGACGGATGACGACGCGGTCGTGCAGAGGACGAAGCTTGCTCATTGTCGATCTCTCCTAATTGTATTTTCATCGGCCGGTTTCAGTACCGGCGGGTTTGTATTCCGGCTGTGCCGGTCGCGCCTCGCCAGGCAAGACGCGGAAGTCTGACTGGTGTCACCACCAGAAACCTTGCGGTGACCCTTACATAAGGGCGCATATGCCTATTTCAAGGGCCCGCGAATGAAATTTTTTGTGTCTACGGCCGGCTAAAAGCAACACGGCACCCGAAGGTGCCGTGCCAATAAAGCGGTTATTTGGAGTCGCGGTGTTCGAACTCGCCTTCGATCACATCCCCTTCACGCCCCAGGGGCTGGCGCGGAGCCGGACCGCCGCGGGGCTGCAGGTCATCGGCGAAGGCACGCTGGCGAATCGCTGCCTCTTCGGCGCGCTGGCGCATCTTGCCGGCCAGTAATTTGCGCGTGACCGGCAGCAGCATGATCAGGCCGACCACATCGCTGATGAAGCCCGGCAGGATCAACAGGCCACCGGCCAGGGCCATCATCAGGCCTTCGAGCATGGTCTGGGCCGGCAACTCACCGCGATTCAGGCTTTCACGGGCACGCAGGGCTGTAGCCAGGCCGGCGACGCGCAGTACCAGGACGCCCAGCATCGAGCCGGCGATTATCAGCAACAGCGCCGGGAAAAACCCGATCGCGCTGCTGACTTGAACGAATACGAACAGCTCCAACACCGGGAACAGCAGAAAGAGCAATAAAAAAGGGCGCATCAAATGGTTCCTCAACGCAAGAATGCCTTGCCAGTCCACCTTAGATGACGTCGCCGTTTCGTGAATTCAAGCGCTGGCCGCTGCTTTTTTCGGCCAGACCTGGGCGTGAGCCAATGAAACCAAGGCCTCGCGCACTTGTGTCGGAGTATTACAAGACTCGGCGAAAGGCAGCCAATGCAACGACTGGCCGATCCGCAGGTGCATGCCTTCACTGTCGATACCGACCAATTGCGCAGGCTCGGAGGTCGGCAAACCGGCCAGGTCGACATAATGCGCAATGGCTTTGGTGTGATCGCTGTTCATGTGCTCGATCATGCTGCGCTCAGCCTTGCCGGCGAACGGGTTGGCCAGAGTCAACTGGTCGACCCAGTGAATCGCGCCAAACCCACCGATATAACGGTGGCGCACAGGCTTGAGTACCCAAAAATCAAAATCATGAGCCTTGTGGTAGTTGGCCGAGTCGGGGAAGTAGCGGTAGTAACGTTCGGCCGCCGCATCGATCGCCACTTGATCGTCCAGCTTCTCGGCTTCGGCCAGGTAGGTCAGGCGCCCGACCGCCTGCACGTCATCGGCTTCGCGCTCACCCACCAGCAGCGAGCATTTAGGGTCTTTCTGCAGGTTATGGGTGTGCTGGGCAATGCGGCTGATCAGGATCAGCGGACGGCCCTGCTCATCCAGGCAATAAGGCACGACCGAACCGAAGGGGAAGCCAGGCATGGCTTTGGACAGTGTGGAGAGAGCCCCACGGTATTCCTTGAGCAACAGCTCTCGGGCGTTCTTGGCAACGTGCGCGCTCAACGTATGACTCCTCGGGTGTTCGACCGCCCATGGCATATGGGAATGGATCTCAACACAAGGTAATCAATATACGCGCAGGTTGCCAGAGCCTCGCCGGCAGGTTTTGCCGCGTTTTTTTACCAGGCCACACCGAACCCTGCGGTGTAGCGCGTCTTGCTCAAGCTGCTTTCCGTGTCGCCACTGATAATGTCGCGCTCGGCCTTGAGGTTGAGCGACGCCCACTCGGTGACTTTGTAGCGCAGGCCCATTTGTGCATCCAGTGAGTATTCAGCTGGCCCGGCCAGCGGTTTGCCCAGTTCACCGCTGGTGAAGAACTCAACGGTCTTGCCCACCAGATAGCGGTTGTAGTTCCACTTCATGGCCAGGGAGTAGAAGTTGTCCTTGCCGCCGTCGGCATATTCGTAATCGGTGCGGTTAACCAGGGAACCGAGGGAGAATGCGCCCAGTTCATCATCCCAGAACTGGTAGCCGGGGCCGGTACCCACGGTGCGTTGCCGCGACAGGTCTTCCACCTTGTCGCGCTTATAGGTCAGGCGACCCTGCCAGAACCAATGCTCGGTGATGAAGCGGTCCAGGTCATATTCCAAGGCCCAGTTGTCGGTGGTAGTGACGTCGTCCTGGAACTCGCGGTTGTACTCACCCTTCCCGGTATGACGCCACTGGCCGTGACGGGCCGTGGTTTTGAAATCGATGTCGTAGTCGTTGGTGTCTTTGTCGGCACGCTTGTAGTCCAGCGCCAGGTCGACATTGCCCTTCCATACCAGGTCTTCGATGACCGGCTTGGGCTTGATGATCTGCTGGATACTTGCCAGGTCCACGGTCTTGGGCGCTTCGCCGTTGGCCAGGACCACCTTTCCTTCATCCGCTGCTTTCAGCGACTTGGCCTTCTCGCCGGTGTAGGCGTCCTGCTTGACGAGCAATTCCTGGTCGCTCTCCAGGGTTTTCACCTGCTTCCAGTCCACCGGAATCGAGCCCGCGTAGTCTGTCTGGATCAGCAGCTTGCCGCCATCAAAGACTTTGATCTTGCCGGTCAGGCGGTCGCCGTTCTTCAACCACACGGTGTCGGCGAGCACAGGTGTAGAGGCGCTGAGAACAGCAAGGCACAGCAGAGTTCTGGACAACATAAGCAGATTCGAGGCTCGAGGTTGGCGGAAAAGAGGGCGCTATCGTGTTAGATAGCTACGACTGACTCAAGGATTTATATTGAGTTCAATTCTCATCGCCATGCTTACAGACGTTTCTTACAAATAAACGAAGATCTCAGCGGATATGCCCACAGTGAATCCACCTGCCGACACGCCACAAAGTCCCGCCGATATGCGCCGCACCGCGCTGTACCTGACGCTGGCGCAAGTCCCGGAAGGCTGTGTAGTGAGTTACGGCGAGTTGGCGCACCTGGCCGGCCTGGGTCGGGCAGCGCGCTGGGTGGGGCGCACCCTCAGCCAACTGCCCGAAGACACGCGACTGCCCTGGCACCGTGTGCTGGGTGCCGGCGGTCGGATAAGTCTGCCGGTAGGCAGCGCCTCAGGCGACGAACAACGTGCACGTTTACGCAGCGAAGGTGTCACTATCCTGAACAATCGCGTTGATATTCAGCGTCATGGCTGGCGCCCGGTAGAGCACAGCGGTTAGAGTGCGCGCTTTGTTTCCGCAAATCTGAGGCAGACTCCAGCCCATGCCCCGTAAAACCTGGCGCGCCGCGCTCGCCGCCTATGCCAGCCCTTCGACGTTAGTGCTGTTGTTGCTCGGCTTCGCCGCCGGCTTGCCTTACATGTTGGTGTTCTCGACGCTTTCCGTATGGCTGCGTGAGGCCGGTGTGGCCCGCGAGACCATCGGTTATGCGAGCCTGATCGGCCTGGCCTACGCCTTTAAATGGGTCTGGTCGCCGCTGCTCGACCAATGGCGCCTGCCGCTCCTCGGAAAACTGGGGCGCCGCCGCTCGTGGCTGGTGCTTGCCCAGTCGCTGGTGATCCTCGGATTGATCGGCATGGGGTTCTGCGATCCGCAAAAACACTTGTCCTGGCTGATCGCTATCGCGGTGATCGTGGCCTTCGCCTCGGCCACCCAGGACATCGCCGTAGACGCCTACCGCCTGGAAATCGCCGACGACAGCCGCCAGGCCGCCCTGGCCGCCAGTTATATGTCCGGGTACCGCATTGCAGCCCTCTTGGCCACGGCCGGCGCGCTGTTCTTTGCCGAAGGTTTCGGCTCTACCGGCTTCAACTATAAGCACTCGGCCTGGACCGGCACCTATGTCATGTTCGGCGTGCTGATGATCCCGGCGCTCCTGACCACTTTGCTCATGCGTGAACCCGACGTACCACTGCGTACCCAACTGCAGGCCGGCCGCTACAGTTTCATGCACCAACTGGTCTCGGTGTTCGTCTTGATCGTGCTGCTGGTGTCGGTCCCGGCGATGTTCACCCAGTTGTACAACACCGATTTCGCCAGCGTGCTGTTCCACGGCGTCACGTTGTGGGAGCTGTTAATGGAAGACCGCGCGTTCCTGCGCGCCATTCTGTACATCATCCTCACCACCCTGTGCCTGTCGGCCATGGGCCGCCGCGGCCTGGCGCCGGTGCTGACGCCGATCAACGACTTTATCCTGCGCTACCGCTGGCAGGCATTGCTGCTGCTTGGCCTGATTGCGACCTATCGCATGTCCGACACCGTGATGGGCGTGATGGCCAACGTCTTCTATATCGACCAGGGCTTTACCAAGGACCAGATCGCCGGGGTCAGCAAGATCTTCGGCCTGATCATGACACTGCTCGGCGCCGGCATGGGCGGCCTGCTGATCGTGCGTTTCGGTATCCTGCCGATCCTGTTCATCGGCGGCGCGGCCTCGGCCGCAACCAACCTGCTGTTCGTGATGCTCACGGACATGGGCCCGGACCTGCAGATGCTGATCTTCACCATCTCCCTGGATAACTTCAGCTCGGGCCTGGCCACCTCGGCGTTTGTCGCCTATCTGTCGAGCCTGACCAACCTCAAGTTCTCCGCCACCCAATATGCGCTGCTCAGTTCCATCATGCTGTTGCTCCCACGCCTGATTGGCGGGTACTCCGGCGTGATGGTGGAGAAGTTCGGTTATCACAACTTCTTTATCATCACCTGCCTGCTGGGCGTGCCGACGTTGTTCCTGATTGCGCTGCACTGGTTTCAGGAAAGTCGGCGGGCGCGCTTGAGTCCTCCTGCAGAAGAATGACAAGCACTCTGTGGCGAGGGCGCTTGCTCCCGCAGGAGTGCGCAGCGCCCTCAAAAAAAGCGTTCGACTGCTGCGCGCAGTCGAACGGGAGCAAGCTCCCTCGTTACAGATAGCCCTTTATTCTGATACCTGTACGGCGGCGGCTCACGCCCGTACAATCCCAAGTCATTTCAAGTCCAAGCAACCGACAACGGCCTACCATGCGTACCAGTCAATATTTGCTCGCCACACAGAAAGAAACGCCTTCCGACGCGGTTGTGATCAGCCATCAGCTGATGCTGCGCGCCGGCATGATCCGCAAACTGGCCTCCGGCCTGTACACCTGGCTGCCCATGGGCTTGAAGGTGATGCGCAAGGTCGAAGCCATCGTTCGTGAAGAAATGAACGCCGCCGGCTCTCTGGAAGTGTTGATGCCGAGCACCCAACCGGCTGAGCTGTGGCAGGAATCCGGGCGCTGGGAAGAGTACGGCCCTGAGTTGCTGCGCTTCAAGGATCGGCATGGTCGCGACTTCTGCGCCGGCCCGACCCACGAAGAAGTGATCACCGACCTGATGCGCAACGAGCTGAGCAGCTATAAACAGCTGCCGCTGAACCTGTATCAGATCCAGACCAAATTCCGCGACGAAATCCGCCCACGCTTCGGTTTGATGCGTGGCCGCGAATTCATCATGAAGGACGCCTATTCGTTCCACGCTGACCAGGCGTCCCTGCAGGCCACCTATGACCGCATGCACACGGCCTATTGCAACGTGTTCACGCGCCTGGGCCTGAAATTCCGCCCGGTTGAAGCCGACAACGGTTCCATCGGCGGCGCCGGTTCCCACGAGTTTCATGTGCTGGCCGAGTCCGGTGAAGACGACATCGTGTTCAGCAACGGCTCCGACTACGCGGCGAACATCGAAAAAGCCGAAGCCGTGCCACGGGAAACGTCCCGCCCAGCCCCGTCTGAAGAGCTGCGCCTGGTGGACACCCCTGACACCAAGACCATCGCGGCTCTGGTGGAGAAATTCAATCTGCCGATTGAAAAGACCATCAAGACCCTGATCGTGCGCGCCGAAGAAGAAGGCAAGCTGATTGCGCTGGTGATCCGTGGTGACCACGAACTCAACGAAATCAAGGCCGCCCAGCAACCTGGCGTGGCCAGCCCACTGGTCATGGCCACCGATGCCGAACTGCGCGACGCCATTGGCGCCGGCGCCGGCTCCCTCGGCCCGCTGAACCTGTCGCTGCCGATCATCATCGACCGCTCGGTCGAGCTGATGAGCGACTTCGCTATTGGCGCGAACATCGACGACAAGCACTACTTTGGCGTGAACTGGGAACGTGACCTGCCGGTTCCGACGGCGGCCGACCTGCGCAACGTGGTCGCCGGCGACCCAAGCCCGGACGGCAAGGGCACCCTGGAAATCAAGCGCGGCATCGAAGTCGGGCACATCTTCCAGTTGGGCAACAAGTACAGCAAGGCGATGAAGTGCGAAGTGCTGGGTGAGAACGGCAAGCCGATTACCCTGGAAATGGGCTGCTACGGCATTGGCGTGTCCCGCGTGGTAGCGGCTGCCATCGAGCAGAACAACGATGAGAAAGGCATCATCTGGAGTGACGCCCTCGCACCGTTCCAGGTAGCCCTGGTACCGCTGCGTTACGAAACAGAGCAAGTACGCGAAGCCACCGACAAGCTGTACGCCGAACTGACGGCGGCGGGTTTTGAAGTGCTGCTGGATGACCGGGACAAGAAGACCAGCCCGGGCATCAAGTTCGCCGACATGGAGCTGATTGGCATCCCGCACCGGATCGTGGTCAGTGATCGCGGCCTGGCTGATGGCAATCTGGAATACAAAAGCCGGACCGAAGCCGAAGCCCAGCCATTACCGGTGGCTGACGTGTTGTCTTTCCTTCAGGCGCGTATTCGTCGCTGAAAACCAGATCAAGAGAAGTCATGTTCAAGCGAAACACCAGAGCCCTGGGGGGCGCCGCCTTGTGCGGCGCCCTGCTTGTCAGCGGCTGCGCTAACCAGATGTCGCAACGCAGTGAGCACGAGGAGCGGATCGAGCGCAAGTTGCTCGACCACAGCCTGCAGATCGATGTAGGCGAGCCCAAAGTGCTGGAACTGCCGCAACGCCGGGTTCGGATTCACGAGCAAAAGACCTTCGAGGTCACCGAATTCGAAGTGACCCGCCGTTATGATCGCTATACCCCCTACCAACCCTGGCGCAAAGTCTACGAGATGCCCCTGGGCGCCGTGGCCCTGGTGGCGGGTGCGGGAGCCAACGTGGCGAATATTTTCGCCCTCGGCAATCTGCCCACCAGCATGACACGCGACTGGCTGAGTTACGGCGTGGACGGCATCAACCCGTTCATGAACGTGCAGTCCCATGGCCGTGCGCAACAGAACCTGGCGGGTATCGATGAAGTCCAGCGCGACAAGCGCCTGGAGTATTCAAGCCTGCCCTGGAGCGAACGCCCGGTACAGGTCACCGCCGGCAAGCAAACCCATGAACTGACCACTGACCGTAATGGCGTATTGCGCCTGAACCTGTTGGACAGTCCGTTCGCCGAGCAGGATTTGAACCGGATCAGCACCCTGAAAATCAGCGTGGAAGATGGCCAGGATGACGTGCATTCAGACTCGACCCTGGCTATCAGCAGCACGTTGCGCAGCAAGTTACTCGAAGCCCATGGCCTGATTTACGACGATCTGGAAGACGACGAAGTCAACCAGTGGGTGCACCGGGTCAAGCGCCTGTCAGAGCTGGGTCTGGAAGAAGAAGCCAGCGAACTGGAACAAAGCCTGATCGAACTGACCCGCAATGATCCTGAGTTGCAGCAGGAATTCCTGCAAGCACTGACCAAGGATGCAGGGCGCCTGGTAGCGGACCCTGAGGCTCGTTAGGCCCTCAAGACCTTTAAAGATCCAAATAGGGGAGCGGGCTTGCTCGCGAAGGCGGAGTGTCAGTCGATACATTTATCCCTGATACACCGCCCTCGCGAGCAAGTCCCCACCTTTAACGCGCGGTTTCTACCAGGAAAACTCAAGCTGTTCGTTGCCGTTGCTCAAATCCAGCAACCGCACACCAATCCCCAGCAACCGCACCGGTTTGCCGCCGCGATTGAACGCCTGGGTCAGCAACTGTTGATAACTCTCCAGATCCCTCCCCGCCCCGGCCTGCTCCAGCGTCGTCTGGGTAAAGTCATGAAACTTCACTTTCACAAACGGTTTGCCCGCACGGTAGCTGCTGTCGATGCGCGCCATGCGTCCGGCCAGGGTTTCCATCAGTTCAGGTAGTTTTGCCAAACAACTTGAGAGATCGGGCAAGTCCACATCGTAGGTATTTTCCACACTGATGGATTGCCGTCGGCTGTCGTTCTGCACCACGCGCTCATCGATCCCACGCGCAAGGCTCCAAAGCCGCTCACCAAAACTGCCGAATTCGCGCACCAACGCCAGCTTGCTCCACTCACGTAGTTGCAGGCAGTCTTCAATACCCAGGCGCGCCAACTTATCGGCCGTGACCTTGCCCACACCGTGCAATTTGCTGACCTGCAACTGGGAGACAAAGTCTTCGACCTGGTCCGGGGTAATCACAAACAGGCCGTTGGGTTTCTTCCAATCGCTGGCGATCTTGGCCAGAAACTTGTTCGGCGCTACGCCCGCGGACACGGTGATGTGCAATTGGTTGGAGACACGTCGACGAATATCCTGGGCAATACGCGTGGCGCTGCCGCCGAAGTGCGGGCTGTCGGAGACATCCAGGTAGGCTTCATCCAGCGACAGGGGCTCGATCAGATCGGTGTAGTCACGAAAGATCGCCTGGATTTCCTTCGACGCTTCTTTATAGGCATCCATACGCGGCTTGACGATGGTCAGGTCCGGACACAGCTTAAGGGCGTGGCGTGAAGACATCGCGGACCGCACCCCATACGCCCGGGCTTCGTAGTTGCAAGTAGCGATCACGCCCCGGCGATCCGCAGAGCCACCCACGGCCAAGGGCTTTTGCGCCAGGTTCGGGTCGTCGCGCATCTCAATCGCGGCGTAGAAGCAATCACAGTCGATGTGGATGATTTTGCGCTGCGTCATATAAACGGGGTGTGATCCAACGGGCGGTCAGTATCGCATTCGCCACTGTATATAGCACCAGTAGTGTGAATCTTCCGCCCGAGCGGTAGGAAATCTCCAAGATGAATTTATTTTTTCAATCGAATTCAGCATGCCAATAGAGCTGAAAGCCTCGGCCAGACTGGCCCCGCGCCCTTTCCGAGCGTAGCTTTCAGAGCTAACCAATTGAAGCACAAGCGCTTTTTTTCAATACGACGGTTGACACACGGGCATTCCTCTGTAGAATGCCGCCACACAGACGCGGGATGGAGCAGTCTGGTAGCTCGTCGGGCTCATAACCCGAAGGTCGTCGGTTCAAATCCGGCTCCCGCAACCAAACATCAAAAAAGGCTACTCGAAAGAGTGGCCTTTTTTGTGCGTGTCCGTTTTTGCCCTGTATAAAAATTGTAAGACAAAAAAGCCTTCGCACTCACGTACTTACGAACAGGGTCAGGCACCCGGCGGCTAATTCACACTTATTTGACCCATTAGCCCATTAACGGTTGACACCTCGGCGCTGGGCTGTAGAATGCCGCCCACAGACGCGGGATGGAGCAGTCTGGTAGCTCGTCGGGCTCATAACCCGAAGGTCGTCGGTTCAAATCCGGCTCCCGCAACCAAACATCAAGAAAGGCCACTCGAAAGAGTGGCCTTTTTTGTATCCTATGAAAAAGTTCTTCTGAAACAATGGCATGGCATCTTTCATGAAACCGTACACGGTTTGCAGAGTCCATGTCATTGCAAGCTATGCTCAGTACTCAAGCACGACCCTCTACGACCAATGGCCGCAGTCGCCGCACCCGGCGATAAGCGTTAATATTTGTAATTATTTTGTCCATAGGGATTGGTAACTTGGCTGGATACCCCCATCCTGTCGCGCACAATCCACGAGGTGATTGATGCGCGCCAACTCGTCTGAACCACAAGACACCGTCACAGCAGAACAACCGATTACACCCACCCGTTTGCGTTGGATGGATCTGTTGAGCAAGTACCGTCAGCCCATCGGGCTGGCCGTCACCCTGTTGCTGTTCGCAATCGCCCTGATCGCCTGTCGGCACCTGTTGCTGGAACTGGATCTGTACGCCCTCCACGACTCGATCCTGGAAGTGCCCAAGCCGGCCCTGCTGGGTGCATTTGCCGCCGCGGTCGCCGGCTTCATCATTTTGCTGGGCTATGAGTTTTCCGGCGCCCGCTATGCCGGCGTGAAACTGCCCGCCAAGACCCTGGCCATGGGCGGCTTTACCGCCTTTGCCATCGGCAATGCCATTGGCCTGTCGATGCTCTCGGGCGGATCGGTGCGCTACCGTTTATATGCTCGCCATGGCATCGGGGCCGGTGAAGTCGCCCATATGACTGTGTTCGCCAGCCTGGCCCTGGGCACCGCCCTGCCGCCGCTGGCCGCATTGGCCACGCTGAGCAACCTGCCAGCGGCGTCCACCTACCTGCATTTGCCGCAAGGCTTGCTGGGCGGCATTGCCGCCGCGGTGCTGGTACTGTCGGCGGTGCTGTGCATCGGTATTTACCGCCGCCGCCTGCCGGAACAGCCTTATCCGGATAACCTGCTGGTCAAGGCCGGGCGACGCACCTTGCGCCTGCCGGGCCGGCGCCTGACTTTCCTGCAACTGATCATTACCGCACTGGACGTCGCCGCCGCCGCTACCGTCCTTTATATGCTGTTGCCCGAAGCGCCGCCGTTTGGCCCGTTCCTGCTGGTGTACCTGCTGGCCCTGGCCGCAGGCGTGCTCAGCCATGTACCGGGCGGGGTCGGCGTCTTCGAAGCGATCCTGCTGGCCGCATTCGCCGACAAACTTGGCGCAGCACCGCTGGCTGCAGCCTTGCTCTTGTACCGGTTGATCTACGTGGTACTGCCGCTGTTGATCGCGTGCATCTTCCTGCTGGTCAACGAAGCCCAGCGCCTGTTCCAGACCCAGCAGAGCCTGCGGGTTGCATCAGGTCTGGCGGCGCCGGTATTGGCCGTACTGGTTTTTTTGTCAGGCGTGGTCCTGCTGTTTTCCGGCGCAACACCGGAAATCGACTCACGCCTGGAAAACATCGGCTTCCTGATTCCCCACCGCCTGATTGACGCGTCGCACTTTGGTGCCAGCCTGATCGGCGTACTGTGCCTGTTGCTTGCCCAGGGCCTGCGTCGGCGCTTGTCCGCCGCCTGGATGCTGACCATGGTGCTGCTGCTGACCGGCGCCCTGCTCTCACTGCTCAAGGGCTTCGACTGGGAAGAAGCCAGCCTGATGATCATGACCGCGGTGCTGCTGGCGATCTTCCGTCGCTCGTTCTACCGCGCCAGCCGCCTGACTGAACTGCCGTTCTCGCCGCTGTACCTGGTGGCCAGCGTGTGCGTACTGGGCGCTTCGATCTGGCTGCTGCTGTTTGCCTATCAAGACGTACCGTACAGCCACCAGTTATGGTGGCAATTCACCCTAGACGCCAACGCCCCCCGTGGCCTGCGCTCGCTGCTGGGCGCGGCAGTGCTGCTGGTGATCGTGTCGCTGACCTGGTTGCTGCGTACTGCACGCCCGATCATCCACTTGCCGACACCGGATGAACTGGAGCGTGCCACCAAGATCCTGATGGCCTCCTCCCAGCCCGACGGCGGCCTGGCACTGACCGGCGACAAGGCCTTGCTGTTCCACCCCAACGACGAAGCCTTCCTGATGTATGCCCGTCGTGGGCGCAGCCTGGTGGCCTTGTATGACCCGATCGGCCCGACCCAGCCGCGCGCCGAAATGATCTGGCAGTTCCGTGACCTGTGCGATATCCATCATGCCCGCCCGGTGTTCTACCAGGTACGCGCCGAGAACCTGCCGTATTACATGGATATCGGCCTCACCGCGATCAAACTGGGCGAAGAGGCCCGCGTCGACCTCAAACGCTTTGACCTGGAAGCCAAGGGCAAAGAGATGAAGGACCTGCGCTACACCTGGAACCGCGGCACCCGGGACGGCTTGTCACTGGAGATCTTCGAGCAGGGCCAGGCACCGATGGCTGAACTCAAAGTCATCTCCGATGCGTGGCTGACCGGCAAGAACGTACGGGAAAAGGGTTTCTCCCTGGGACGCTTCAGCGACGACTACCTCAAGCACTTCAGAATTGCGATCGTTCGCTTCGAAGGGCGCCCGGTGGCCTTCGCCAACCTGCTCGAGACTTACAACCACGACCTGGCCAGCCTCGACCTGATGCGCGCTCACCCCGACGCCCCCAAGCTGACCATGGAGTTCATGATGGTTGGCCTGATTCAACACTATAAGAACCATGACTACGCCCGCTTCAGTCTCGGCATGGTGCCGTTGTCAGGCTTGCAACCACGTCGCGGTGCCCCGTTGACCCAACGTTTGGGCTCGATGGTGTTCCGTCGTGGCGAGCAACTGTATAACTTCCAAGGTTTGCGCCGCTTCAAAGACAAGTTCCAGCCCGACTGGGAACCCCGTTACATGGCCGTGCCCGCAGGACTTGATCCGCTGGTGGCACTGGCCGATACCGCCGCCCTGATTGCGGGCGGCTTGACTGGATTGGTGAAACGCTGATGATTCGACGCTCCTGGCGGTATGTATTGGCCATCGTAGTGCTGCTCGTCCTGATTGCAGGCGGTGGCTATTGGTACTGGAACCGCCCTGCCCCACAGCCGACCCTGGAGCAATTGCCCCAGGCCGATGGCTCGGTGATGACCCGCGTAACCCCGAACGGCACGCCGAAAGCCCGCGTGGCGGTGGCCGTGCCGGCCGACGAAGTCCTGACCGACAGCCAGCTGATTGCCCTGAGCCAGGGCGGCAAGGCACAAATCGTTCAAGTCATCCTGCCAAAGGGTGACTGCACGTTGCAGGAACAAGCGTTGCAAAGCGCTCTGGGCCAGCTTAAAGGCCCGGCGACCCTGGTCAGCGGGATCGGCCCGGGGGCTGCGCTCGCGTGGCGCTGGCTCGCCACACAGAACGACGACAAGGCCAACGCCATCTCCGTCGGTTTCGCTTTAGTGCAGGAAGGCTGCAAGGACCCGTTGCCGAAAACCGCCGCCCATGGCAACTGGCTGGTGGCCTGGAACGATAACCCTGACGACGAGAGTGCCAGTTTCGTACGTGATACGCCGCGCGCAACCACCAGCATCAGCGACTACGACATTCACTACCCACAAGTGCTGAACAACGAACTGCGCAAGCAACTGGTCGGTTCGGACAACGGCGGCCTGGCGATTCCGGTGGTGGAAGTACCGGCCGGCCAAGCCAAGGACACCGTCACCCTGTTTCTCTCCGGTGATGGCGGCTGGCGCGACCTTGACCGCGACGTGGCCGGTGAAATGGCCAAGATCGGCTACCCGGTGGTCGGCATCGACACCCTGCGCTACTACTGGCAGCACAAGACCCCTGAGCAAAGCGCCAAGGACCTCACCGAGCTGATGCAACACTACCGGCAGAAGTGGGGCACCAAGCGCTTCGTACTGACCGGTTACTCGTTCGGTGCCGACGTGCTGCCTGCCATCTACAACCGCATGCCGGAAAACGAACAGCAACGCGTTGACGCGATCATCCTGTTGGCGTTCGCGCGTACCGGCAGCTTTGAAATCGAAGTGGAAGGCTGGTTGGGCAACGCGGGTAAGGAAGCTGCCACCGGCCCGGAAATGGCCAAGCTGCCGGCTGACAAAGTTGTGTGCATCTACGGTGCCGAAGAAGTCGACGAAAGCGGCTGCACCGACAAGACTACCGTGGGCGAAGCCGTGAAACTGCCAGGCGGGCATCACTTCGATGAGAACTACCCGGCGCTGGCCAAGCGTCTGGTGGATATCATCGTGAAGCACCAGGCCAAGGACAAAGCCGAGTAATTCCAGGCGATACGCCAAACAAACTGTGGGAGGGGGCTTGCTCCCGATTGCGACAGGTCAGTCACATCACCTTTGACTGACCTACCGCGATCGGGAGCAAGCCCCCTCCCACATTTGTTTTGGGGTGTTGCCCAGATCTAGCGAGGTTCTATGTGTGCAATCATCAGTTGCACCGTTTCATTGCCTCGGAATTCGTTCACGTCCAGCTTGTAGGCCAGCTCTACCCAACGCACTGTCGGGTTGGGCCAGACTTCACGATCTACACCAAACGCAATGCCATCAAGCTTCACCGAACCGCATTCGCTCTTGAGCACCACCTTCAGGTGCCGCTCCCCGACAACGCGTTGTTCCACCAACTGAAACACGCCGTGAAACAACGGCTCGGGGAAATGCTGCCCCCAGGGCCCGGCGTGTCGCAGCGCCCGCGCCAGCTCCAGATGAAACTCTTCCACCGCCAGAGTGCCATCAGACAGCAGGCGCCCCGTGAGGTCTTCTTCACGCAGTTGCCGACGGACTTCAGCATCGAAAGCTTCGGCAAACAGTGGGAAATTCGCCTCGGGCAACGTCAGGCCAGCCGCCATCGCATGGCCGCCGTACTTGGTGATCAGGTTGGGGTGCTGGCTCGCTACGACGGCCAGTGCATCACGGATATGAAAACCCTGTACGGAGCGCCCGGAGCCCTTGAGCAGGCCATCGCCCGCATCGGCAAATGCGATGGTCGGGCGGAAATACCGCTCTTTCATGCGTGACGCCAGAATACCGATGACACCCTGGTGCCATTCCGGGTCGAACAGGCACAAACCGTAGGGCATCGACTCTACCGGCAGGTCTTTTAGCTGAGCCAGGGCCTCGCGCTGCATGCCCTGTTCGATGGATTTGCGATCCTGGTTCATGCCATCGAGTTGCGCGGCCATTTCCCGGGCCGCCGCAACGTCAGTTGTGAGCAGGCATTCAATGCCCAGGCTCATGTCGTCCAGGCGCCCGGCAGCATTGAGTCGTGGCCCAAGGATGAAGCCGAGGTCGGTGGAGGTGATCCGGGCGTGATCACGCTTGGCAACTTCGAGGATCGCCTTGATCCCCGGCCGGGCGCGACCGGCGCGGATGCGCTCCAGCCCCTGATGGACCAGGATGCGGTTATTGGCATCCAACGGCACCACATCGGCGACGCTGCCCAGGGCCACCAGGTCGAGCAACTCACCGATATTCGGCTGCGGCTTGTTGTCGTACCAGCCCAGGCTGCGCAAACGGGCGCGCAGGGCCATCAACACGTAAAAGATCACACCAACGCCGGCCAGCGCCTTGCTGGGAAACTCGCAGCCCGGCTGGTTCGGGTTGACGATGGCGTCCGCCGCCGGCAACTCATCCCCGGGCAGGTGGTGGTCAGTGACCAATACCTTCAACCCCGCCGCCTTTGCTGCCGCCACACCTTCGACGCTGGAAATTCCGTTGTCCACGGTAATCAACAGCTGCGGTTGGCGTTGCAACGCCACCTGGACAATTTCCGGGGTCAGACCATACCCGTACTCGAACCGGTTAGGCACCAGGTAATCCACATGGGCCGCCCCCAGCAGACGCAGGCCCAGAGTGCCCACGGTACTGGCCGTGGCGCCATC
Source organism: Pseudomonas sp. MWU13-2517 (assembly GCF_023242545.1). NCBI lineage: Bacteria > Pseudomonadati > Pseudomonadota > Gammaproteobacteria > Pseudomonadales > Pseudomonadaceae > Pseudomonas > Pseudomonas sp. MWU13-2517. Next base: position 212,179 of record NZ_JALMFA010000007.1, on the reverse strand, counting down.
GGCGTCGAAGTCACCGACGATCAGGATGCGCTGGCGCTGCTCCAATGCCGTCACCAGCAGGTCTACCGCCGCGTCGATGCCCTTGAGCTGCTGGTAGGGAATCAACCGCGCCAGGCTCTTGTCCAGCTCGGCTTCCGACCGCACCCCGCGTGCGGCGTATAGACGGGTCAACAGCGGTGGTAATTCACCAAGAAACGGCAGAACAGCGGGCAACGGGCGAGGATCGATACGCATGGACGCTTGGGAAATCTCTTTGGGTAAGTGAGGAACTGGCTTGAAGCTTGTTTTCAACCGCGCTCGCCGGCCAGCCATTGCAATTGCACTTCGTGCTGCCCACGGTCGTCGGTGACGAACATCGTGCCTTCACTGATCATCACGTCCCACTTGATAACGCGGGGCATGTCCTTGGCCAGGGTCTCGAGGACATCTTGCGGCACGGCGGCGATGTGGACGTTCTTCAGGTTGTTGGCGACCGGCACAACTTTGCCTTCCCACACACGCAAGCTGCCATAGGCCAGCAGGCTGGTGCGCTCGGTACGGCGTGAACACCAGGTCAGGCGATCGGCGTCAGGTTGGCCGACTTCAATCCAGTGCAGTACACGGTCATCCAGGCTTTTTTCCCACAGGGCCGGTTCGTCTACATCTGACAGACCACGGCCAAACGTCAACTGCTCGTTGTACCAGAGGGCGTAGGCCAGCAGGCGCACAGTCATGCGCTCTTCGGTTTCCGAAGGGTGACGGGCAATGGTCTGTTTGACGCTCTCGTACACCGATCGGTCAAGGTCAGTGAGGTTGAGTTCGAATTTGTAGGTCGTGGACGGCTGGGCCATGAACGGGCTTCTAATAGACAGGGAAAGGTTGCCAGTCTAACCGATGCAGCGGCCATTCAACGAATACTGCGCTGCATCATCCTTATCCCTGGGCCGCTCGCCTATGTTAAAAGGCATCAAACCACCGTCCTGAGCAGACAAGGAACCCCATGTCGTTTAATGCCAAACCCCTTACCGGCTTGAAAGTCATCGAATTGGGCACCCTGATCGCCGGCCCGTTTGCCTCGCGCATCTGCGCCGAATTTGGTGCAGAGGTGATCAAGGTCGAATCGCCGGATGGCGGCGATCCACTGCGCAAATGGCGCAAGTTGTATGAAGGCACATCGCTGTGGTGGTTTGTGCAAGCGCGCAACAAGAAGTCACTGACACTGAACCTCAAGCATCCGGACGGTCTGGCGATCCTCAAGCAACTGTTGGCGGACGCCGACATCCTGATCGAAAATTTCCGTCCCGGTGTCTTGGAAAAACTTGGCCTGAACTGGGAAACCCTGCATGCCCTGAACCCCAAACTGGTGATGGTGCGACTCTCCGGCTTCGGCCAGACCGGGCCGATGAAGGATCAGCCAGGGTTCGGCGCGGTGGGCGAGTCCATGGGCGGCTTGCGCTATATCACCGGCTTCGAAGATCGTCCGCCGGTACGCACCGGGATCTCCATCGGTGATTCGATTGCGGCGTTGTGGGCGGTCATCGGCGCGTTGATGGCGTTGCGTCACCGAGAGGTCAACGGCGGCCTGGGACAGGTGGTGGATGTGGCGTTGTACGAAGCCATTTTCGCGATGATGGAAAGCATGATTCCGGAGTTCGACGTGTTCGGGTTCATCCGCGAGCGCACCGGCAACATCATGCCCGGCATCACGCCCTCCTCGATCCATACCAGTGCCGATGGCAAGCACGTGCAGATCGGAGCCAATGGTGATGCGATCTTCAAACGCTTCATGTCAGCCATTGGCCGTGAAGACCTGGCCAACGATCCGGAGCTGGCCGGCAACGATGGACGCGACAGCCGCCGTGATGAGCTATACGGCGTGATTGATCGCTGGGTCAATTCACTGCCGTTGGCTCAAGTGATAGAGGCCCTGAACAAAGCCGAGGTGCCCGCCAGTCGCATCTACAGTGCCGAAGACATGCTGGGCGACCCGCAATTTCTGGCGCGGGAAATGTTCCTCAAGGCACAACTGCCGGACGGCAAGGACTTCAAGATGCCAGGTATCGTGCCCAAGCTCTCGGACACACCGGGTAGTTGTGAATGGGTCGGGCCGCAATTGGGCGAGCACAACAACACCGTGCTCAATGAACTGGGCTACGACGCCGCCGCCATCACTCGTTTGCGTGAGGATGGCGCGATCTGATGACTCGCCGCACCCTGCGTTGGCTCATGCACTTGTGCCTCACCAGCGTGATAACCGTCGGGTGGCCGGTGTCGGCCAGCGCCGAAGACACACTGACTTGGCTGCTGCGCGACCTGCCACCGCTGACCATCTTCGAAGGACCGCAAAAAGACCAGGGGACCCTGGACCACCTGCTGCCGATGCTCAAAGAGCGCTTGCCGGAATATCACCATCAGGTGCTGCATGTAAATCGTGCCCGGGGCATGCAAATGCTGAGTACCCCGTCATTAACCTGCGACCCCTCGCTGCTGTGGACCGCGGAGCGGGCAAAGTACGTGGCGTTTTCTGCCCAGGCATTTGTGGTGCTCAGCAATGGAGTGATGATCCGGCGCAGCCAGCAGGAAACGCTGGCACCGTTCATCGTCGAGGGGCAGTTTGACCTGCAGGCATTTCTGCAAACCCCCAACGCCCGCCTTGGGGCCATCGCCGAGCGCAGCTACGGACCTGCGGTCGACGAGCGTCTCACGCATACCGACTCGCACAAACTCGTCCTGCATTACGGGAACGACGCCCTGGGCAGCCTGCTGCAAATGCAACGCCTGGGGAGGTTGCAAGCTGTGCTCGGTTACTGGACGGAAATCCGCTACCAGGCAACGCAACAAGGCATAGAGCCTGACGACCTGATGTTCCTTGCGATAAAAGGCGCTGCGCCTTACCAACGCATCTACATCGGGTGCTCGGACACCGTAGAAGGTCGTCAGGCCATTGCACGGATCAATCAGGCCTTGGAGGGTCTTCCACAGGCCGAAGTGCAGAACGCATATGCGCTGTGGCTCGACCCGGTCATGCGCGAACAGTATTTGCAAGACAACCCGCATTTTTTCCAGGCTTCGCCACTGCCCTGACAAATTTCGGGCAAAAAGAAACCCCGAGCAGTGGGGAGACAACTCGGGGTTAAACGTGGCCTACAAAGACCAGTACAACAAGCCACAAACACCGGAGCACAATGTTTGCTCTTGCTGCTAAAAAATCTGACCGATCATGCTGTGGGAAGTTTCCACAGATGAACAAATCTTCATGCGCGGGCTGTATTGCGGGTCTGGGCGGCGTTGCGCAAGGCAGCAATCACTGACGGCTCCAGGCGCCCTTCGGCAATCTTCAGGTCACGCAGCAGGCAATCCACCACATCCACCAGGACGCGCTTATCCGTTAATTGCGCGCGGTCGACTTCACGCTCCACCACGATAGCGCCAGCAGGGTTCTTCACAGTGACCAGGCACTCGTCCTGCACACCCGCGGTGGTCAGCGTAACCTGATAGGGGCTCAATGCTTCTTCGAGCAATAGGCTGATACTTTCCATCTCGATCACCACTCAATCATTCGAATAAGGTTCGAAAAACAAAACTGTCATTAAGGTGCTGACATTCAAGTGACCCTTGCTCAAAGCAGAAAGTTCGACCTTTATGTCGCCATCTGCCCGAGTCAGTCGAGCATGCACGGCAAAGATGACAGAGAGAAAACATTCATCAACAGGCTAAAATCCCTGGATTGTAATGGGAGCTTGTCTTGATAACCGCGTCTGATCAGCCACTGCGCATCATCCTTGCCGACGACCACCCGATTTTCCTGATTGGCCTGCGCGCCGTGCTGGAGGGGGACGAGCAGGTACGCATCGTCGCCGAAGCCAATTCGCCACAAGCCCTGGTTGAACTAATGCAAACCTGCGCCTGTGATGTGCTGGTGACCGACTTCATGATGCCTGCCGAGCCTCAGGCAGACGGGCTACGCCTGATCGGACATCTGCGCAGGCACTACCCCGATCTGCCGATTGTGGTGGTGACCATGCTTAATAACGCAGGCTTGTTTCACGCCATCCTGGAACTGGGTGTCATGGGTTTGCTGAGCAAGGCCAGCCTGGCGAATGAGCTGCCCGAAGCGATCCGACACGCCCGACAACGACGCACCTATGTGGCTCAGGTCATTCGCCAGACGCTGAGCCTCGCGGGGGAAGTCGGCGCTGATTGCCTGCATTCCCAGCAACAGCTATCACCTCGAGAACTGGAGGTGATCCGCCTGTTGGGCGCCGGGTTGACCGTGGGCGAGATCGCCACACAGTTGCATCGCAGCAAACAGACCGTCAGCGCGCAGAAAGTCAGCGCCATGCGCAAGCTTGGCCTGGGTAACGATGCTGCGCTGTTTATCTATGTACAGGAACATGGACTGGCGTAGCCTGAAACATGATCCACTGCTTGAGTGCCTCGACCTCCATTGGTCGTGCAATAAAACAGCCTTGCAGCCAGGCCACTCCGAGCTTGCCGGCTGCGTGATAGTCCGCGGCAGTTTCCACCCCGGTGATCACCACCCCAATGCCCAAATGCGCAGCCATGCTCATGGCGCCGGCCACTATTGCAGCCTTGCGGTCATCCCCGGCCATGCCACTGGCAAATGCGGGCGGGATTTTCAGCTCAGTGAAGGGTAACTCCAGCAAGCTCTGCAGGCTTGTGCCACCCATGCCGAAATCGCCAATAGACAACTTGCATCCCATCATGCGCAGGCGCAGCAGGCCGGTGACGTGAGCACTGTCGGTTTTCAACCTTGAGGTGTCCACCAACTCAAGCGTCAGCCCATGGGCAGGCACGCCATGCAGTTGCAGCAGACTTTGCAGAACTTGGGGAAAGTGCTCTCGCTCAAGCATCCTCCCGGGAATATTCACCGCCACCTGCAACAGGTGGCCGGTCTGGCCCATGACCTGACCAGCCAGGCCCAGCGCCTGCTCCAGCACGTGCCAGGTAAAGGCTTCCTCCATGCCGGCGAATTCCAGCACCGGCAAGAAAGCGTCAGGCAACAGCAGCTCTTGCTCGTCCAACTGCCAACGGGCCAATGCCTCCACCCGTTGCAGCTCGCCTGCCTGGTTGACGATCGGCTGGAACCAGACCCTGCCGGATCGAACGATGCTGGCCTGGCTGGTATCGGCCGAGGGCGGCAACGGTTCGTGTTCGCCCAGATCCAGCAAATGACGCACTCTTGCCCATGAGGTCACCGGCTGCCCCGCACGCAAGCGCTCCTGGCAGTCCGTCAACACCTGGCCGATCAGCTTCGCTGAGGCAGGTTTGGGCAAGCACGCCATCACGTTCAGCCCTTGTTGCCGCGCCATGTTGGCCACACCTTGCAGCACGTCCGGCTCGGCGTTGCTGAGCAGAATAAGCACTTGGGCCAGACTGCGCTCGGCCAGTTCGCGGATCAACTCAAGACTATCACCTTGCTCCAGATAGAGATCGCAGATCGCGATGTCCACCGGTCCCTTGCTGTCGAGGGATTGGCGGGCAGTCTCGACCGTCTCGGCGGTGAGTACATTGAACACACCGTTGGCGTTGAGCATCTGGTGCAGCGCCATCAATTGAAAAGGATTGTCTTCAAGGATCAGCACTTTAAGGGAACGCATGGGCAACTCTGTCGGTATCGGGCAAAGACCGGCACAGTAACCAAAAGCCGCATGGCGCCCCATAGGACCAGTCCTAATCGTGAACTTGCAGATAGGGTTGCAAATCACGACTTAACGTCATCATAGCTTGGGACAGCGTTGACCAAGGAGCCTCAAGCCCGTGGCCACGTGACTCACGCGCGCAGCTTTCCAGGGCCATGCACGCCCTGGCCAGCGGCAGGGCATCCACCAACGAGCAAATGCCCTTGAGACGATGCAACGAAGCGCTCAAACGTGCCATGTCCTGCTCGGCCAAGGCCAATCCCAAGACCTCATGTTCGCGGTCCAGGCTCTTTGCCAACTCTCGCAACATGCTGTGCAGCACCGCTCCGTTCGCCTGAGTCATGGTGCGCAACGTGCAAATATCGAACGAGCGCTGCGCCGTCGCACGCGTGAGCACCTGGGCCCAGTGCTGCAGCGTGATCGGCTTGACCAACAGTTCATCCATCCCGGCCTCTTCGCCGTGTCGTTGCTCTTCTTTCATCGCATTCGCGGTGCAACCTATCAGCAGACAAGCAGGACGTTGCTCGTCGGCTTCAATACGCCGGATCGCTTTGCTCAATCCATAACCGGACATGCCCGGCATCTGGCAATCGGTCACCAGCACATCAAAGCGTTGCTCACGCCAACAGCGCAAAGCAGCTTGTGCTGAATCGACGGCGATAACCTGATGACCGAGAAACTGCAACTGCTGCACCAGCACCATGCGGTTAGCCGCCAGGTCGTCGACCACCAACACCGACAACGTGTGGCCTGTTTGCAGCAGGGTAGCGGTGGGCGTGGCTGCCACGTCATCGGTGCTGACCCGAACCAAATGCAAGTCAATACACACCGCTGTGCCCTCGCCAATAGCACTGTCAAGGCGAATACGACCGCCCATCAACTCCACCAACTGCTGACAGATACTCAAACCCAAGCCAGTGCCACCGTGTCCGGCAGCGCTCAACTCAATCGACTGAACAAACGGCTTGAATACCCTCGCCTGCTGAGCAACGTCGATACCCGGGCCGCTGTCCTCGACGCACAGATGCAGGTATTCAGCATCAGCCTCATCGTGCCGACAGGTGACACTGACATGCACCCCGCCCCGCTCTGTAAATTTCAGCGCATTGCCCAACAGGTTGTGCATGACTTGGCGCAAACGCAGCGGGTCGAACCAGTAGTAGCCCTGCGCCGCGGGGTCAAACGCCAGGGTCAGATGAAGGCCTTTTTTTTTCGCCGTAGCTTCGAACAACCGCTGGATGCCTTCGAAGAATCCTTTCAATTCGGTCGATTGCGGCGCCAGCTGCATGTGACCGGCCTCGATCTTGGCGAGATCCAGGCTGTCGCCCATCAACTCGATCAGTTCATGTGCCGAACGGTGGGCAACCTGCAACCCTTCGGACACGGGCAGTCCGGCGGCCTGGCAGCGCTGCTGTTCCAATTCCAGCAGACCAATAATGGCGTTCATTGGCGTACGGATTTCGTGGCTCAATGTGGAAAGAAACGCGCTTTTTGCGTAGCTGGCTTGGTCGGCGGCCCGGCGCGCCTCCATCAACTGATGTTCAAGGACTTTACGTGCATTGATGTCAATCCAACCGCCCAGCAATCCGCACAAGCGTCCCTCGGCGTCGAAGAACGGCACAGTCCACTGGTAGACGTGAAAGCTGCCACCGTTGAACTCCAGCTCTCGGTCCACAAATAGCGGCTGTTGCGTGACCAACTGCTCCATATGGCTGGCGTGCAAGCGTGCGGCAGTGGCCTCGGGCATCAACCCGCTGTCCATGAGTGTCAGGCCTTGAATCTGTTCGAGACGGGTTGCCAACTGCTGTTCATAACTTTTGTTGCAGGTCACCAGGCGCCCAGCCAGGTCGCGGACAAACAGCGGGTTGGGCATACCATCCAACAGGGCGCGCTTGAACGCCAACTGGTCATTGAGACGGGCTTCGGCCTCCAGCCGCTGGCGTATCTGGCCCTTGAGCCGGCTGTTCCAGACCAGAGATACCAGTACAAACAGGATCGCCATCGCCACTGTCCAATAGACCCAGGCCGGTACACGTTGCCAGGCTGGCACGGGCAGCGCCACCGCACCGATCCAGCGCAGACGCAAAGCGCTCAACTCGGCGACCGGCATGGCCTCCAAAGCCTTGTTCAGAATACTCAGCAGCTCAGTCTGATCCTTGCGCACCGAAAAGCTGCTGGCCGACCACTTGCCATCCACACTGCGACCAATCCGTAAATCATTCTGTGGATAGCTTTGCACTTCCGCTTCGGTCTGCAACGTGGCCGCCGCCTCACCACGTCGCACCCGGTCACGTGCCTCAACATAATTGCTCACCAAGCGCAGATGGATGTCCGGATGCTCCTGGCGGATGTAGCTCTCCAACACGTGCCGAGCCGGCAGAGCCAGAACCTTGCCGGCCAACTGAGCCAAACCGGTCAACGGCGTCGCATCAACCGGTTCGACAAACACCCAGCCTGAGCCACCGAAACCGTGACTGAAATTGAGCAGTGCCCTGCGCTCCTGATTTTCGGCCAGGGTAGTGTTCATTTCTGCCCTACCGGTTTCGAGCCAGTCAAGCGTTTCGGCGGTGGAGTTCACCTCTTCAAAGACAAACTGCAAACCGGTCATGCGGGAAATACGGTTGAGCAAGTCGACGTTCAAGCCTACCCAACGCGCGTCGTTGTCCTTGAACACGTAGGGCGATAACTGCTGAGCTACCACCACCACATGCGGGTGCTGTAACACCCACCTGCGCTCAGAAGCCGATAACTCGATACGTTCGGCACCTATACCGACGCCGAGCCCGGTGGTCCAACGGGCGAGGATTTCCCGCTGCACAGATTCGTCGATGCTCTCGAGCGCACGGTCCATCATCGCCCCCAGCAAAGGGTCGGCCCGACGGGTGGCGAAGGCGAAACCGATGGGTGGCAAGCGGCTTTCTTCTTTGATCTGCAGGCCCAGATATGGCCGTAGCGATTTGTAGGCGCGCACAATCACTTCATTGCCGATAAACGCATCGGCGTCGCCCTGCTTGAGTGCTTCAAGGCCGCTGTAGAGGTTGGGCGCAAGCATAATCTGACTGTCAGGGTAGGCGGCGTGCACGTTCTCGACATTGGCATATCCGTCGAGCAGCACCACCCTCTTACCCGCCAGGTCATCGCTCTGGATATCATCGCGGCGCAACACCACCACCGAACAGTCGGGCATGTAATCCCGGGTAAACTGCAAGCCTTGCACATTGCGCTCATAACCATTGGCGCTGGTGAGAATATCGATAGCGCCGCTGCGCAGCGCTTCAACCGCCTGGGCACGTTCGGCAAAGCCCAGCACCTGCATCGGCACACCGAGGCGCGCGCCGACCAGACTCAGGTAGTCAGCACTGATGCCTTGGTAGCGATTGCGGTCGCGGGTGATATCAATCGGCTGGTAATCATCAATGGAAATGCCCACCTTCAATACCCGGTGGGCCGCCAGCCACTGTTGCTCCACCGGAGCCAGGGGCAAAGGCTCCAGCGGGATAAACGCCGGCACCAGCTTGAACGGCAGGCTGACAGCAGCCATGCCCACTGGCAGATAGCCAAGCAGCAACACGCACGCAAGCCGTACTGCCACCCATTGGATCAAAACATGCACCGATTGAGTTCCTTCAGCTTGCAGGTTGATCGCTCCCGTAAGTATGCCTCGCCATAATGAAAAAGCCCGTCACAAAGACGGGCTCGACCTACCGCGTAGCAGCCTTTGAATCAGAGAGGCTTACCACGGTTGCCATGCTGGCTGACAAATGCCTGCACTGCTTTCAGGTCATTGGCCAATACGGTGCAACGCTCTTCACGTTCGAACAGGTCGACCAGGTGCACCGGCAACTCCAGCGCCTTGCCAACGCCCGCTTTCTCCACCGCTTCCGGGAATTTGACCGGGTGAGCAGTGCCGAGGATCACCATCGGGATATCCAGGCTGCGCCGGCATTCGCGGGCGGCCTTCACGCCGATAGCGGTGTGCGGGTCCAGCACTTCGCCGGTCTGGGCGTAGACTTCAGCGATGGTTTCGCAGGTCTGCGCATCGTCCACCGCCAGGGAGTCGAACAACTTGCGGGTTTCTGTCCAGCGCTCTTCATCCACGCTGAAACCGCCACCGCTTTTGAAGTTGTCCATCAAACCGGCAATGGCTGCGCCGTTGCGACCGTGCATGTCGAACAGCAGGCGTTCGAAGTTCGACGAAACCATGATGTCCATGGACGGCGACAAGGTCGCGTGCAGGGTTTCCTTGACGTACTGGTTGCCGCTCATGAAGCGGTGCAGGATGTCGTTGCGGTTGGTGGCGACGATCAACTGGTTGATCGGCAAGCCCATATTGCGCGCCAGGTAGCCGGCGAAGATATCGCCGAAGTTACCGGTGGGCACCGAGAACGACACCGAACGCGCCGGCCCGCCCAACTGCAGCGATGCATGGAAGTAGTAGACGATCTGGGCCATGATCCGCGCCCAGTTGATCGAGTTCACTGCCACCAGGCGCGTGCCTTTCAGGAAGCTCTGGTCAGCGAAACTGTTCTTGACCATTTCCTGGCAGTCATCGAAGTTGCCTTCGATGGCGATGTTATGGATGTTGTCACCCAAAATGGTGGTCATCTGGCGACGTTGCACCTGCGACACACGCTGGTGCGGGTGCAGGATGAAGATGTCGACGTTTTCGCAGTGTTTGCAGCCCTCGATAGCCGCCGAACCGGTATCACCGGAGGTGGCACCAATAATCACCACGCGCTCGCCGCGCTTTTCCAGCACGTAATCGAGCAGGCGACCCAGCAATTGCAGGGCGAAGTCCTTGAACGCCAGGGTCGGGCCGTGGAACAGCTCGAGAACCCACTCGTTGCCGTTCAGCTGACGCAATGGCGCGATGGCGTTGTGGGAAAACACACCGTACGTTTCTTCCAAGATCTTCTTGAAATCCGCGTCCGGAATGCTGCCGGTAACGAACGGGCGCATAACCCGGAACGCCAGCTCGTGGTAGGGCAGGCCGGCCCACGAGGCGATTTCCTCCTGGGTGAAGCGTGGCAGGTTTTCCGGCACGTACAGGCCGCCGTCGGTGGCAAGGCCTGCCAGTAAAACATCTTCGAAATTCAGGGCCGGTGCCTGGCCGCGGGTGCTGATATAACGCATGGAAGCAAACCTTTGGTTTGGGCTTCAAGCTTCAAGTTACAAGCGGCAAGTCAGCGCGAATCGGCTTTTACTTGCAGCGTGTAGCTAACCGCTTGCAGCTGGATTAATTCAAATGTTCGACGCGAATACGAACGACCGGTCCAACCACGCCCTGGAGAGCTTCGAGCGACCGAATGGCATCGTTGATGTGCTGTTCGAGCACACGATGGGTCAGCAGGATCATAGGTACCAGGCCGTCTTGTTCCTCGACTTCCTTCTGCATGATCGACTCGATGTTGATGCCGCGTTCCGACAGGATGCTGGCGACCTGGGCCAACACGCCCGGGTGATCCTTGGCCTGGATACGCAGGTAGTAGGAGCTTTCGCAGGCCTCGATCGGCAGGATCGGGTGGGCCGACAGCGAGTCCGGCTGGAAGGCCAGGTGTGGTACGCGGTTTTCCGGGTCGCTGGTCATGGCGCGAACCACGTCCACCAGATCGGCGATCACCGACGAAGCGGTCGGCTCCATGCCGGCGCCGGCGCCGTAAAACAGGGTCGAGCCCGCCGCGTCACCGTTGACCATCACCGCGTTCATCACGCCATTGACGTTGGCGATCAGGCGATCGGCCGGAATCAGCGTCGGGTGTACACGCAACTCGATACCGGCCGGAGTGCTGCGCGCTACGCCCAAGTGCTTGATGCGGTAGCCCAGGGCTTCGGCGTAGTTCACATCGGCGGTGGTCAGCTTGGTGATGCCTTCGGTGTAGGCTTTGTCGAACTGCAGCGGGATACCAAAGGCGATAGACGCCAGGATGGTCAGCTTGTGGGCAGCATCGATACCTTCGACGTCGAACGTCGGGTCGGCTTCGGCATAACCCAGGGCCTGGGCTTCGGCCAGCACGTCTTCGAACGTACGGCCCTTCTCGCGCATCTCGGTGAGGATGAAGTTACCGGTGCCGTTGATGATGCCGGCCACCCAGTTGATGCGGTTGGCGGAAAGGCCCTCACGGATCGCCTTGATCACCGGGATACCACCCGCCACGGCCGCTTCGAACGCAACGATCACGCCCTTCTCGCGAGCCTTGGCGAAGATTTCGTTGCCGTGTACGGCGATCAGCGCCTTGTTGGCGGTGACCACGTGCTTGCCGTTCTCGATGGCCTTGAGCACCAGCTCACGCGCCACGGTGTAGCCGCCGACCAGTTCGATGACGATATCGATTTCAGGGTTGGTGGCCACGTCGAAGACATCGTTGGTAATAGCAATACCGGTCGTTTGGAACTGAGGCTTTGGCGAACGCGTGGCAATTTGCGCCACTTCAATCCCACGCCCTGCACGGCGGGAAATTTCTTCGGCGTTACGCTGAAGTACGTTGAAGGTGCCGCCACCGACGGTCCCTAACCCACAGATGCCTACTTTGACCGGTTTCACTGAAGAACTCCCCATGAAACGGCCGACGCTAGGTCGGCCGTGGAAAACAGCCGCACAACTGCGGCTTTCAATTTGATGGCCCGTCGATCTGTCGGCGGGCCATAATCGTCAAAGGTTCGACGACGCTGGTTTACTTGGCACTCAGAGCCAGTTTGGCAACTTGTGGTGCCGGCTGGTAGCCCGGAATTACCTGACCATCAGCCAAAACGATGGCCGGTGTACCATTCACACCGATTGACTGGCCCAATGCAAACTGCTTGGAAACCGGGTTGGCACATTTGGCCGCCTTGATTTCCTTACCATCGACCATCTTGTCCATGGCCGCTTTCTTGTCGGTCGAGCACCACACCGCCTGCAATTGCTCGTCACCCGGCGAGCCCAGGCCCTGGCGCGGGAACGCAACGTAGCGTACTTCCACGCCGAGCTTGTTCAGTGCAGGCACTTCGGCGTGCAGCTTGTGGCAGTACGGGCAGGTGGTGTCGGTGAATACGGTGATGTGTGTCTTGGTTTCGCCGATGGCCGGGTAGACCACGGTTTCAGCCACCGGAATACCGTTGATCAGCTTGGACACACCCAGGCGTTCGGCTTTTTCGGTCAGGTTGACCGGCTTGCCGTCTTTCAACTGGAACAGGTAGCCCTGGACGATGTACTGGCCATCGGCACTGGCGTACAGCACGCGGCTGCCCTTGAGCTTGACTTCATACAGGCCGGCCATGGGGCTGGCGCTGATGCTTTCGATCGGGGTATCGAGTTGCAGGTTGGCCAGGCTTTTGCGGATGGTCTGCTCGGCAGCGTCATCGGCGAATGCGAAGGTGGAAACCAACGCAATGGCTGCGGCGGCAATAATCTGGGTCAAGCGCATGGGAACTCCTGAAGGCAGATGCAGGGACGGGTGTGGAACACCGCTGGAAGACACCGGGCCATATACAAGACGCCGTCCCCTTTACTAACCCGCAAAGCCTACCACAGTTGGGCCGCAGGGCAGCCCGTAGCAGGATAAATTGGCGGTTTTCAGCCACGCGGGTGGTGTTTGGCGTGCATGTCCTGCAATCGCGCACGCGCTACGTGGGTATAGATTTGAGTTGTGGATAAGTCGCTATGGCCAAGCAACATTTGCACGACCCGCAAATCCGCACCATGGTTGAGCAAATGGGTGGCAAAGGCATGGCGCAACGTGTGGGGCGACAATGCCTTGCCGATCCCGGCCACTTTGGCCTGGTGTTTGATGCGGTGCCAGAAGGTCTGGCGGGTCATCTGCTCGCCACGCAGGCTGGGGAACAATACATCGCTGGGCCGCCCGCCGAGAAGTTCGCTGCGGGCATCGCGCATATAGCGTTCGACCCACACGATCGCCTCCTCACCCATCGGCACCAGGCGCTCCTTGCTGCCCTTGCCCATCACCCGCAACACCCCCTGGCGCAGATTGACTTGCTCCAGGGTCAGGCTGATCAGTTCAGTCACCCGCAGGCCGCAGGCGTAAAGCACCTCGAGCATGGCACGGTCACGCTGGCCGATGGCCTCACTGAGGTCGGGCGCGGCGAGCAAGGCATCCACATCGGCTTCCGACAAGGATTTGGGTAAAGGCCTGCCGAGCTGCGGCATGTCGACTTGCAGGGTCGGGTCGACAGCGATCAGTTTTTCCCGCAGCAGGTAGCGATAAAAGCCGCGCACACCGGAGAGGAAACGCGCAGTGGAACGCGGCTTGTAGTTTTGTTCCAGGCGCCAGGCCAAGTGATCCAGAATCAACTCACGACCGGCATTGATCAATTCGAGGTTCTTCTCCTGCAACCAGCCGTTGAACAGGGCCAAATCGCTGCGATAGGCCTGGCGGGTGTTGTCCGACAGGCCTTTCTCCAGCCATAAAGCGTCAAGGAAACGGTCGATCAGCGGGTGGTCAATGGCAGGCATGGGCACTCAAGCGGCGCAGCACAGGGCTTTGCGCGAATTATTTAGTGAACTGTGACAAGGGCCACTAGTCTTTCATAGCCCGCTATTTCAAGGAACAGGGAGCTTCAATGAACGAACAACAGATCCTGCTGGCACTGGGCGGTATCGGCGTGGCCGCATTGGCCTGCCAATGGCTGGCATGGCGCCTGAAACTTCCGGCCATCCTGTTTCTGTTGTTGAGCGGCATCCTGGCGGGCCCGGTGCTGGGCTGGCTCAACCCCCAGGAAATGTTCGGCCCGCTGCTCATGCCCTTGGTATCCCTGGCCGTGGCCCTGATTCTGTTTGAGGGCAGCCTCACTCTGCACCTCTCGGAATGGAAGGAAATCGGCAGTGTCGTCCATCGACTGGTTACGCTCGGCGCTCTGTCGACATGGGCGGTAATCACCGTTGCTACCCACTGGCTGCTGGGCTTTGACTGGCTGCTCGCCCTGCTGTTCGGCACCCTGACCCTGGTAACCGGGCCAACCGTGATTGTGCCCATGCTGCGGGTCGTACGCCCCAAAGCGTCCATCGCGAACATCCTGCGCTGGGAGGGCATCGTCATTGACCCGATCGGTGCACTGCTGGCCGTGGTGGTCTACAGCTTCATCATTGCGCGCGCGTCGGGCGACGGCCTGAGCCACAGCTTGCTGACCTTTGGTGGGGTCATCCTGTGTGGCAGCGTGTTCGGCATTGCGGGTGGCTGGGTGCTGGGGCAGATCATGCGTCGGCAATGGCTGCCCGAATACCTGCACAACCTGGCGACACTGGCTGGGGTACTGGGGATATTCATCGCTTCCAACCTGGTGCTGCATGAGTCCGGCTTGCTTGCGGTCACGCTCATGGGCATGTGGTTGGCCAATATGAAAGGCGTGGACGTGCGGCACATCCTGCATTTCAAGGAAAACCTCAGTGTGCTGCTGATTTCCGGGCTATTCATTCTGCTGGCAGCGCGCCTGGACCTGAATGCCTTGATTGCCCTGGGGCCGCTGGTACTGATTCTGTTGCTGATCATTCAATTTATCGCACGGCCTTTGAATGTCGCGCTTTCAACCTGGGGTTCCGGGCTGAATTGGCGCGAGCGTGCGCTGTTGTCGTGGATCGCCCCACGCGGAATCGTGGCGGCGGCGGTGTCGGCCATCTTCGCCATACGCCTGGATGAAGCCGGCCATGACGGTGCATTACTGCTGGTTCCGCTGACGTTCGCCGTCATTATCGGCACCGTTGTACTGCAAAGCGCCACGGCACGCCCGCTGGCCCGCCTGCTGAAAGTAGCCGAGCCTGCGCCCAGCGGTTTTCTGATCGTCGGCGCGAACGGCCCGGCACGCATCCTCGGCAAGGCCCTGCAGCAACTGGGCAGCCGCGTGTTGCTGACCGACTCAAGCTGGGAAAACATCCGCGCCAGCCGGATGGAAGGGCTGCCCACCTACTTCGGCAACCCGGCCTCACAACACGCCGAGTCACATCTGGATCTGGTCGGGCTTGGGCATCTGTTGGCACTCTCCCCTTCCGGCGAACTGAATACCCTGGCCGCCATGCGCTTTCGCCACGACTTCGGGCATCGCCTGTTCGCCCTGGCCAGCAGCCAGGAAAGCCGCCGTACCGATAAACACAAGGCCAGCCATGAGCATCGCGGCCACCTGCTGGGCAGCCAACCCTTGAGCTATACCAAACTCGCCAGCCTGCTGGGCCAAGGCGCCGAGTTGTACAGCACCCATCTGACGGAGGAATTCGGATTGGATCAGTACCAGGCACTGCATGGTGATCGCGCGACCCTGCTGTTTGCCCGCGATACCAGCGGCTGGGTGCATGTCATCACCCCGGACAGCAGCTTGAAACCTGCCGCCGGCTGGACCCTGCTGGCAGTGATCCAACCGGAAACTACTGCCACCGTATGAAGTCAGTCAACAAACCCCGGTAACACCGGCACCGGGCGTTTGTCGGCATCGATCGCCACAAAGCTGAACACGCCCTGGATCGCCTTTTCGCGACCATCAACACTCATGCTCTCGACAAAGACTTCAACTTCGACCTTGAGGCTGGTATTGCCAACTTTGATCACGCGGCCGATCAACTCAACGATGGAGCCGGCCGGAATCGCGTGATTGAAGTCGATGCGATCAGTGGAAACCGTCACCAACGGCAAGCGGCAAAAACGCGTGGCGGTAATGAACGACACCTCGTCCATCCATGCCAAGGCAGTGCCGCCGAACAAGGTATTGTGATGATTGGTGGTCGGCGGGAACACCGCCTTGGTCACATGAGTGACGGACAGATCGGTGCGGCGCTGGATTTCTTCGAGACGGGTGGTCATGGACAATACCGGCAGATAGACAAATTTCAGGCACAAAAAAGCAGCCCGTAGGCTGCTTTTTTCTGCATCGGGAAGCTGGACTTAAGCCAGTTTTTCCTTGATGCGAGCTGCTTTACCGGACAGGTCACGCAGGTAGTACAGCTTGGCTTTACGTACGTCACCGCGACGCTTGACGGCCATGCTGTCGATTTGCGGGCTGTAGGTCTGGAAAGTACGCTCTACGCCAACACCGTTGGAGATTTTACGAACAGTGAAAGCACTGTTCACACCACGGTTACGCTTGGCGATTACCACGCCTTCGAACGCTTGCAGACGCGAACGGTCGCCTTCCTTCACTTTCACCTGAACGACAATGGTGTCGCCCGGGGCAAAGGTAGGGATCTCTTTGGTCATCTGCTCTGCTTCGAGTGCAAGGATGATTTTGTTAGTCATGCTGTGCTCCTAAGGTAAGTCAATGGACCTACCATCGATACGTTGTTAACTATCGTCCCGCGCGAGGATGTATTCCTCGAGCAGCTTCTTCTCTTCTCCAGAAAGCGAGCGGCTTTCCAGAAGATCGGCGCGTCGTTCATAGGTCCGACCAAGGGACTGCTGTAAACGCCAACGCCGGATGTGTGCGTGATTGCCACTTAGCAATACGTCGGGAACACGCTGATCCGCATACACCTCCGGTCGGGTGTAGTGCGGGCAATCCAGCAAACCATCCGTGAAGGAGTCTTCCTCCGCGGAGTCCGCATGCCCTAAAGCTCCAGGCAGCAGTCGTGTAACCGCATCTATCAGGACCATCGCCGGCAGCTCGCCGCCAGACAGGACATAGTCCCCAATCGACCACTCTTCATCGACATGAGCTTCAATAAAACGCTCGTCAATGCCTTCATAGCGACCGGCAATCAGGATCAGTGCTTCCTCATTTGCCAGTTCGCGTACCGCCGCCTGTTTCAGCTGACGGCCTTGAGGGGACAGGTAAATTACCTTCGCCTTCTCCCCGGCAGCGGCCTTGGCCTGAACCAATGCGTCTTCCAGGGGCTTGATCTTCATCACCATGCCCGGGCCACCGCCAAATGGGCGATCGTCCACAGTGTGATGTCGATCCGTCGTGTAGTCTCGCGGGTTCCAACAGGTAAGCTGCAACAGCCCCTGTTTCACCGCCCGACTGGTGATGCCGTACTCGCTGATGGCGGAAAACATCTCGGGAAACAAACTGATCACTTCAATGCGCAAATTAGCCACGCTTAGAAGTCCGCGTCCCATTCCACCTTCATCTCGCCTGCGACCAGGTCGACGGCCAACACGCATTGCTCCGTATAGGGCAACAGGCGTTCGCGATCATCCAGGCTGCCAGCGCAAGGCTTGACCACCATTACATCATTGGCGCCGGTTTCCAGAAGATGGTCGATTTTCCCGAGCAATTGCCCGAGTTGATCAATAACCTTCAGACCTTCCAGCTGGTACCAGTAGTACTCGCCATCGGTCAATTCAGGGAACAGGTTGCGTGGCACGCAGATCTCATAACCAGCCAGAAGACGAGCTTCTTCACGATCATCAAGACCCTTGAGCTTTGCGACCAGGAACTTATCGCTCCCACGTCCACTGACCAGCTCGACCTGCTTCACACTCCCTTCGCGCTTGAGCGTCCAGGTTTTGTACTGCAGCAGGTTTTCAGTCGGATCAGTAAAGGAATACACCTTCACTTCGCCGCGAACGCCATGAACAGAATAAATCTTGCCGATAACGATCAAATCATCAGCAACAGCAGGCGTCGCGTTCATATCGCTCAGGCCGCAGCCTTAGAAGCGTCCTTCAGCAACTGAGCAACGCGCTCAGAAGGTTGCGCACCAACGCTCAGCCAGTAGGCTACGCGCTCTTGGTTCACGGACAGACGAACTTCTTGACCACGAGCGATCGGGTTGAAGAAGCCAACTTGTTCTTTGTGAGAGCCGTCACGTGGGTTGCGGCTGTCAGTTACGGTCAAGTGGTAAAACGGGCGCTTTTTGGAGCCGCCAAGGGCAAGACGGATTGTTAGCATGTGAACATCGTTCCTGTAGTCGGTGCTGCAAATCTAAATGCACAGCGGGCATAGGTGCCCGAAAGGCCGCATATTCTAAGGAATATCCGGACTTTTGCAAATGTCTTTTTCTGACGCCTATCAGCGTGCCACTCAGATCTGCTATAGAGCCGTCGGTTAAAACGGCGAGTCAGCGCCCGCCAATGGCGGGTTTGCTGGAGATCCCACATCCCTGTGGGTCGGAGCGCAAGCAGGCTTGCGCTCGAATTTCTTACATCTTTGGCATACCGCCGCCGGGCAACATACCACCCATGCCGCGCATCATCTTGGCCATGCCGCCCTTGGCGGAGAACTTCTTCATCATCTTCTGCATCTGCTTGTGCTGCTTGATCAAGCGACCAATGTCCTGCACCTGGGTGCCGGAACCCATGGCGATCCGGCGCTTGCGCGAACCGCTGATCAGCTCAGGGTCGCGGCGCTCGGCCGGCGTCATGGAGTTGATGATGGCTTCCATCTGCTTGAACTGCTTCTCTGCCGCGCCCTGGGCATTGCCCATCTGCGCCAGGTTCACACCGCCGATGTTCGGCAGTTTGTCCATCAGGCCGCCAAGGCCGCCCATGTTCTTCATCTGTTGCAACTGGTCGCGGAAGTCTTCGAGGTCGAAGCCCTTGCCCTTTTTCAGCTTCTTGGCGAGCTTGTCGGCCTTGTCCTTGTCGAGGGTCGCTTCAGCCTGTTCGATCAGGCTGAGCACGTCACCCATGCCGAGGATACGCGAAGCAATACGCTCAGGGTGGAACGGTTCGAGCGCTTCGCTCTTCTCGCCCATACCAATGAACTTGATCGGCTTGCCGGTGATGGCACGTACCGACAACGCGGCACCGCCACGGGCGTCACCGTCGACCTTGGTCAGGATCACACCGGTCAGCGGCAGCGCGTCACCGAAGGCCTTGGCCGTATTGGCCGCATCCTGGCCGGTCATGGCGTCGACCACGAACAGTGTTTCGACCGGATTGATCGCGGCATGCAGTGCCTTGATCTCGCCCATCATCTCTTCGTCGATGTGCAGGCGACCGGCGGTATCGACGATGACCACGTCGATGAATTTCAGCCTGGCTTCTTTAATAGCTGCGTTGGCAATGTCGACCGGCTTCTGGCTCAGGTCGGACGGGAAGAAGGTCACGCCCACTTCGCCAGCCAGCATTTCCAATTGCTTGATGGCCGCCGGACGGTACACGTCGGCCGACACCACCATGACCGACTTCTTCTTGCGCTCTTTAAGGAAGCGCGCCAGCTTGCCGGCCGTGGTGGTCTTACCCGCACCTTGCAGGCCCGCCATCAGCACAACGGCTGGTGGCACTGCGCTGAGGTTCAGATCTTCGTTGGCCACGCCCATCAGGCTTTCGAGTTCGGCCTGGACGATCTTCACAAAGGCCTGGCCCGGGGTCAGGCTGCGGGACACTTCGGTGCCGACCGCGCGCTCCTTGACCGAGTTGACGAAGTCTTTGACCACAGGCAAGGCCACGTCGGCTTCCAGCAACGCCATGCGCACTTCACGCAGGGTGTCTTTAATGTTGTCCTCGGTGAGCTTGGCCTTGCCGGTAACGTGGCGCAGCGTCTGCGAGAGACGGTCAGTCAGGTTTTCAAACATGCGCGATCCTTTCAGGCCCTATTCATCGAAATGCATTGGTAGACCGAGGTAATGGCGGCCCAGGCTGTGGTAAATCGCTATTAAAAACAGCGCTCGGCGAGCCTGCGGCGTGGGCAGGTCGCGGATTATAGCGAAGACTGCGCCCGTGCACACCCGCTGTCTGGCCCGGGAGTCTTTCGTGGAACGCGGGGGTATGCGAAACTCAACGCCTTTCGGGCTTATCTATCAGGATTTATGGTCCCCTTGTCACCCAGTTTGCTACCCAGCCTCGCCGCCGCCATCTTGTATGCCGCTGCGACCCTCTATCAGGGCACTCGTCTGGCCCAAGGCACTAAAGCGGACAAACGTCTGTTGGTGGGCCTTGGCGTCCTGGCCCTGCTGGCCCATGCCACGAGCCTTTACACCCACCTGATGACACCGGTCGGCCTGGGCCTGGACTTTTTCAGCGCAGCCAGCCTGATCGCCGCCGCCGTCATCGCGCTGACCCTGCTGGCGTGCTACCGCATTCCGGTAGAGAACCTGCTGGTGCTGCTATTCCCGCTGGGAATATTGACCGTACTGCTGGCGCACTTCACGCCGACCGGCACCGTGCAGGTCATTGATGAAGAGCCTGGCATCCTGGCGCATATCCTGTTGTCGATCCTGGCCTACGGCATGTTCACCATTGCGGTGTTCCAAGCCCTGCTCCTGCTGCTGCAGGACCACCAGTTGAAAAACAAACACCCGTCCGGGCTGATCAAGAACTTCCCGCCGCTGCAAACCATGGAAAGCCTGCTGTTCGGCTTCCTGTGGGCCGGCTGGACGCTGCTGTCGCTGTCGCTGATTTCCGGCTGGCTGTTCGTCGAAAACCTGTTTGCCCAGCACCTGGTGCACAAAACCCTGCTGGCCTGCCTGGCCTGGGTGGTGTTCAGCGTGCTGCTGTGGGGACGCAACCGTCTCGGCTGGCGCGGGCACAAGGCAATCCGCTGGACCCTGGCCGGTTTCTGCCTGCTGATGCTGGCCTATTTCGGCAGCAAGCTGGTTCGCGAATACATCCTGCATATCTGACGGGCAGCAAAAATGGACAACTTGCCCCTGGGGCCGATGCTCGCAGTAATCGCCCTGCTGATTCTATGGGCGGCGCTGTTTACCGCCATCGAAGCCGCACAACAGCACCTGCTGGCCCTGCGCCCCGGTACACGCCAGGGCGACAAGGCCGCTGCCCGCCTGAGCTTCCCGCGTAACAGCCTGATCCTGTGCAACAGCCTGTGCCGCGCTGCCGTGGTGATTCTTTGCACCGTGCTCGCCATCTATGCCTGGGCGCAGAACGGCCCCTGGCTCGGCTGGCTGATTTCCTGCGCCCTGTTACTGATCCTCGCCGACTACCTGCCCCGTGCCCTGGCCACCCGTCACCCGCAAGCCGTATTGGGGTTCGGCAATACACTGCTGGGCGTTCCCCTGAAAATCCTCTACCCCCTGGCCTGGCTGCTCAACGGCATCAGCTTGTTACTGCTGCGCCCCTTCGCGCGTAAATCCGGCGTGGTAAAAAAGAGCGACGAGCCGCTGCCCGAGCATGACGACGAGCCGGAACCTGAGGCAGGCGAAAGCCGTACACCGGGCTTGCCCGGTATCCACGCGCTGGACAACATCACGGTCAACGACATCCTGGTGCCACGCAGCGAGGTGGATGGCATCAACCTCGATGACTCCACCGAAGAGATCATCGAACAGCTGCGCACCTCCCAGCGCACGCGCCTGCCGGTGTTCCACAGCGATATCAACCAGGTCGAAGCGGTGCTCAACACGCGGCAGATCCAGCACCTGCTGCCCGACGCCAGCCTGACCAAAGAAGCCTTGCTCGCTGCCTGCCACGAACCTTACTTCGTCCCGGAAAGCACGCCCCTGCAGTTGCAACTGCTGAACTTCCACAAACAGCAACGCCGCCTGGGCATGGTGGTGGACGAATACGGCGAAGTGCTGGGCATCGTCACCCTGGAAGATATCCTCGAAGAAATCGTCGGCGAATTCGAAAGCGAGCAAAGTGTGGACAACCCGCACATCGAAGCCCAAACGGACGGCCGCTACATCATCGACGGCGCCGCTTCGATCCGTGAGCTGAACAAAAGCCTGGGCTGGCACCTGCCCAGCGACGGCCCCAAGACCCTCAACGGGCTGGTGACCGAAGCGCTGGAGACCATTCCCGATTGCGCCGTATGCCTGAAAATCGGCCGTTATCGCCTGGAAATCCTCGAGACCGAGGACAACCGCGTCAGCAAAGTGCTGATCTGGCACACCAGCCGGGTGCCGGTCGCCGCATAACCTGGGAGCAAGCCCGCTCCCACGTTTTGATGTGCCTCGTGCCAGCCCACTTGTTGTATGTTCAAACCCCTTCCTATAATCGGGCGGCTTATCCAAGCCTCGCCCGACCGCGTGCTACCCGCACTGAGCGCGTCCAGGCACCGCACCATCCTGTCTGACCGGTGTTTGCTCCCATCCCGAGCCGCCCCGCGCACTGCCCTGAACCCTGGGTGTTCGACCAATAAAAATCCGCGTCCAAACGCGCAATGACTGTCAGGGATACTGCCATGAGCACCACTTACAACGAGGCCGCGACCGCCGCCCCGAGCAACTCGACCGCACGGGTCGCCACGGCGAGCATCGTCGGCACCGCTATCGAATTCTACGATTTCTACATCTATGCCACCGCCGCGGCGCTGGTGATCGGCCCGGTGTTCTTCCCGCAGACCTCCGGCACCGCCCAGATGCTGGCGTCGTTTCTGACCTTCGGTATCGCTTTTATTGCCCGCCCACTGGGTTCGGCGCTGTTTGGCCACTTTGGAGACCGCATCGGCCGCAAATCCACGCTGGTCGCCTCCTTGCTGCTGATGGGCGTGTGCACCACGCTGATCGGCTTGCTGCCCGGTTATGACAGTATCGGGGCCTGGGCGCCTATCCTGTTGTGCGTGCTGCGTTTCGGCCAGGGCCTTGGCCTGGGCGGCGAATGGGGTGGCGCAGCGTTGCTGGCCACCGAGAATGCGCCGAAAGGCAAACGCGCCTGGTTCGGCATGTTCCCGCAACTTGGGCCTTCGATTGGCTTTCTGGCAGCCAATGGCTTATTCCTGATCCTGGCCATGAGCCTGAGCGACGAGCAATTTCGCAGTTGGGGCTGGCGCATCCCTTTCATCCTCAGCGCCGCGCTGGTGATGGTCGGCCTGTATGCACGGTTGAAACTGCACGAGACCCCGGTGTTCGCCAATGCCGTGGCCAAAGAAGCCCCGGTGAAAGTACCGCTGGTGGAATTGTTCAGCCAGCATTGGGCACCCGCACTGCTGGGCGCCGCGTCGATGGTGGTGTGCTATGCACTGTTCTATATCACCACCGCATTTTCCCTGAGCTACGGCGTATCGACACTGGGCTACAGCCGCGAGACGTTCCTCGGCCTGCTGTGCTTTGCCGTGTTGTTCATGGGGTTGGCGACGCCGCTGGCGGCCCTGGCCAGTGACCGATATGGTCGCAAGCCGGTACTGATCGTCGGGGCGATCCTGGCCATTTTGTCGGGTTTCACCATGGAGCCGCTGCTGACCCACGGCTCAACCTGGGGCGTGGCGCTGTTCCTGGCGCTGGAGCTGTTTTTGATGGGCGTGACCTTCGCACCGATGGGCGCACTGTTACCGGAACTGTTCCCGACCCGCGTGCGTTATACCGGCGCTTCGGCGGCATATAACCTGGGTGGGATTGTAGGAGCATCGGCTGCACCGTTTTTCGCGACCAAGCTGGTGGCGATGGGCGGGCTGAGTTATGTCGGCGGGTATGTGTCGGCGGCAGCGTTGCTCAGCTTGATTGCTGTGCTGTGCCTGAAAGAGACGCGGGACAACGACTTGAATCGCGTCGACTGATTAGCGCGAATCGCCCTGTAGGAGCGAGCTTGCTCGCGAAGAAGGTACATCCGACGCAGCGATGCGCCTGAAATACCTTCGCGAGCAAGCTCGCTCCTACAGGGGATGGGTTACAGCTCTACAACAACCGCTTGGGAAGCGCGGGTCGCTTTCGCCCGGGCAGCTTCAATCGACTCGTCCCGCGCCAGCGCCACACCCATGCGGCGCTGACCATTCACCTCGGGCTTGCCAAACAGCCGCAACGCCGTGTCAGGCTCACTCAATGCCGCGCCCAGGTTAGCGAACGCAGTCTGAGTCGACTGCCCTTCCACCAGGATCACCGCCGAAGCCGAAGGCCCGAACTGACGGATCAACGGGATCGGCAGGCCCAGGATGGCGCGAGCATGCAGCGCGAACTGCGACAAGTCCTGGGAAATCAGGGTCACCAGGCCAGTGTCATGAGGGCGCGGCGACACTTCGCTGAACCACACCTGGTCACCCTTGATGAACAACTCCACGCCAAACAGGCCACGGCCACCCAGGGCCTCGGTCACCGCCTTGGCAACGCGCTCGGACTCCGCCAGGGCAATCGGGCTCATGGCTTGCGGCTGCCAGGATTCCTGGTAATCGCCCTTCTCCTGGCGATGGCCAACCGGCGCGCAGAAGGTCGTGCCGCCGATGTGGCGCACGGTCAGCAGGGTGATTTCGTAGTCGAAGTCGATAAAGCCTTCGATGATCACACGGCCTTTACCGGCACGCCCGCCCTCCTGAGCGTAGTCCCAGGCTTTCTGCACGTCGTCGGTGCTGCGCAGCAGGCTCTGGCCTTTGCCCGACGAGCTCATCACCGGCTTGACCACGCAGGGGAAGCCCAGGTCCTGTACGGCCTTGCTGTAGTCTTCGAAGGTGTCGGCGAAGTGGTACGGCGAGGTCGGCAGGTCCAGTTCTTCGGCGGCCAGGCGACGGATGCCTTCGCGGTTCATGGTCAGCGAGGTGGCACGCGCAGTCGGGATCACGGTGAAGCCCTCGGCCTCCAGTTCTACCAGGGTAGCGGTGGCGATGGCTTCGATTTCCGGCACGATGAAGTGCGGTTTCTCGGCCTCGATCACTGCGCGCAGGGCGGCGCCGTCGAGCATGTTGATCACATGGCTGCGATGGGCGACCTGCATGGCCGGCGCGTTGGCGTAGCGATCCACGGCAATCACTTCAACGCCCAGGCGTTGCAGTTCGATCACCACTTCCTTGCCCAGCTCACCGCAGCCACACAGCAAAACGCGGGTCGCGGTTGGCGACAATGGAGTTCCGATTCGGGTCATCTCAGGTCCTCAGGGGAGCGGATCATGGGGGGAGAAAGGCCGGCATTTTACATGAACTGTAAAAATTGGCCTCAGTTGGCGACGGCACGTTTGCGCATACGCCACGCCATGATCAGCCACACCACCGTGACCCCGGCAAATTTCGACACCAACGCCGTACCGGCCACCGCCGGCGTGAGCGCACCGATCAGGCCGAAAAAAATAAAGGTATCGAGAGGAATGCTCAGCGCCGAACTTATCCACAGGCGATCATGGAGTGGGCGCCTGGTGATGCTGAACACCAGCCAGTCGATACATTCGGACACCGCGAACGCCGTGGCACTGGCCATGGCAATCGCCGGGTCGGACGTGACATACGACAAGACCAGCGCCGCCAGCATGGCGACAATCGCGCCATGCCCGAAGCGGGTCTGCACCATGTCCCGCAGGATAAACACCAGGCCCCCCCAGGCGGACCAGATGACATCCAGGTGCGGGGCAGTGGAGAAGGCGAAGTTGATCAGCACGACGCTGCTGATGTAGGCAATCAGGAAGAGCATGGGACAGAAAACCTGTAGGAGCGAGCTTGCTCGCGAAAACGTTAACGATTACACGGGGGACCAGACTATACGCAGTGTCCTCGCGTTTTTCGCGAGCAAGCTCACTCCTACAGGAGGGCAGCTGTCAGGCGCCGGACTTACCAGGCATCATCCACACCAACCCACTGGCCACCGCCCGCTCATGGCATAACCCCAGCACCGCCCGGCGCTCGGCATTGTCCATGCGGCTCCAGCGCGTAATCTCATCCACGGTGCGCTGGCAACCGGTGCAGATGTCGTCATCATCCAGTGCACAAATGCTTACGCACGGCGAGGCGACGGGGCGTTCTATCGGGTTCATTCTTCCTGCTCGGCCAGGTCACGCGCATAGCGCTGCGAGTTATGCACATAGTGCGCGGCACTAGCTTCGAGCATGCGTTTCTGTGCCTCGGTCAGTTCACGCACCACTTTGCCCGGCGAGCCCATCACCAGCGAACCGTCGGGAATTTCCTTGCCCTCACCGATCAGCGAGTTGGCGCCGATGATGCAGTGCTTGCCGATCTTCGCTCCGTTCAGGATCACCGCGTTGATTCCGATCAGGCTGTAGTCGTCGACGGTGCAGCCATGCAGCATGGCGTTGTGCCCAATGGTCACGCCGGTGCCCAGGGTCAGCGGGTAGCCCATGTCGGTATGCATCACACTGCCGTCTTGTACGTTGCTGTTTTTGCCGATCAGGATCAGTTCGTTGTCGCCACGCAATACCGCGTTGAACCACACATTGGCGCCCTCCTCCAGCTTGACCTTGCCCACCAGCGTGGCATTCGGCGCCACCCAACTGTGTGGATGCGTCTCGACGCGGGCTTCGCCCAGGCGATATTTCATGGTGTGTCCTCACGGCATTGCCACTCAAGCGGTGGCTCAGGTGTTGATGAAGCTCTTGGGCGGCTGATGCAGGCTGATCTTGGCGTCGTCATACAACAGGTTGATCAGCTCGACAATCATGATCGCCGTCAGGCCCCAGATCTTGTATTCGCCAAACCGATAGCTGGGCACATACCAACTGCGCCCCTGGTAATCGATTCGATGGGTGTGTTCGCGCGGGTCCTGGCGGAAAAACTCCAGGGGCACGCTGAAGACCGCGGCAATCTCGGCGTCGTTGGCCAGGTATTCGACGTAATCCGGGATCACACCGACATAGGGCGTGACCCGGATGCCATGCAGGGAAATCAATGGGCTCAACGGCCCGATCACTTCCACCAGCCCGGGGGGCAGGCCGATTTCCTCTTCGGCTTCGCGCAATGCGGTAAAGATCAGGTCGGGATCTTCGGGGTCGCGGCGCCCGCCGGGAAAGGCCACTTCGCCACCGTGGGTCGACAGGCCGCTGGCGCGCAAGGTCAGGATCAGCTCGGGTTCGTCACTGCGGGTAATCGGCACCAGCACGGCGGCCTCGGGGAAACGCCCGTCAGTCTCCAATGTGTGAGGGGTGTGGTTGCTTACCCGGCGAAGTAGCTCGTCCAGCATGAGTCATCTCGGTCTGTTGGCTACCTTGCATCATGCACCAAAGCAGGCAGGCACCCAACCCCAAAACCCGCAGCATGTCGCGAAACGACAACTTGCAGGGCCCTGCCCGCCAAGCCAAGATAGGCTCACTCTCCAGGAACCCCAGCATGAACTTCTGCAGCCAGTGCGGTAAACCGGTTACCCAGCGCATTCCCGAAGGCGACGGCCGCCTGCGTTATGTGTGCGACCACTGCTCGACCATTCACTATCAGAACCCCAATATCGTCGCCGGCACGGTGCCGGTGTGGGGCGATAAAGTGTTGCTGTGCCGCCGCGCCATCGAGCCACGCCTGGGTTACTGGACGCTGCCCGCAGGCTTCATGGAGAACGGCGAGACCGTGGAGCAGGCGGCCACGCGTGAAACGCTCGAGGAAGCCTGCGCCCGTGTACGCAACCTGAGCATCTATACCCTGATCGATGTGCCGCACATCAGCCAGGTGCATATTTTCTACCGCGCCGAGCTGCTCGACCTGGACTTTGCCGCAGGCCCCGAGAGCCTTGAGGTGAAGCTGTTCGATGAAGCCGACATCCCTTGGTCAGAGCTGGCTTTCCGCACGGTCGGGCGTACCTTAGAATGCTTCTTCGCCGACCGCCGGCAGCAAATGTTCCCGGTGCGCAGCGAGTCGGTGCCGCCCATGATGCCATCGGCCAAATAACACTCAAGGCAGCATTTTTCTACAAGGGAAACCGTTTCAATGCGTTGGTTGCTCGCTGTTTTCTGCCTGTCATTCGCTACGTTGTCTTCGGCCTCCACGGTGGAAATCATCGGCGGCAAGCCAGTCGAAAAAATCCTGGTGCTCAAGTCCGCCCGTCAGTTGCAGTTGATCAATGACGGCAAGCCTCTCAAGACCTATCGCATTTCCCTGGGCCGCAACCCCAAGGGGGCCAAGCTGATCGAGGGCGACCGCCGCACACCGGAAGGCCTCTACTGGATCGACTGGCGCAAGACCAGCGACCGATTCAACCTGTCGATGCACATTTCCTACCCTAATATCAGCGACGCCGCCCGCGCCCGCCGTGAAGGGGTAAAACCGGGCAGCATGATCATGATCCACGGTACCCCCGACAGTGCGGATTACCCGGAGCAGTTGTTCCACACCCTGGACTGGACCGACGGTTGCATCGGCATGCGCAACGTGGACATGCGCGAAGTCTGGAACCTGGTCAAAGACGGCACCCTGATCGAGATTCGTCCGTAATCCCGCACCGTTCGTAAAATAATTCGAAAAAAACTCCTGCCCCTGGCGGCGCCTGCCGGTGAATACCAGTTCACCGCGCCGGGCTGCGCTGTTCTGCGCGCGATAAAGACCTCTCTAATACCACTTGATACCAAGCACCATTATTTACCCCTAAAACCAGCGTTCGCACCGTTTTGGCTGCATTGACATGGTATTTAAGTGGTATTAATTTCCGGCCAATACCGGGCGACAACACTCCAATAACCGCATCGGACACCTGACAGATGAACGCCATCCTGACCCTGCGCCCCGACGACAAACAATCCACGCCGTTGTACCTGCAATTGGCGCGCAACCTGGA
The DNA here is from genome assembly GCF_023242545.1 of Pseudomonas sp. MWU13-2517. Lineage (NCBI taxonomy): Bacteria > Pseudomonadati > Pseudomonadota > Gammaproteobacteria > Pseudomonadales > Pseudomonadaceae > Pseudomonas > Pseudomonas sp. MWU13-2517. Next base: position 183,319 of record NZ_JALMFA010000007.1, on the reverse strand, counting down.
AGCGGCGATCCATGCCGGCCAGTGGAAATCCGAACAGGCGCTGCCGTCGGAACGCGTCCTCAGCGAACAACTGGGCATCTCGCGGGTCACCGCCCGTAAAGCCCTGGAAGTGCTGCTGGCCCAGGGCCTGATCCGCCGCAGCCAGGGTTCCGGCACCTTTATCACCCCGCGCCTGGAACAGCCGCTGTCACGCCTGTCGGGCTTCAGCGAGATGTTAAGGCTCAAGGGGTTTGTGCCCAGCTCCCAATGGCTGGAGCGTGAAATCACCCCGCCAACCCACGAAGAGCTGATCCGCCTGGCGCTGTCGCCCACCGACAAAGTGGCGCGCCTCAAGCGTTTGCGCAAAGCCGATGACACCGTGATGGCGATTGAAATGACCGCCATGCCCGCGACGGTACTGCCGAATCCGCAGGCTATCGGCAATTCGCTGTACGAATACCTCGAAGGCATCGGCAAACCCATCGTGCGCGCCCTGCAACATATCCAGGCGATCAACGCTTCCGACGAGTTCGCCAAGCTGGTGGGCATTGCCCCTGGCACCGCCATGCTGCTGATGACTCGGGTCGGCTACACCGCCGACAACACCCCGATTGAAATCACCGACACCTATTGCCGCAACGACTACTACGACTTCGTAGCAGAGCTGCGCAGGTATGACTTTGCCGCCGAGTTGCGGCCTTAGAGAACTGCCCATGTCCGAAGACAACATCCTTACGCCCAGCGGCTGGATTCGCGGCCGCCTGGTGCACGAACACGGCAAGGTAGTCGCCATCGAAGGCACACCATGCGACCCGGCGCAAAACGCGTCGCCCTACCTGTTACCGGGCTTTATCGACCTGCACGTACACGGCGGCGGCGGCGCGGACATCATGGAAGGCAGCGATGCCTTCGAGACCATCACCCGCACCCACGTGCGATTTGGTACGACCTCGCTGCTGGCCACCACCATGACTGCGCCGGTAGACGAAATCTCCCGTGTGCTCGGCCAGCTCGGCACGTTCTGTGAGCAGCGTCCTGCGGGGGCCGCCCGAGTGCTCGGCGTGCATCTGGAAGGCCCCTACATCAATCCGGGAAAACTCGGCGCCCAACCCAACTTTGCCCACACCGCACTGATGGCCGAAGTGGAAGCCTACCTGCGCCTGGCGCCGATCCGCGTGATCACCATCGCCCCGGAGATCGCCGGGCATGACACCCTGATCCGCGCACTCAGCGAGCGCGGCGTGCGCATGCAAATCGGCCACACCCTGGGCAGCTACGAAGAAGGCGTCGCCGCCCTCGCCGCCGGGGCCACCAGCTTCACTCATTTGTACAACGCGATGAGCCCGCTGCATCACCGCGAGCCGGGCATCGTCGGCGCCGCGCTGGCTCACGCCAAGTACGCCGAATTGATCCCGGATCTGCTGCACGTCCACCCCGGCGCGATGCGCGTGGCCCTGCGTGCAATCCCATGCCTTTACTGCGTCACCGACTCCACCGCCGCCGCCGGTATGCCCGACGGCGAATACAAGCTGGGCAGCCACACCGTGACCAAATGCCTGGGCGGCGTGCGCCTGGCCGACGGCACCCTCGCCGGCAGCACCCTGACCATGGATCAGGCGCTGCGCAACCTGGTCAAAATCGGCCTGCCTATCAGCGAAGCCTCACAACGCCTGTCGCAGTTTCCTGCGGACTACCTGGGTATCGAAGAACGCGGGCGCCTGCAACCCGGCAGTTTTGCCGACTGCGTGCGCCTGGACCGCTCCCTGCATCTGACCGACGTAATGGTCGAAGGAGAAACCATTGACTTCAAAAATGCTTGAAGAGGCACTGGCCTCGTGCGACGCCGTTGCGGCACAACTGCAACGCCTGGACCCGCTGCTCGAAGAAGTCGCCGGCCGCCTGCGCCGCCAGCCGCCACAAGTGGCGATGACCATCGCCCGTGGCAGCTCGGACCACGCCGCCAGTTACTTTGCGTACTTGACTATGCAGCACGTGGGCATCCCGGTGGCCTCGTTGCCGATGTCGGTGGTGACCCTGTTGCAGGCACCGTTGAAAGTCAGCGGCCAGGTGGCGTTCGGTTTTTCTCAATCCGGTCAGAGCCCGGACTTGGTCAACAGCCTGCGCCTGCTGCGCAAACGCGGAGCCCTGAGCATCTCGCTGGTCAACGCCGAAGGCTCGCCGCTGGAAGCCGCCTGCGAATTCCATCTGCCGCTGTGCGCCGGGCCGGAACAAAGCGTTGCCGCCACTAAGAGTTTTATCGCCACATTGAGTGCCAGCGCGTTGCTGATCGGCCACTGGAACCAGGAAGACGACCTGCTGCAAGCCTGCCGCGCCTTGCCTGGCGAACTGCGTGCAGCCGCCCAGCAGGATTGGCGCCTGGCTATCGACGCCCTGCGCGACTGCCGGCAACTGATGGTGATCGGCCGTGGCGCAGGGTTTGCCATCGCCCAGGAATCCGCGCTCAAGCTCAAGGAAACCTCGGCGATCCAGGCCGAAGCCTTCAGCAGCGCCGAAGTACGCCACGGGCCGATGGCCTTGATCGACAAGAACTACCCCTTGCTGGTGTTCGCCCCACGTGGAGCCGAACAGGCCGGCCTGCTGAGCCTGGCCGCCGATATGCGCCAGCGCGGCGCCCGTGTGCTGCTGGCCGCGCCGGACGATATTGCCGAACGCGACCTGACCCTGAGCCGCGCCGAACACCCGAGCCTGGACCCGATCCTGGCGATCCAGAGCTTTTACGTGATGGCCGCAGGCCTGGCGGTTGCCCGGGGCATGGACCCGGACCAGCCGCGTCACTTGAGCAAAGTCACCCGCACTCACTGAGTGGTTTGCAGCGTTTTCCTGATGAGTACCGTGCCCATGTCCAACAACAATAATGCATTGACCCTCAGCGCCCCCCTCAGCGGGCCGGTACTGACCCTGGGCAACGTTCCCGACGAAGTGTTCGCCAGCCACGCCATGGGCGATGGGATTGCCATCGACCCGCTGAACGATTGCCTGCACGCGCCGTGTGACGGGGTGATCATCCATGTGGCCCGCACCGGGCATGCACTGACGATCCGCGCCGAGAATGGCGCCGAAGTCTTGATGCATGTGGGCATCGACACGGTAGAACTCAACGGCGAAGGCTTTGCGCTGTTGGTCGAGAACGGCGCACGGGTGAAGCAGGGCCAGGCACTGGTGCAGTTTGATCTGGACCGCATTGCGCGCCAGTGCAAAAGCCTGGTCAGCCTGATCATTCTGACCAATGGCGAGCGCTTTGAATTACGCGCTGTCGCGGGGCAAAAGGTCGAAGTCGGCCAGCCGCTGTTGCAGATCACAGCGCGCTCGACGACAGCGGCTGAAACGGCTGTGGATAACTCCGTCCTGGAGGCCGGCGCCAGCGTGCGCATTACTCACCGTGGCGGTTTGCATGCCCGCCCCGCCGCATTGATCCGTAAGACCGCGCAGGGTTTCAGCAGCACGGCCCATCTGCACTTCGGCGAGAAGTACGCCGCGTGCGACAGCCTGATCGGCTTATTGGGGCTGGGCATCGGCGAAGGTGATGAGGTCAGGGTGATCTGTCGTGGCAAAGACGCCGAGGCGGCCGTGCAGGCGTTGGTCGCCGCGCTGTCCGCCAGCGTTAAAGAGGCACACCACGCGCCGGCCGTCGCCACGCCCCGTCGGGCAAACACCGAAGCCGGCGTACTGCAAGGTGTGTGCGCAGCGCCGGGCCTGGTCTGTGGGCCGTTGTTCCGTCTGGCCGGCATCGAGCTGCCGCAAGACCCCGGCAACCACAGCACCGACGAACAATTGCGTCGGCTGGACGCCGCGCTGGAACAGGTACGCGTTGAAATCCGCGGCACTCTGGACCATGCCCGCCAGCGCAAGAACATCGAAGAAGAAGACATCTTCGCCGCCCACCTCGCCCTGCTCGAAGACCCGGCCCTGCTGGAAGCCGCCACCCGCGCCATCGAACACGGCAGTGCCGCCACCCACGCCTGGCGCGACGCAATCCAGGCGCAGTGCGCCGTGCTGCTGGCCCTGGGCAAGCCGTTGTTTGCCGAGCGCGCCAACGACCTGCGGGATTTGCAGCAACGCGTGCTGCGTGCGCTGCTGGGCGAAGCCTGGCATTTCGAACTGCCCGCCGGCGCGATTGTCAGCGCCCATGAACTGACCCCCTCCGACCTGCTGCAATTGAGTGCGCAGAACGCCGTCGGCATCTGCATGGCCGAAGGCGGCGCCACCTCCCACGTGGCCATTCTGGCCCGTGGCAAAGGCCTGCCTTGTGTGGTTGCACTGGGCAGCGAAGTACTCGACGTGCCTCAAGGCCAACGCGTCGTACTCGACGCCGCCAACGGCCGCCTGGAACTGGCGCCCAGCGAAGCGCGCCACGCCGAAGTGCACCAGCTTCGCGACGCACAAAAGGCACGTCGCCAGCAGCAACAGGCCCAGGCCCGGGAGCCTGCGCGCACCACCGATGGCGTGCGCATTGAAATTGCGGCCAATGTCGCTTCCAGCGCCGAGGCCCAGGTGGCCTTTGAAAACGGCGCCGACGGCGTCGGCCTGCTGCGCACCGAGTTCCTCTTCGTCGACCGCCGTACCGCGCCGGATGAGCAGGAACAACGCCAGGCCTATCAAGCCGTGCTGGATGCCATGGGCGATAAATCGGTGATCATCCGCACCATCGACGTGGGCGGCGACAAGCAGCTCGATTACCTGCCGCTGCCTGCCGAAGCCAATCCGGTGTTGGGCCTGCGCGGCATCCGCATGGCGCAGGTGCGCCCGGAACTGCTCGACCAGCAACTGCGTGCCCTGCTGCAAGTCAGCCCGCTGGAGCGCTGCCGCATCCTGCTGCCAATGGTCAGCGAAGTCGACGAACTGCTGCAGATCCGCCGGCGCCTCGATGAGTTATGCACAGCGTTGGAACTGACCTTGCGCCCGGAACTGGGCGTGATGATCGAAGTGCCGGCCGCCGCGCTGATGGCCGAACAACTGGCCGAGCATGCGGACTTCCTGTCCATCGGCACCAACGACCTGTCCCAATACACCCTGGCCATGGACCGCGACCACGCCGGCCTTGCCGCCCGGGTCGACGCCCTGCATCCGGCCCTGCTGCGATTGATCGCCCAGACCTGCGCCGGCGCGGCCAAACATGGGCGTTGGGTTGGCGTGTGTGGTGCCCTCGCCTCCGACCCGCTGGCCACGCCGGTATTGGTCGGCCTGGGCGTCAGCGAGCTGTCGGTGAGCCCGCTGCAGATCGGAGAAATCAAGGACCGCGTCCGGCATCTGGACGCGGCGCAATGCCGGCAACTGAGCCAGGGCCTGCTCGATCTGAGCAGCGCCAGGGCGGTTCGCCAAGCCTGTCAACACCACTGGCCGCTGAGCTGACAACAACAAGAAAAAAGGAGACACGCCATGTACCAACACTTTATCGAAGGCCTGCAACGCCTGGGCCGCGCATTGATGCTGCCGATTGCGATCTTGCCGATTGCCGGCCTCTTGCTGCGCCTGGGCGACACCGATCTTTTGAATATTGCGGTGATGCACGACGCCGGTCAGGCGATATTCGCCAACCTGGCGCTGATCTTCGCCATCGGCATCGCGGTAGGCTTTGCCCGTGACAACAATGGCACGGCGGGCCTGGCCGGCGCGATTGGTTACCTGGTGATGATCTCCACCCTCAAGGTGATGGACACCAGCATCAACATGGGCATGCTCGCCGGGATCGCCAGCGGTCTGATGGCCGGCGGGCTGTACAACCGTTTCAAGGACATCAAGCTGCCGGAGTACCTCGCGTTTTTCGGCGGGCGACGCTTTGTGCCGATTGTGACCGGGTTCAGTGCGGTCGGGCTGGGTGTCATCTTTGGATTGATCTGGCCGCCGATCCAGCATGGCATCAACAGTTTTGGCGTGCTGCTGATGGAAAGCGGCAGCTTCGGCGCGTTCGTCTTCGGCGTGCTCAACCGCCTGCTGATCGTCACCGGCCTGCACCATATCCTCAACAATATGGCGTGGTTCGTGTTCGGCAGCTTTACCGACCCGGCCACCGGCGCGGTCGTGACCGGCGACCTCACCCGTTATTTCGCCGGCGACCCCAAAGGCGGCCAGTTCATGACCGGCATGTTCCCGGTGATGCTGTTCGGCCTGCCTGCCGCGTGCCTGGCGATGTACCGCAACGCACTGCCGGAACGCCGTAAGGTCATGGGCGGGATTTTCCTGTCGATGGCACTGACTTCGTTCCTGACTGGAGTGACCGAGCCGATTGAGTTCGCGTTCATGTTCCTCGCGCCATTCCTGTACCTGATACACGCCGTACTGACTGGCCTGTCGATGGCCGTCACCAATATGTTGAACATTCACCTGGGCTTTACCTTCTCCGGTGGGTTTATCGACATGGTGCTGGGTTGGGGCAAATCCACCAATGGCTGGCTGGTATTCCCGGTTGGGCTGGCTTACGCGGTGGTCTACTACAGCGTGTTCAACTACTGCATCCGCCGCTTCAACCTGAAAACCCCCGGGCGTGAAGATATCCAGGTGGCGCAGGCCGAAGCGATGAATGACAACCAACGCGCTACGGCTTACATCCAGGCCTTGGGCGGCGCAGAGAACCTGCTGAGCGTCGGCGCCTGCACCACGCGCCTGCGGCTGGACATGGTGGATCGCAACAAGGCGGTGGATGCGCAACTCAAAGCACTGGGCGCCATGGCTGTCGTGCGGCCGGGGAATGGCGGGAGTCTGCAGGTGGTAGTTGGCCCGATGGCCGACAGCATCGCCGATGAGATTCGGTTGGCCATGCCTTCGTTTGCTGCCAGCGTGCCGGCGAAGGTTTCGCCTGTGGATAAACCGGTGACAGTGAACGTGCAGGAAGCCGAGAAATGGCTGAATGCGTTGGGTGGCCGGGCCAATGTGCGGCAGTTGGAAGCGGTGGCGATGACGCGGTTGCGGGTGGAGTTGGGGGATGATTCAGTGTTGTCGGAAGCGGACCTGACTGCGCTGGGTTGCCAAGGCGTGAGCCAACTCGATAGCGGTATCTGGCACTTGCTGATTGGTGACAAAGCTTCGGGATTGGGTGAGGCACTGGAGCGCTTGGTCAGTGGCCGTGTAGTCAACGCAAGAGCTTAGCCTTTCAGGCGACCGCAGGTCATTCCCACCCACACGGGTAGGAATGATCAGTGGTCATGACTACGTTACTGTTACCACCCATGGCGCTGAATGATGAGTGTCACCTCGCGTCGAAGCCACGAAATGGTAAGTCATTGCCTTCAGGTTAGAGACCTCAAGAGAAAAACCACCATTCACAGGTTCCTTGGAAATCACTAGAACGGGCCCGCCAACACCGTCAGTGATCTTGATGTATTGATCGGCCACAGTTGACTCTCCGACAATTCTGAGCGATCTGGCAGGCGTCGTGCCGGGGTTCGGGATAGCGGTTCCCCCATCGGCGACTCTGATGATAGAAACTGACATGTCACTTCTCCTTTTGCGTTAGATGAAAGGCTAATAAACATGACTGGAACGCCTGCCGTAACTGTCAAAGTTAACAGGTGTGCGAAGTATTCCGACAAGTGGAAAAGGTACGGGCCGTCGATATCAACAGCCAAATCAAGCATCGGCGATGGGATTTCACCGCCAACAAAAAACCCGCTGACCAGACTGGCCCAGCGGGTTTCTTGTTTATGCAGCGTGCGAATCAAAAGTCCGCCAGCTGCCACACCTCATACGCCGGCGTTTCGTACGGGTGGCTGAGTTTGAGCGCAGCCACAACAGCCACGATCAACTCATCCGCCACCACCAGCTCAACCTTCCACTCTTCAACCACTTCAACCTGGCCCACCTGCCCGAGAAACGGCTGGCTGCCGTCCAACGCGCGGAATTGGCCTTGGCCCAGCACTTGCCAGGCGCAGCTGTCGTAGTCGCCAATGCGCCCGCCACCGGCGGCGAAGACGGCGGTTTTTACCGTCTCCACGTGGCTTGCGGGCACAAAGAAGGCGAGCTTGTACACAGCCTTAGTTCACCCACACGCGGGCGTTGCGGAACATGCGCATCCAGGCGCCGTCTTCGTTCCACTCTTCCGGACGCCACGAGTTCTGCACGGCGCGGAATACACGCTCCGGGTGCGGCATCATGATGGTGACGCGACCGTCACGGCTGGTGAGGCCGGTGATCCCGCGCGGCGAGCCGTTCGGGTTGGCCGGGTAGGCCTCGGTGACCTTGCCGTGATTGTCGACGAAACGCATGGCCACGCAACCGGACAGGTCGGCTTCGAGCAAGGCTTCTTCGCTGGCGAACTCGGCATGGCCTTCACCGTGAGCGATGGCGATCGGCATGCGCGAACCGGCCATGCCTTGAAGGAAGATCGAGTTGGATTCCTGCACCTGCACCATGGCGACACGGGCTTCGAACTGCTCGGAACGGTTGCGCACAAAGTGCGGCCAGAACTCGCTGCCCGGGATCAGTTCGTGAAGGTTGGACATCATCTGGCAACCGTTGCACACGCCCAGGGTGAAGCTGTCGTTGCGTTCGAAGAAGCCCTGGAACGCATCGCGGGCACGGCTGTTGAACAAGGCCGACTTGGCCCAGCCTTCACCGGCACCCAGCACGTCGCCGTAGGAGAAACCGCCGCAAGCCACCAGGCCTTTGAACTCGTTGAGGTCAACGCGACCGGCGAGGATGTCGCTCATGTGCACGTCGATCGCATTGAAGCCGGCACGGTCGAACGCAGCCGCCATTTCCACCTGGCCGTTGACGCCCTGCTCACGCAGTACCGCCACTTGTGGGCGAATGCCTTTCTTGATGTAAGGCGCGGCGATGTCCTGGTTGACGTCGAAGCTGAGCTTGGTGCTCAGGCCCGGGTTGTCTTCCTCCAGGATCACGTCGAATTCCTGCTGGGCGCAGTCGGCGTTATCACGCAGGCGTTGGATCTGGTAGCTGGTCTCGGCCCACTGGCGTTGCAGCAAGCGGCGCTGGCCGGCAAACACGGTGTCGCCATCGAAGGAGATATTGATTTCGCCGTTGTTGACCGGCTGGCCGATCACCGCCACACAGTCGTCCAGGCCAGCGGCGCTGAACTGTGCGAGTACATCCGGGGTAGCGTCCTGGCGAACCTGGATCACTGCACCCAATTCTTCGTTGAACAGGATGCCGTTGATCTCGGCCGCCGCCTCGGCAACGCTGTCGAGCACGATGTTCAGACCGCAGTGACCGGCAAAGGCCATCTCTACAACGGTGGTCAGCAGGCCGCCGTCGGAGCGGTCGTGGTAAGCCAGCAGGTGGCCGTCGGCATTGAGGCCCTGGATCACGGCGAAGAAGGCTTTCAGGTCTTCGGCGTCATCGACGTCCGGTGCCTGCTTGCCGAGTTTGCCATGGGTTTGCGCCAGGATGGATGCACCCATGCGGTTCTGGCCACGGCCCAGGTCGATCAGGATCAGATCGGTGGTGCCCTTGTCCATGCGCAGCTGCGGGGTCAGGGTCTGGCGGATGTCGGTCACCGGTGCAAAACCCGTGACGATCAACGACAGCGGCGACGTGACGCTCTTGTCAGTGCCGTTGTCGTTCCAACGGGTGGCCATGGACATGGAGTCCTTGCCCACCGGAATGGTGATACCCAGCTCCGGGCACAGCTCCATGCCGACCGCTTTAACGGTGTCGTACAGGCGCGCATCTTCGCCCGGGTGACCAGCGGCGGACATCCAGTTGGCCGACAGCTTGATGTCGGACAATTTACCGATGCGCGACGCGGCGATGTTGGTGAGGGTTTCACCAATGGCCATGCGGCCCGACGCCGGGGCATCCAGCAGGGCCAGCGGGGTACGCTCGCCCATGGCCATGGCTTCACCGGTGTACACGTCGAAACTGGTGGCGGTGACGGCAACGTCGGCCACCGGAACCTGCCACGGGCCGACCATTTGGTCACGGACCACCAGGCCAGTGATGGTGCGGTCGCCGATGGTAATCAGGAAGCTTTTGCTCGCCACGGACGGGTGGTGCAGCACGCGTTCGATGCTGTCGGCCAGGTCCAGGGGGCTTGGGTCAAAGTCATCGCCCAGCTCGGTTTCACGCACGGCCGAGCGGTGCATGCGCGGGGCTTTGCCCAGCAGCACTTCCAGCGGCATGTCCACCGGGCTGTTGCCGAAGTGGCTGTCCGTCACAGTCAGCTGCGGCTCGGCAGTGGCTTCACCGACCACGGCGAACGGGCAACGCTCACGCTCGCAGATGGCCTGGAAGCGCGCGAAGTCTTCAGCGCCAACGGCCAGCACGTAACGTTCCTGGGATTCGTTGCTCCAGATTTCGTGCGGGGCCATGCCCGGCTCGTCATTTGGAATATTGCGCAATTCGAAACGGCCACCACGGTCGCCGTCGTTGACCAGTTCCGGGAAGGCGTTGGACAAACCACCAGCGCCCACGTCGTGGATGAAGCTGATCGGGTTCTTGTCGCCCAACTGCCAGCAACGGTCGATGACTTCCTGGCAGCGGCGCTCCATCTCAGGGTTTTCGCGCTGTACGGAAGCGAAGTCCAGGTCCGCCGAGCTGGTGCCGGTGGCCATGGAGGAAGCGGCGCCGCCGCCCAGGCCGATCAACATCGCCGGGCCACCGAGCACGATCAGCTTGGAACCGACCAGGATCTCGCCTTTCTTGACGTGTTCTTCACGGATGTTGCCCATGCCGCCGGCCAACATGATCGGCTTGTGGTAACCGCGCACTTCCTCGCCACGCGGGGTGGTGATGGATTGCTCGAAGGTACGGAAATAGCCGGTCAGGGCCGGACGCCCGAATTCATTGTTGAACGCCGCGCCGCCCAGCGGGCCTTCGATCATGATGTCCAGTGCGTTGACGATGCGCTCAGGCTTGCCGTATGGCACTTCCCACGGCTGTTCGAAGCCCGGGATCTGCAGGTTGGACACGGTGAAACCGGTGAGGCCCGCCTTTGGCTTGGCGCCACGGCCGGTGGCGCCTTCGTCGCGGATCTCGCCGCCCGAACCTGTGGCTGCACCCGGGAACGGGGCAATCGCGGTCGGGTGGTTGTGGGTTTCAACCTTCATCAGGATGTGCACCGGCTCCTGCACCGCGCCGTACTGGCGGGTTTCAGGGTCCGGGAAGAAACGGCCGGCGACAGAGCCGACGATCACCGAGGCATTGTCCTTATAAGCCGACAGAACGCCTTCGCTGTGCATCACGTAGGTGTTCTTGATCATGCCGAACAGGCTTTTTTCCTGGCTTTCGCCGTCGATGTCCCAACTGGCGTTGAAGATCTTGTGACGGCAGTGCTCGGAGTTGGCCTGGGCGAACATCATCAGTTCGATGTCGTGCGGGTTGCGCTTCAAGCCATTGAAGGCGTTGACCAGGTAGTCGATCTCGTCTTCGGCCAGGGCCAGGCCCAGTTCGGTGTTGGCCTTCTCGAGGGCGGCGCGACCACCACCGATCACGTCGATCGCGGTCAGCGGCTTGGGTTCGGCGTGGCTGAACAGGCCGGCAGCCTGTTCCAGCTGGCCGACGATGATCTGGGTCATGCGGTCGTGCAGGCTGCTGGCGATCAGCTCGGCTTCGGCATCGCTGAACTGGCCGGCGACGTAGAAGGCGATACCGCGTTCCAGGCGCTGGATGCTCGAAAGGCCGCAGTTACGGGCGATATCGCTGGCCTTGCTCGACCAGGGCGAGATGGTGCCGAACCGTGGCAGGACCAGGAACAAGCGGCCGGTCGGCTCTTGAACGGGAACGCTGGGGCCGTACTTCAGAAGGCGTGCGAGCACTTGCTGTTCGTCGGCGGTCAAGACGCCGGTAACGTCGGCGAAGTGAGCAAATTCAGCATACAAGCCTGTAACAGCTGGAACCTTCTGGCTCAGTTGCTCAAGGAGTTTGCTGTGGCGAAAGGCAGAAAGGGCAGGAGCGCCGCGCAGGATCAACATCTTCGGGACAGCCTCGGGAAGGGGGTGTGCTTTGAGGCCGTGCATTCTAGCGTAAACCGCCGCCAACGGCACCCGAAACGCTACGGCTGGCCGCTGCCGAACGTCAGTTGGCAGGCAATGCACGGTCTCGGGGCGTTTTGCAGAGGCGTGCACGCAGTTATTTTAACCGTCACAAACCTTCGCCAACCCTTGTTTCTGCGGGGTCCAGCCCGGTTTTCCGGGCGCTAGCAGACAAGTCCCCCGCTGTCGAGATATGGCGCCGAGGGCCGTTTGCGTATACTGCGCCAATGTTCTCCCCAACTGCTTTGCGCCAGCGATGCGCCAAATGGCTCTTCGTCACCGGACTCTTCCTGCTGCTCAGCGCCTGTGTTGATAAACCCAGCACGCTCGAGCGAATCAAGGAGGATGGTGTATTGCGGGTGGTTACCCGCAACAGCCCGGCGACTTATTTCCAGGACCGCAACGGTGAAACCGGTTTCGAGTACGAACTGGTCAAGCGCTTTGCCGACGAACTGGGTGTGAAGCTGGAAATCGAGACCGCCGACAATCTCGACGACCTGTTCGGCCAGTTGGGCAAACCCAAAGGCCCGGTCCTCGCCGCTGCCGGCCTGGTCAGCAGCGAGCAGCGCCAGCAACAGGTACGTTTTTCCCATCCTTACCTCGAAGTGACCCCGCAGATCATCTACCGCAACGGCCAGTCGCGCCCGACCAACGCGGCAGACCTGGTCGGCAAGAAGATCATGGTGCTCAAGGGCAGCACCCACGCCGAACAACTGGCGGCGCTTAAAAAGCAGAATCCTGCGATTGAATACGAAGAATCCGACGCCGTTGAAGTAGTCGACCTACTACGCATGGTGGACGAGGGCCAGATCGACCTGACCCTCGTGGACTCCAACGAAGTGGCGATGAACCAGGTGTACTTCCCCAACGTGCGCGTGGCGTTCGACCTCGGCAACGCCAGCAACCAGAGCTGGGCCGTGGCGGCAGGTGATGACAACAGCCTGCTCAACGAGATCAACAGTTACCTGGACAAGGTCGAGAAGAACGGCACCCTGCAGCGCCTGAAAGACCGCTATTACGGGCATGTCGATGTGCTCGGCTATGTCGGCGCCTACACCTTCGCGCAACACCTGCAGCAGCGCCTGCCCAAATACGAGAAACACTTTCGCAGCTACGCCAAGGAAGAAAAAGTCGACTGGCGACTATTGGCAGCCATCGGCTACCAGGAATCCATGTGGCAACCGGCCGTCACCTCCAAGACCGGTGTGCGCGGCCTGATGATGCTGACCCAGAACACCGCCCAGGCCATGGGCGTGTCGAACCGGCTGGATGCCAAGCAAAGCATCATGGGCGGTGCCAAATACCTGGCGAAAATCAAGGATGAATTGGACGACAGCATCGCCGAACCCGATCGCACCTGGTTCGCCCTCGCCGCCTACAACGTCGGCACGGGCCACCTGGAGGATGCGCGCACCCTGGCCAAGCGCGAAGGCCTGAACCCGAACAAATGGCTGGATGTGAAAAAGATGCTGCCGCGCCTGTCGCAGAAGCAGTGGTACAGCAAGACCCGCTACGGCTACGCCCGGGGCGGTGAGCCCGTGCACTTTGTGGCGAACATCCGCCGTTACTACGACATCCTGACCTGGGTAACCCAACCGCAGTTGGAAGGCAACCAGGTGGTCGAGGGCAACTTGCACGTACCGGGCATCGACAAGACCAAGCCGCCGGAAGAAACCCCGCCGTTGTAAACAGGGTTCTTCAAATCCGCGGAACCACCTCGCCCAGGGTGTTCTGCCCCCGCCCTAAAGCCCGGTGAGCAGATGCACCACCCCGCCCGCCAACACCATCACTGGCACCCCCGCCGCCTTCAACGCCGTCTCATCCAACTGCCCCGCATCCTTCAACTGGACCCGCACCCGTGTCAGCGCAACACGCTGTTGCGAGTTGAGATTGTGTGCACCACCCAGGGCCCTCAGCACATCGTCAGACACCAGGTTTTGTGTCGGCGCCACCACCGTCTCGGCAATCAAATCCGGGGTCAGGGCTTTCCAGAACGCCCGCTGCAATTTCTCGAACATACTCAGTGCTCCACAACAGGTGAGGTTTCAACGGTGGCCGCGTGGAACAGGCGCAGGGCTTCGCGTACCTGGGCGGCTTCTTCCAGGCCCAATACCTGACGGGCGATGAGCTGACAGTCGGCAAGGTCCAGATCGCGCACGGTGGCCTTGATGGTCGGGATCAACGGCACGCTGACCGACAACTCATCCACCCCCAGCCCGATCAACATCGGCACCGCCAGCGTCTCAGACGCCAAGGCGCCGCACACGCCCACCCACTTGCCATGGGCATGGGCGGCCTTGACGGTGCTGGCGATCAAACGCAGCACTGCGGGGTGAAAGCTGTCGGCCTGGCTGGCCAGGCGTGGGTGGTCGCGGTCCATGGCCAAGGTGTATTGAGTCAAGTCGTTGGTGCCGATGGAAAAGAAATCCACATGCGGTGCAAACACATCGGCCATCAAGGCGGCAGACGGCACTTCGATCATGATGCCCAGCTTTGGCAGTTCGGTGAGCCCGAGCGCCAGCGCTTCTTCCTGAAGAATCGCGCGGGCCAGGTGCAACTCCGACAGCAGGCTGACCATCGGCAACATGATATGCAGGCGTGCGAAGCCGGCACTGGCGAGGATCGCGCGCAACTGTTCGCGCAACAGCTGCGGGCGCTCCAGGCACAGGCGAATACCGCGCAAGCCGAGAAATGGATTGGCCTCGCTGTCCATCGGTACATAGGCCAACGGTTTGTCGCCACCGACATCCAGGGTACGCACCACCAGATTGCGCCCGGGGCCCAAGGCACGGGCGATGGCGGTATAGGTGCCGGCTTGCTCCTGCGGACTCGGTGCGCGGTTGCGGTCCAGGTACAGAAACTCCGAACGCAGCAGGCCGACGCCTTCACCGCCCAGGGTCAAGGATTGCTCCACCTCCTGCAACGAGGCGACGTTAGCCGTGACTTCGACGTGATGACCGTCGCGGGTGACGGCCGGCAGGGTCGCCTGTGCCACGTCACGCTGACGCCTGTGCACATGCTGCTGGCGCGCCGTTTCCAACTGTTCGATTTCGGCCAGGTTCGGCTCCAGGTGCAACTCGCCTTTGTCAGCGTCGAGCAGTACCTGCTTGCCGTTGGCCAATGCCAGTACCTGCACCGGCACGCCACAGATCGCCGGCAAGCCCAAAGCCCGCGCGAGAATGGCGACGTGACTGGTCGCGCCACCGCCGACGGTGACGAAGCCAAGCACCTTATGCGTGTCCAGGCCGGCGGTTTGCGAGGGGGTCAGTTGTTCGGCGATCAGGATCGCGCGTTCGGGTAAATCCCAGGCGCGGTCCTCAATGCCGAGGATCAATTTCAGTACACGCCGGCCGACATCGGTGAGGTCCGCCGTACGTTCGGCGAGCAGGGCACTGCCCAGGCCCTGGAACAATTTACCGGTGGCGACCGTGGCGCTGTTCCAGGCGAATGCAGCGCTCTTGTCTT
Source organism: Pseudomonas sp. MWU13-2517 (assembly GCF_023242545.1). Lineage (NCBI taxonomy): Bacteria > Pseudomonadati > Pseudomonadota > Gammaproteobacteria > Pseudomonadales > Pseudomonadaceae > Pseudomonas > Pseudomonas sp. MWU13-2517. Next base: position 167,930 of record NZ_JALMFA010000007.1, on the reverse strand, counting down.
GTGCCAGCAGAGCGTGGGCCTGTTCCAGCAATGTCGGGTCCTCGAGCAGTTCCTGGTGGGCGCGGAAAATCTCGACCTGGGCACTGCCTGCCGCATTGTCTTGCAATGTTTGCAGGGCGACGCTTGCCGCCAGCAATCCCCGCTCCAGGGCTGCGCGCTCGACCGCTTCGCCGGCGCCTTGTTCGGTAATTGTCAGTGCAGGCTCGGCCACCTGCACCACTTGGCCAAACGCCGACCCCGGCGACGCGCAAACGCCTCGCAACAATGTCGCTGACGCTGCTGTAGCCAATGGCTCAGCCACCTCGACAGTCACCTCATCCGTCGCATCGACCGTCTCACCACAGCCTTCATTCAACAACTTCACCAGCGTCTTGATCGCTGCCTCGGCATCCTCTCCGGCGGCGCTCACTTGCACGGTATCGCCCTGTACGGTTTGCAGCGCCATGATCGCCACCAGCGACTTGGCATTAGCGCTGTGGACTTGCTTGTGCAAATAGATGCTCGCCTTGAACCCCTTCGCCGCCTGGGCAAGCACCGCCGCAGGGCGGGCGTGCAGGCCGTTGGCATTGGGCAAGGTCAACGGCTTGGAGAACAGTGCGTCGCCCTCCTCCTCAACAACCTCGTCAACGGCTTGAGCAGGTGACACCCGCAGCAGCGGCTGACCTGCCTCCACCTGGCCATCGGCCAAAAGCGTGAAAGGCTCGCCGCTGACGACCAGCATCAGCGTCAGCAAACTACGCGCATTGAGCGCCACGTAGTCGGCATCGAATTCGATCAGCGGTTGCCCGACCGCCACGTGCTGGCCTTCCTGCACCAATCGAGTGAAGCCCTGGCCCGCCAGGTTCACGGTGTCCAGGCCGATATGCATCAGCACCTGGACGCCGTTGTCGTCGGTCACGCTGACGGCATGCCCACTGTCCTGGATATTGCTGATCACCCCGGCCAACGGCGCGCAGAGGGTCTGCGAGGTCGGGTCGATGCATAGGCCGTCGCCGATCAGGCGACTGGCGAACACCGGGTCGGGCACCTGATCCAGCGCCAGCAGCACACCGGACAAAGGCGCCAGCAGTTCCAGGGGTTGAGTTGTGGTCATGACTTCACCTGCTGTTTGTTCTGTAAAAATCATAGGGCGAACGCAAATTCCCGGGTGAACGACGATCAATGTGTCAGCGCGGGCCTGCTCACGAATGCGGTGGGGCATTCAATACCTGTGTTGCCTGATGGACCGCTTTCGCGAGCAAGCCCGCTCTCACATTTATCCCGCGTACAGCAGGGATTCACTTCCACCAATATTCGACCTGCACACCGACGTTCGACCCATGCCGTGCAGTGCCGTAGGCGCCGGTGTCGGACAGCGCCGAACCTGCCGCCAGCTCATTCGCCGCACGCTTGGCCGCTTCGTTCCAGCTTGCATAGGTGTAGTACAAGCGCACCTCCGGTCGTGCCCAGAATTCCGGACCTTTGGGCGACCAGGTCGGGGCGAAGGTGAATTTGCTCAGTTTGCGCGTGCCACCCGTGGCCTCAACCTGATCATGCCCCAGCTCGGTGACCAGTTTGAATTGCTCGCTGAGTGCATACGCCGGGCGCACGCCGATGGACATCCAGGTCTGGTCCTGGCTGCCGGGACGGATGTCTTTCTGGTACACCGCCTCGACCTGCCCGCCGAAACGCGGGGTGAGCTGCCAGTCGAAAAACTCCACGGCGCGGTAGCTTTTGCTGTTCTTGTCCAGTCTCGTATCACCGGTATAACCGAGGCCGGTGCCAGGGCCTTCACCATACTGCAGGGCGAATTTGTTCTTGCCACCCAGGAAAGGTTTTTGCACATGCTGCGCCGTGATCGCCCAGCCACTATTGGCGTCGCGACCGCCTGCTTTGTCGATGTAGCTCAAGCCGAACTCCAGTTCACCACCAGGGTTGGTCTTGAAGCCCGCCACGTTGAAGTCGTGACGGGTGGCGTATTCCTTCTGGTACAGGTTGTCCTTGCGCGAGAGGGCATAGCTGTATTTGAGGTCGCCGATCAATACGTCCTCGACGCCGCCACCCGTGGCGCTCTGGTTCCAGTAGTAGAAGTCGGAGATGTGGATGTCGTTACGTTTGTAGTAACGCCGCCCCGCCCACAGCGAGCCGCCATTGAGGCTGGGCAAGTTGGACCACTGCGCATACATCTGCGGCATGCGCGCCGAACCATTGTCTTCGCCCTGGAATCTCAGGGCACGGTCGTACTTGTTGTAGAGAGACGCCATCGCATCGACGCTAAGCACCGAGCCGTCATCAAGGGTGAGCACATCCTGGCGCAATTCGAGCTCGGCGTACTGCTCGCATTCATTCCCCAAACGGTATTTCGATTGCGCCCCCGGCAACTGAAAGCACTGCTGTTTGCCACTGCCCGTTGAAGTGCCCGCGCCGCTGCGCAGGTAACCGGCGAACTCCAGGGCCTGAGCGGCAAATGGGGCAGTAAGACACGACGCAATGAGGCCCAGCTTTATTGTTGTTTTCATGAAACACTCCACTATTTTTATTATGTTTTTTTGCAGCGCCCCTGCACTCCCATACAGGGGTTCCAGCGGGTCTCACTCCTTGAGGTGCAGCACAAACGATTCATAAGGACGTAACGCCACCCTGCTCGAACGCGGCGGGCAGTCGGGGTAGTTGCTGATCAGCAGGCGTTGCTCAGTCGCTGTGCCGATGACACCTTCCGGCAACAGGACTTCGCAGCTTTCGACATAGAAATTGTTGAGTACCAGCAAGCGCTCGCCCTGGCCTTCGCGCACGTAGGCCCAGACTTGCGGGTGGTCTTGCAACAGTGGGCGGTAAACGCCTTCCTGAATCAGCGGCTCGTGGCGACGCAGAGCGATCAGCGCACGGTAGTGATGCAGCACCGAATCCGGGTCATCCAATTGGCTGGCAACGTTGATCTGCGCCGCATTGGCCGGAATGCCGATCCAGGGTTCACCCGTGCTGAAACCGGCATTCGCCTCCTGATTCCACTGCATTGGTGTGCGCCCGTTGTCACGGGACTTCTGCATGATCGCCGCCATGCTCGATGCCTCGGACTCACCGGCATCACGCTTGAGCCGGAAGATGTTCAGGGTCTCCACATCGCGGTACTGCGAGATGCTGTCGAAGCCCGGATTGGTCATGCCCAGTTCTTCGCCCTGGTACACAAACGGCGTGCCCTGCAGGAAGTGCAACGCGGTACCGAGCATCTTGGCCGAGACCACGCGGTGCTCGCCGTCATCACCAAAACGCGAGACCACTCGCGGCTGGTCATGGTTACACCAGAACAGCGCATTCCAGCCGCCACCGGCCTGCATGCCCAACTGCCAGTCGGAAAAGATCTGCTTGAGTTGCAGGAAATCGAAGTCGGCCTTCACCCACTTCTGCAAATTCGGATAATCGACTTTCAGGTGATGAAAGTTGAACGTCATCGACAGTTCTTTCGACTCTGGTCGCGAGTAGCGGATGCAGTGTTCCAGGCTGGTGGATGACATCTCGCCGACATTGATCAGTGCATGCCCTTCGAAGACTTCGCGGTGCATTTCCTGCAGGTATTCGTGCACGTTGGGGCCGTCGGTGTAGAAGCGCCGGCCATCGCTGGTGTCTTCGGGAAAATCGGCGGGCTTGGAAATCAGGTTGATCACGTCCAGGCGGAAACCGCCCACGCCTTTGTCGCGCCAGAAGCGCATCAGCTTGTACACCTCGGCGCGCACGTTGGGGTTATCCCAATTGAGGTCGGCCTGGGTGTGGTCGAACAGGTGCAGGAAGTACTGGCCGGTTTGCGCTTCGTACTCCCAGGCCGAGCCGCCGAACTTGGATTCCCAGTTGTTCGGTTGGTCGCGCCAGATGTAGAAGTCGCGGTATGGGTTGTCGAGACTGCTGCGCGCTTGCTGGAACCACTCATGTTCGATGGAGGTGTGGTTGACCACAATATCCAGCATCAGCTTGATGCCGCGCTTGGCCGCTTCGCTGATCAGCAGGTCGCAGTCGGCCATGGTGCCGTAGCTGGGATCGATGGCATAGTAGTCGCTGATGTCGTAGCCGTTGTCGCGTTGCGGCGAACGCAGGAACGGCGTGATCCACAGGCAATCCACACCCAGCCATTTGAGGTAGTCGAGTTTGTCCACGATGCCCAGCAGGTCACCGGTGGCGTTACCCGCGTGGCTGTGGAAGCTTTTGGGGTAGATCTGGTAGATCACCGAGTGCTGCCAGTCTTGCATGGGGACTCCTTCAGTAAGTTGTGTGCTGGCCCCGCGGGCCTCATCGGGAGCAAGCCCCCTCCCACTTTTGAATGCGTTCACAAATCAATATGGGAGAGGCTCGCTGCGATAGCGGTCGATCAGGCGACTCGATACCCAGGCCGGACAATCTTCATGCTCAACGCGCAGGTCAGAACAAACGGCACCACCATCGCGATGACCATCCCGATCACAAACATGGCGATGGAGTGCGGCACGATCGAAATAAACCCGGGCAAGCCCCCCACACCGATAGCCGATGCCTGCACCTTGTTCATCGACAGGAAAATGCTGCCCAACGCAGAGCCCGCAAGGGCCGCATAAAATGGAAACTTGAAGCGCAGGTTCACCCCGAACATCGCCGGTTCCGTAATGCCGAAGTAAGCGGAGATCGCCGAGGTCGACGCCATGCTTTTGTCCCGCGCATTGCGGGTCGTGTAGAACACCGCGAGCGCGGCGCTGCCCTGGGCCAGGTTGGACATCACGATCATCGGCCAGATAAAGGTGCCGCCCTGGGTGGAGATAAGCTGCAGGTCTACGGCGAGGAACATGTGGTGCATGCCGGTGATCACCAGCGGCGCGTACAACAGGCCAAAGATCGCTCCGCCTACCATCGGTGCCAGGTCAAACAGGGTGACCACACCCTCGGTGATCAGGATGCCGAGGTGCCGGGTCACCGGGCCGATGATGGCCAGGGCCAGCACCCCGGTCACGACGATGGTGGTAATCGGCACTACGAGCAGTTGAATCGCGTTGGGCACTCGAGCCCGCAGCCATTTCTCGATCACGCTCATCACATACGCCGCCATCAGGATCGGCAGGATCTGCCCCTGATAACCGACTTTTTCGATCTTGAACCAGCCGAAAATATCGAAGTACGGCAGGCTCTGGCCATCGAGCCCGGCCACGGCCTTGCCGTAGTTCCAGGCATTGAGCAGATCCGGGTGTACCAGCATCAGGCCGAGCACAATGCCGAGGATCTCACTGCCGCCAAAGCGCTTGGCCGCCGACCAGCCCACCAACGCCGGCAGGAACACGAACGAGGTGTTGGCCATCAGGTTGATCAGGCTCCACAGGCCATCCAGGTTCGGATAGGCCTCCAGCAGCGTCTTGCCCTCGATGAACATGCCTTTGGCGCCCATCAGGTTGTTCACGCCCATCAGCAGGCCGGCGATGATCAAGGCGGGCAGGATCGGCATGAACACATCGGAGAACACCCGCACCAGGCGCTGCATGGCGTTGGTCTTGTCGGCGCCCTTCTTCTTCACATCCGCGATGGTGGCGGCGGCCAGCCCGGTTTGCTCGCGCAATGCGGCGTAGACCTTTTCCACTTCACCAGGGCCGATCACCACCTGGAACAGGCCGCCGGTGAAAAACGAGCCCTTGACCAGGTCGACCTGGTTCAACGCGCTGCCGTTGACCCGGCTCGGGTCCTTGAGCGCCAGGCGCAGGCGGGTCACGCAGTGGGCAGCTTGCTCAAGGTTGTCGCTGCCCCCGAGGTTCTCGAGAATCTCGCGGGCAATCGTCGAATAGTCGTGGCTCATGCTTGGTTTCCACTTTGATTTTTTTATTTGGGGGCAGTCATTGGCAGCACGCCGAGGGCAAAAGTACTCGTCTGTACGAGTTAAAGCAACAACTCGTCTGTACGAGTTACAAATTGTTTACTTTTCCTAACCCTGAGTCGGACATTTCTGTTCTTGCTCCGGCATCCAATGGACAAACCCCACCTCTGCCACTAAGGTTCCTGCCTGAACGCGCAGTCACCTTCATCCGTCGGGCACAGAGCCATCTCCATGAGCAAATACAACCAGATCTATACGGATCTGCTTGCCAGCATCACCACCGAACGCCTGCAACGCGGCACGCGCCTTCCCTCCGAAACCGAACTGATGGACAGCTACCAGGCCAGCCGCGGCACCGTGCGCCGCGCCATCGAGCAGCTGCAGGAACGTGGTTTTGCACAAAAAATCCACGGCAAGGGCACCTTCGTGCTGTCGCCCAACCCGATCGAGTTCCAACTGGGTGGTATCGTCAGCTTCCACGAAACCCACGCCGACCTGGGCGATGACGTACGCACTGAAGTCGTCGAATTCACCCAGTTGCCCCTGGAAGGCTCGCTGCTGCAACACATCGAAGCAGAACCCGGCACCCTGATCACCCGCATCAAACGGGTACGGCGCATCGGCGGCAAACGCGTGATCCTCGACATCAACCACTTCGTCGCTGACGTGATCCCGGGGCTGGACCGCGCCATCGCCGAACAGTCGATCTACGCGTTTATCGAACAGACCTTACAACTGCAAATTGCCTACGCCCAACGCACCATCGAAGCCCTGCCGCGCAGCAAGGACGACCAGGCACACCTCGACCTCGACGGCCAGAGCCATGTGATCGTGGTGAGTAACCAGACGTTTCTGCAGGACGGGCGGCAGTTCGAGTACACCGAGTCGCGGCATACGTTGGATAAGTTTTACTTTTCGGATATTGCGCGGCGATAAGCAGAAATCGGGAAAATCATTGCACTGCGACTCATCCCATGCCGTTGCGCGAGCAGGCTTCGTGAAAGTCCGGCGGCCTTGCGCTTACATCCCAGAAACACAAAACCCCGGCCTGGGATGGCCGGGGTTTTGCTATTCAGCGTTCACCTGCTAGCGCAGGCTTACTCCCACTCAATCGTCGCCGGCGGCTTGCTCGACACGTCATAAGTAACGCGCGAAATGCCTTCGATCTCATTGATGATACGGCCGCTGACAGTTTCCAGCAGTTCGTACGGCAGGTGTGCCCAGCGGGCGGTCATGAAGTCGATGGTTTCTACGGCACGCAGGGCCACGACCCATGCGTAGCGACGGCCATCGCCTACGACGCCAACGGATTTCACCGGTTGGAACACCACGAATGCCTGGCTGACTTTGTGATACCAGTCGGCCTTGCGCAGTTCTTCGATGAAGATGTGGTCGGCGCGACGCAGCAGGTCGGCGTATTCCTTCTTCACTTCACCCAGGATGCGCACGCCCAGGCCCGGGCCCGGGAATGGGTGGCGGTAGACCATGTCGTATGGCAGGCCCAGTTCCAGGCCCAGACGGCGGACTTCGTCCTTGAACAGTTCGCGCAACGGCTCTACCAGCTTGAGGTTCATTTCCTCAGGCAGGCCACCCACGTTGTGGTGGGACTTGATCACGTGGGCCTTGCCGCTCTTGGCGCCGGCCGACTCGATCACGTCAGGGTAGATGGTGCCTTGGGCCAGGTACTTGATGTTGTCCAGTTTGTTGGACTCGGCATCGAATACGTCGATGAAGGTACGACCGATGATCTTGCGTTTCTTCTCTGGGTCGGACTCGCCGGCCAGGTTGTTCAGGAACTGCTCTTCGGCGTTGGCACGGATCACCTTGACGCCCATGTTCTCGGCGAACATGGCCATCACTTGCTCGCCTTCATGCAGGCGCAGCAGGCCGTTATCGACGAATACACAGGTCAACTGGTCGCCGATGGCTTTGTGCAGCAGTGCTGCAACCACGGAGGAGTCAACGCCGCCGGACAGGCCGAGCAGCACGTTGTCGGTGCCGACCTGGGCACGCACCTGGGCAATGGCGTCCTCAGCGATTTTCGACGGTGTCCACAGGGCTTCACACTCGCAGATGTCGAGGATGAAGCGCGACAGGATGCGGCCGCCTTGCTTGGTGTGGGTCACTTCCGGGTGGAACTGCACGCCGTAGTAACGACGCTCGTCGCTGAACATGCCGGCAATCGGGCAGCTCGGGGTGCTGGCCAGGATGTGGAAGTCTTCCGGCATCCGGGTGACTTTGTCACCGTGGCTCATCCACACATCAAGGCCGAACAGGCCATCGGCGTCGATGTGATCTTCGATACCGTCCAGCAGGCGGCTCTTGCCGACCACGTCCACACGGGCATAACCGAATTCACGCAACTCGGAACCTTCAACCTTGCCGCCCAGTTGCTCGGCCATGGTCTGCATGCCGTAGCAGATACCGAAGACCGGCACGCCCAGGTCGAATACCGCTTGTGGGCAGCGCGGGCTGTTGGCTTCGTGCACGGACTCGGGGCCGCCGGCGAGGATGACACCTTTAGGGGCGAATTCGCGGATCGCTGCGTCGTCCATGTCGAACGGATGCAGTTCGCAGTACACGCCGATTTCACGCACGCGGCGGGCGATCAGCTGGGTGTACTGGGAACCGAAGTCGAGGATCAGGATGCGGTGGGCGTGAATGTCGAGGGCCATGAGAGAAACTCTGAAGAGCAGTTGCAAGCTTCAAGCTGCAAGCTGCAAGTAATCGGAAGCCGCGCGGTAGCTGTACGAATACAGCCCCGCCTGCAGCTTATAACTTGAGGCTTATAGCTGTCGGCATCAGCCGACCCGGTAGTTTGGCGCTTCCTTGGTGATCTGCACGTCGTGGACATGGGATTCAGCCATGCCGGCGCCGGTGATCCGTACGAACTCCGGCTTGGTGCGCATTTCTTCGATGTTGGCGCTACCGGTATAGCCCATCGAGGAACGCAGGCCACCCATCAACTGATGGATGATGGCGCTCAGAGGGCCTTTGTACGGCACACGGCCTTCGATACCTTCCGGTACGAGCTTCTCGGCGCCTGCCGAGGAGTCCTGGAAGTAACGGTCGGAAGAACCTTGTGCCTGGGACATGGCGCCCAGCGAACCCATGCCACGGTAAGCCTTGTACGAACGACCCTGGAACAGCTCGACCTCACCCGGTGCTTCTTCGGTACCGGCGAACATCGAGCCCATCATCACGCAGGAGGCACCGGCAACGATGGCCTTGGACAGGTCACCGGAGAAACGGATGCCGCCGTCGGCGATCAACGGCACGCCAGTGCCTTCAAGGGCAGCGGCGACGTTGGCGATGGCGCTGATTTGCGGCACGCCGACACCGGCGACGATACGGGTGGTGCAGATCGAGCCAGGGCCGATACCGACCTTGACGGCGTCGGCGCCGGCTTCGGCCAGGGCCTTGGCGGCTGCGCCGGTAGCGATGTTGCCACCGATCACCTGCACTTCAGGGAAGTTCTCCTTGACCCAACGCACACGGTCGATCACGCCTTTGGAGTGACCGTGGGCCGTGTCGACCACCACCACGTCAACACCGGCAGCGACCAGAGCCGAAACGCGGTCACCGGTGTCTTTACCGGTACCGACGGCGGCGCCGACGCGCAGACGACCTTGGTCATCCTTGCTGGCCAGGGGGTAAGCCTTGGCTTTTTCGATGTCGTTGACGGTCATCATGCCTTTGAGGGTGAATTTGTCGTCGACGATCAGCACGCGCTCGATGCGGTGCTTGTGCAGCAGTTCGCGCACATCGTTCTTGTCGGCGCCTTCCTTGACCGTGACCAGACGCTCTTTAGGCGTCATCACTTCGCGGACGGTGACTTCAAGACGGTTTTCGAAACGTACGTCACGGGAAGTGACGATACCGACCAGGTCGCCGTCGTGCAGCACCGGAACACCGGAGATGTTGTGCAGGCGAGTCAGATCGAACAAGTCACGCACGGTGGCGTCGGCTTCAATGGTGATTGGATCCTTCACCACACCGGCTTCGTAACGTTTGACCTTGCGCACTTCGGCAGCTTGCTGCTCGATGGTCATGTTCTTGTGGATGATGCCAATGCCGCCTTCCTGAGCCATGGCGATGGCCAGACGGGCTTCAGTGACGGTGTCCATGGCAGCGGAAATCAGAGGAATATTCAGCTCGATGCCACGGGTTAGGCGGGTCTTGAGACTGACTTCGTTAGGAAGCACCTCGGAATAACCAGGCACTAGGAGAATGTCGTCGAATGTCAGAGCTTCTTGGCTGATACGCAGCATCGCGGGGGCTCCCGAGCGGGAAAATGGAAGCGCGCCATTATATACACGCACCCTGCCGGGCTCAATGTAAAACTCTGACAAACTTGGTAATACTGATAGATGGGTAAAACCCGGCGCTTTTCTGCAGGAGCGAGCTTGCTTGCGAAGCATGCCAGGGCACCACGTTCAAACCGGACAGCCCGGTTTATCGTTGGCGATTTTCGCGAGCAAGCTCGCTCCCACAGGGGTCGGGTTACAAGCCTACAGTTCGACTTTGACCCAGCTCATCTTCTGGTCCAACCAATCGGCAAATTCGTCGATAAAGCTCTGCTTGAACCCGGCCTCCGCCCAATTGTTGAAAATGAATCCCAGGTTGGAAAACCCGCACTCCTGCAGGAACAGAAAACCGTTGATGTCATCTTCGTGCCCACACAGCGGGCAGGTGAAGTTGTCAGTGTGGCCAGGCATCCAGTCTTCCAGGCTTTCAAACAGCGCTTCGCCGACTTCCTTGAGGCATTCCGGGCACCCGGCTTCTTCGAGAAAGCCTTTGGCCGGCGTATAGATGCAACGCTTGTAGATGATCTCCAGGCCGTTGACCGGCTCGTTGAACGGCAGCGCCTCGGGATGCAGCACCACGGCCCGGGCGCCATCTGCAAGCGCGTAGGCCATGCGGTTGCCGGTGCGGCCGCAGGTGGTCAGCTCTTCCTTGATGATGTTCTTGCGCACCAGCCAGCGCACGATCGCCCGAGCGCGGGGTTCGTGGACGGGCAAGGTGGAGATTTTCGGGACAAGGATGCTTTGGGAGTTCATGAGAGTCCTGCGGTGTGCCGTCTGACGCCTTCGCGAGTAGCCCGCTCTCACATTTGAATGTCTTCACACATCAAAATGCGACGGCAGGCTTGCTCGCGAAGAGCCCTGAAGGCTGGCAGCTTAATCCCTGAAGAAATCAGGTCAAGTGCTCAGATACCGCCCGATCAACGCAATGCCGCTGGCCAGCACCAGCCACGTCACCAATCGCACAAAGGCTTCACGGGACATGCGCATCGTCAGCCTGCGCCCACACCACAGCCCGAGGGCCGTTGCCGGCAACAGGCACAGCGCCAGCATCAACAACGGCAAGTCGGCATACACCCCGGCGATCAGGAACAGGCTCAGGCGCACCACCGTGCTGCAACTGATCAACGCGCTTTGCGTGGCGCGCGCAGCGTCCTTGGGTAAACGACTGTTCAAGTAGATCGCGTATAAAAAGCCACCACTGCCGAACAATGCGCCAAACAAGCCGCCAACGGTGCCCATGGGAATCGACCAGCCCGCCGCCAGCTGCGTCGGCCGCGCCTTTACCGCCAGGCTGTAAATCGCATAGGCACTGATAAACAGCCCCATCAACAGCAACAACAGATCCGAATGCAGATTGAGCAAAAACACCACACCGAGTGTGCAGCCCACCGCCATGCACGGCAGCAAACGCAATAACTCAGGCTTGTTCACGTCACGCCGCGACTGCAGCAGATTGCCAAATGCGGCGACGAAGTCCAGCAACACCAGCAGCGGGATGATCTTCGACAGCGGCATGAACATAATCAGGATCGGCCCCGCCACCAATGCCGTACCAAAGCCGGCAATACCAAAGACGATATAGGCCACGGCCAGGCCCAGGCCGATCACCAGCCACTCCATACCGCCAAACGACCACTGACTCATCAGCTCAACCGGGCTCATGGGCTTATTCCTTGAAAAGATGGCCATCACTTTAGCCACGGGCGAGGGATACGACTAATATCTTCAACACCCTCCAGCCATCTCGAAAAGGCATGACGCGTGATCTCTACCCGCCAGTTGCGTTACTTCGTCGAAATCGCCGATAGCGGCAGCTTCAGCGCGGCCGCAGAACGCTTGTTTGTCGCGCAATCGGCCCTGAGTCGACAGATCAAGGCGCTGGAGACCCAGCTGCAAACCCCGCTGTTCGAACGCACCGCACGCCAGCCACGACTCACCGCCGCCGGTGAAGCCTTCTATCAAAGGGCGCGAAATCTGCTGAGTGAGCTGCTCAAGGCCAGCGAGATGGCGACGCAAGTGGGCCACGGCCAACTGGGCACCCTGCGCCTGAGCCACTCAAGCACCGTGCCGATGAGCGGCCCGTTGCTGCAAGGCATCAGTACCTGGCTGGAGCGCTGCCCCGGTGTGTCGGTGGATATCGCCAAACTCTCCTCCGAAGCACAACTGGAGGAAATCGCCGAGGGTCGCCTGGACGTCGGGCTGTTACGCCTGCCAGCACTGCGCCAACGTGAAGGCGTATGCATAGAGCCTTTATATAGCGAGCAATTGTTGCTGGCGGTACCGCCAACCCATCCACTGGCACGCACTGACAAGCCGATTGAATGGGCGCAGCTCAAGGATGAAGCGTTTATCTCGATCCCCCATCCCCAGCGTGGTGGCCTGAGTTATCTGTCGGCGGAACTGTGCATGCGCGCGAGATTTTTCCCCAAGGCGGCGCGAGTGATGTCGCGCAAGACCACCCAGTTGCAACTGATCCAGGCCGGTTTCGGTATCGCCTTGTTACCAAAATCCATGCAGGACATTGCCCCGCCCAACCTGCACTTTTTGCCCCTCGCCGACCCGAACTGCCTGAGTACCGTGGCCCTGGCCTGCGCGCACACGCCCAACGCGCTGGTGGCGCAATTCTGCCAAACCCTGCGCGAATGCCTATAAACTGCCGCCATGATTAAAGATCCCTTTGCCCGTTTGGGCCTGGACCGTGAAGTCCTGACAGTCAGCCAGCTCAACGGCCGCGCGCGGGTGTTGCTGGAAGACGTGTTCACCAATATCTGGGTTGAAGGCGAGATCTCCAACCTCGCCCGCCCAGCCTCCGGCCACGTGTACTTCACCCTCAAGGACAGTGGCGCCCAGGTCCGTTGCGCGCTGTTTCGCAACAATGCCGCACGGGTGCGCCAAGCCTTGAAGGACGGCCTGGCGGTGAAGGTACGTGGCAAGGTCTCGCTGTTCGAGGGCCGTGGCGACTACCAGTTGATCCTTGATACCGTTGAGCCTGCCGGCGATGGCGCTCTGCGCCTGGCGTTCGATGCCTTGAAGGAAAAACTCAGTGCCGAGGGCCTGTTCAGTGCCGAACGCAAAGTGCCGCTGCCGGCCCACCCTCGACGCATTGGCATCATCAGCTCGCCGACCGGCGCGGTGATCCGCGACATCATCAGTGTGTTCGGCCGCCGTGCACCAAACGTCGAACTGACCCTGATCCCGACCGCCGTGCAAGGCCGCGAAGCAATCCCGCAGATTGTGCGCGCGCTGAAACTCGCCGACGCCCGGGGTTTTGACGCATTGATCCTGGCCCGGGGCGGAGGCTCGCTGGAAGACCTCTGGTGCTTCAACGAGGAGGCCGTGGCCCGCGCAATCGATGCCTGTGTAACGCCCATTGTCAGCGCGGTCGGCCATGAAACAGACGTGTCCATCAGCGACTTCGTGGCCGACGTGCGCGCCCCTACCCCCTCCGCCGCCGCTGAATTACTGGCGCCGGACGCCAGCCACCTGGTGCGCCAGGTAGAAAACCTGCATCGCCGCCTGGTGATGCTGATGCGCAACCGCCTGAGCCACGACCGCCTGCGCCTGGAGGGTTTGGCCCGCCGCCTGCGCCATCCCGGCGAACGTTTGCGCCAGCAAGCCCAGCGCCTGGATGACTTGGACATGCGCCTGCGCCGCGCGTTCGAACGCAGCCTCAATACCCGTCGCGAACGCCTGATTCGCCTGGAAACCCGCCTGGCCGGCCAACATCCCGGACGCCAACTGGCCTTGTTGCGCCAACGCCTGGACAGCCTCGCCGAACGCCTGCCCCGCGCCATGCGCGAAGGCCTGAAGGCGCGCCGCCTGCAATTGCAAAGCCAGGTGCAGACGCTGCAGGTGGTCAGCCCGCTGGCAACCCTGGGCCGCGGTTATAGCATCCTGCTGGATGAACGCGGCCAGGCCATCCGCAACGCCGCGCAAACCCACACCGGCCAGCGCCTGACCGCTCGCCTCGGTGAAGGCGAACTGCAGGTGCGGGTTGAAGACAACCACCTGACCCCCGTCACTCTTTCGTTACTGGATTGATCAATGCCACGCTTATTCAGCCTGTTGATGCTGCTGTGCCTTGCCTTTAATGCCCATGCGGATAGCTACATCACCCGTACCTTGAACAAACCGGTGCCCGGCGGCGTTGCCGTGGTCGATCTCGGCTCATCGGCGATGGCCCCCAAAGCCACGTATCAGGGCAAACCGGTGCTGGTGGTCAAGGAGCAGGACAACTGGCTGGCGATTGTCGGCATTCCACTGACGGTTAAACCGGGTAACGAGCGCATCAACAGCGGCGGGCGCAACCTGCCATTTATCGTCGGCTACAAGAAATACCCGGAACAACGCATCACCTTGAAAAACAAAAGCCAGGTCAACCCCGATCCGGCTCAACTCAAGCGTATTGAGGGCGAGCTGGCGGTGCAGATCAAGGCATACCGCACCTTCAGCCCCAACGTGCCGAGCAACCTGGTGCTGGATAAACCGGTGAACGGACCGCTGTCGAGCAAGTTCGGCGTGCGCCGCTTCTTCAATGGCGAGGAGCGTAACCCTCATTCCGGCCTGGACTTTGCCGTCGGTGCCGGCACCCCGATCAAAACCCCTGCGGCTGGGAAAGTGATCCTGACCGGCAACTACTTCTTCAACGGCAACACCGTGTTTGTCGACCATGGCCAAGGCTTTATCAGCATGTTTTGCCATATGTCGAAGATCGACGTGAAAGTGGGCGATCAACTGGCACGCGGCGCGGTGGTCGGCAAGGTCGGCTCTACAGGCCGTGCGACCGGGCCGCATATGCATTGGAACGTCAGCCTCAATGATGCGCGAGTGGACCCGGCGATCTTTATCGGCGCGTTCCAACCTTGATAAGCTCGATTGCGCGCCCGCCAATGGGCGCGCAATAAAAACCAGACACCACACACTTAACGACCATAAAATCTCGTTTTGTGCGCCAATAGCAGAACTTCTCTCAATTTTTCTCGACTGCTTGCCATCTTTCACCTCGGCGGTTAGGGTTGAGCTTATGAAAACCTCTCACACCCTCATTCAGCTCCGCCAGCACCGCAGCCTGTGCCTTGTCAGCGCACGACTGCCAGGCTGAATCGATCTGCCTCGTCCCCGGTTTTATCCCTAATAAACGCTTTCCGGCAGGCCGCCTCTTCTCGGCCCTACAACAAGGATTCTTCTGATGAGCATGCTCAAAGACCCATCTTCCAAGTACCGCGCCTTCCCGACTATCGATATCCCGGACCGCACCTGGCCTTCGAAAACCATCACCACCGCGCCGATCTGGTGCAGTTCCGACCTGCGTGATGGCAACCAGTCGCTGATCGAGCCAATGGACGCGGTTAAAAAGCTGCGTTTCTGGAAGACTCTGGTGGCTGTCGGCGTGAAGGAAATCGAAGCCTCGTTCCCGGCAGCTTCGCAAACCGACTTCGACTTTGTACGCACCCTGATCGAAGACAACCACATCCCCGAGGACACCACCATCCAGGTGCTGACCCAGGGCCGTGAAGACCTGATTGCACGGACTTTCGAATCCCTGCGCGGCGCCAAGAAAGCCATCGTGCACCTGTACAACGCCACGTCGCCGTCGTTCCGTCGCATCGTGTTCAACCAGGACAAGGAAGGCATCAAGGCCATCGCGGTCAACGCGGCCAAGCTGTTCGTCAAATACGCCGCCCTGCAGCCTGAAACCCAGTGGACCTTCGAATACTCCCCGGAGACGTTCAGCGCCACCGAGCTGGAGTTCGCCAAGGAAGTCTGTGACGCAGTGATCGAGGTGTGGAACCCGACACCTGAGCACAAGATGATCCTCAACCTGCCGGCCACCGTTGAATGCGCCACGCCGAATATCTATGCCGACCAGATCGAATGGTTCGGGCGCCATATCAACCGTCGTGACAGCGTGATCATCAGCCTGCATACCCACAACGACCGTGGCACTGGCGTTGCCGCCACCGAGCTGGGCCTGATGGCCGGTGCCGACCGTGTCGAAGGCTGCCTGTTCGGCAATGGCGAACGTACCGGCAACGTCGACCTGGTCACCGTGGCACTGAACATGTACACCCAGGGCCTCGACCCGCAGTTGGACTTCTCCGACATCGATGGCGTGCGCAAGGTCGTCGAGGAGTGCAACCAGATCCAGGTTCATCCACGCCACCCGTACGTCGGCGACCTGGTGCACACCGCCTTCTCCGGCTCTCACCAAGACGCGATCCGCAAAGGCTTCGCCCAGCAGAAAGACGATGCGCTGTGGGAAGTGCCGTACCTGCCGATCGACCCGGCCGACATCGGCCGCAGCTACGAAGCGGTGATTCGCGTGAACAGCCAGTCGGGCAAAGGCGGCATCACCTACCTGCTGGAACAGGAATACGACATCAGCCTGCCGCGTCGCATGCAGATCGAGTTCAGCCAAGTGGTTCAGGCTGAAACCGACCGCGTGGGCCTGGAGATGACTGCTCCGCAGATCTATGCCTTGCTGCAGCGTGAGTACCTGCAAGCCAACACCCCCTACGCACTGGTCAGCCATCGCCTGCAGGAAGAGAACGGCAACAGTACGGTAGAAGTGGAAGTCTCCGGCAAGGGCCAGGGTGAAACCAACCTGCGCTGGCAGGGCAAGGGTTACGGCACCCTGGAAGCCCTGGTCGCCTCCCTGCCGATCAAGGTGGAGATCATGGACTACAACGAACATGCTATCGGTGCAGGTACCAATGCCAAGGCGGCGGCCTACATTGAATTGCGTGTGAATGGCGAGCGCCCGGTGCACGGTGTGGGGATTGATGAAAACATCACCACGGCGAGCTTTAAGGCGGTATTCAGTGCGCTGAACCGCTCGTTGAGCCAGCTGGAAGCGAAAGCGGCGTAAGCACTTACCGCTGACATGCAAAAGGCCCCTGGGTAAGAATCCAGGGGCCTTTTTATTTAAGAGGTGTGGTGATCGGTCTGGCCTCATCGGGAGCAATATTCCCGACAGCAAAAATCCATCAGACCAACTGGAAAGTATCCGCATCCAGATTAGCCGGAAACCGCGTGCGATACGCCGCCAGTTCAGCCGCGTCCAGGCACACCTGGAACACCCCGTCCGCCTCCCCTGCGCTCAGCAAGGTCTCACCCTGGAAATCCAGCACCTGGCTGTCGCCGGTATAGACAAAGCCTTTGCCATCCGTACCGACCCGGTTCACCGCAGCCACATAGCACAGGTTTTCGATAGCCCGTGCAGGCAACAGCCGATTCCAATGCAGTCGCCGTGCCCCCGGCCAGTTGGCGGTGTACAGCAGCAGGTCAGTGTCATGGGCATCGCGGCTCCACACCGGGAAGCGCAGGTCGTAGCAAATCAGCGGGCGAATGCGCCAGCCCTTCAATTCGAACTGCACCTGGCGCTCGCCGGGCGTGTAGTGGTCGTGCTCGCCGGCCATTCTGAACAGGTGGCGCTTGTCGTAATGCAGCACTTCACCATCCGGACGCGCCCACAGCAGGCGATTGCGGTGGCTGCCGTCGGCCGCCTTGATGATGACGCTGCCGGTGAGCACCGCATTGTGTTTCGCCGCCTGGGCCTGCAGCCATTGATGGGTTGGCCCGTGTTCCGGCTCGGCAAGCATGGCCGACTCCATAGAAAAACCGGTGGTGAACATCTCCGGCAACACGATCAGGTCAGCCCCTGTGATCTGCTCCAGCAACAGCTCGAAATGTTCAAGGTTGGCTTGGCGGTCATGCCAGACGAGGCTGGTCTGGACCAGGGCAATATTCAGATTCGGCAATGTACTCAGATCACGCATAGCTTTTCGGCCGCTTGTCGCAGCGTCTCCTCGCGTTTGGCAAAGCACAGGCGCACCAGGCGCTGGCTTTGGGGTGGGTGCTGGTAGAACACCGAGACCGGGATGGTCGCCACGCCATGTTCGCGGGTCATCCACAGTGACATGGCAACGTCATCCAGGTCCGGGCGAATCTGTGAGTAATCCACCAGTTGAAAGTAAGTGCCGGTCACCCGGGTAAAACTGAAACGCGACGGTGCGAGCAGGTCGCAGAACAGATCGCGCTTGCCCTGGTAGAACGCCGGCAGTTCGTCGACGAGCTCCGGATGTTCGGCCATGAAGTCCGCCAAAGCATACTGCAGCGGCGTCACCGCGCAGAAGTTGACATATTGATGCACCTTGCGCAGTTCGGCCGTCAGGGCCGATGGCGCGACTACGTAGCCGGTTTTCCAGCCAGTGACGTGGTAGGTCTTGCCGAAAGAGCTGACCACGAACGCACGCTGGTACAGCTCTTCATGGGCCAGCACGCTGACGTGTGATACGCCATCGAATACCAGATGCTCATAAACCTCATCGCTGACCAGATAAATATCGCGGTCGCGGATCAGTTCGGCCAACTGGTCCAACTCGGCACGGCTGATCAATGCGCCGGTAGGATTGTGCGGGGTATTGAGGATGATCATGCGCGTGCGCGGCGAGAGCGCAGCCTTGATCCTTTCAAAGTCCAGGGCAAAGCCTTGCGGGCTCAGTTGCACATGTACGCAACGACCGCCGGCCAATTCGACGGAGGGCTCGTAGCTGTCGTAACTGGGGTCGAACACGATGACTTCATCACCGTTGCGAATCACTGTCTGGATCGCACAGAAGATCGCCTCGGTAGCGCCGGGGGTGATGGTCACCTCACTGTCAGCATTGACCACGGCGCCATAACTGCGCGCGATCTTGGCTGCCACCTGCTGACGCAGCACCGGCAGGCCGGTCATTGGCGCATATTGGTTGTGCCCCAGGGCGACATGCTTGCCCACCGCGTCGAGCAAACCCTGGGGGCCATTGAAGTCCGGGAAACCCTGGGACAGGTTGAGCGCGCCGGTTTCGGCGGCGAGTTGCGACATGGTGGTGAAAATGGTCGTGCCGACATTTGGCAGCTTGCTGGTGATCATGGGAGCCCCCTCGGGTGAGCTGAAAGTTTTAAGCTGCAAGCTGCAAGTAGGTCAAGAGCCAAAATGCCAGGCACAAAAAAGGGCTCATTTAGAGCCCTTTTTGTGCCTGGCATTTTGAGTGTCGAGCCGCTAGCTACAAGCTACAAGCAATCTCGCTTTTACTTGCCACTAGTCGCTGCCCTACTTTTTATCTCGGCGCTTCTTGTCGGCCTTCTTGTGGTGAGTCATCAAACGACGCTTCTTGTTCACCTGACGGTCAGTCAAGGTGTTCTTGTTGCCTTCGTATGGGTTCTCGCCACCTTTGAACTCGATACGAATCGGCGTACCGACCAGTTTCAAGACGCGGCGGTAGGTGTTTTCCAGGTAGCGCACATAGGACTTCGGCACCTTTTCGATCTGATTACCGTGGATCACGATAATCGGCGGGTTGGCACCGCCCAAGTGGGCATAACGCAGTTTGATCCGGCGGTTGTTGACCATCGGTGGCGCGTGCTCGCCCACCGCGTCTTCCAGGATCTGGGTGAGACGGTTGGTCGGCCAGCGGGTCACCGCGGACTTGAACGAGTTCTGTACGGAGGCGTAGAGGTTACCCACGCCGGTGCCGTGCAGGGCCGAGATAAAGTGGATATCGGCGAACTCGACGAAGAACAGGCGACGCTGCAGCTCGATCTTGACGAAATCGCGCTCGCTGGGCGTCATGCCATCCCACTTGTTGATCGCGATGACCAGTGCGCGACCAGCCTCCAGGGCAAAGCCCAGCAGGTTGAGGTCGTGGTCTACCACACCTTCGCGGGCATCCATCACAAAGATCACCACGTTGGCGTCTTTGATCGCCTGCAGGGTCTTCACCACCGAGAACTTTTCAACTTCCTCGTGGATCTTGCCGCGCTTGCGCACACCAGCGGTGTCGATCAGCGTGTACTTTTCCTCGTTACGTTCGAACGGGATATAGATGCTGTCGCGGGTAGTGCCGGGTTGGTCGTACACGATAACCCGGTCTTCACCCAGCATACGGTTGACCAGTGTCGACTTACCGACGTTCGGACGGCCGATGATGGCGATCTTGATACCGTCTTTTTCGCTCGGGCCAGGAATGCGCTTGGCTTCCTCGCCTTCGGCAACGATTTCCTCTTCGCCTTCTTCTTCCTCGACATCATCCTTAGGGAAATCGCGCAGGGCGATTTCCAGCATCTGGGTGATACCGCGACCGTGAGCGCCGGCGACCGGAATCGCATCGCCCAGGCCCATCGGGCTGAATTCGGCACGGGCCGCTTCAGGATCGATGTTGTCGATCTTGTTCGCGACCAGATAGGAACGCTTGTTGCGCTTGCGCAGGTGCTCGCCAATCATTTGGTCAGCAGCGGTGTAGCCCGCACGGGCGTCCACCAGGAACAACACGACATCGGCTTCTTCAATGGCGAGCAGCGACTGCTCGGCCATTTTTTCGTCCATGCCATGCTCGTCACCGGAAATACCACCGGTGTCGACAATAATATAGGAGCGCCCTTGCCACTTTGCCTCACCGTATTGGCGATCACGGGTCAGACCGGACAAGTCGCCGACGATGGCGTCACGAGTCCTGGTCAGGCGGTTGAACAAGGTGGACTTGCCGACGTTAGGTCGGCCCACCAGGGCGATTACGGGAACCATGCGGCTCTCCACTTCGTTATTTCAGAAAATACAAAAGCCGCTGCAAGGCAGCGGCTGGTGCTCGACTGCAGGAGCGAGCTTGCTGTGGCGAGGGAGCTTGCTCCCGCTGGGCTGCGTAGCAGCCCCCAAAACCAGGCATTCAGGATGCATCAGGTGCATCCGGTTGGCCGGTTTGGGAGCGCTCCGCGCTCCAGCGGGAGCAAGCTCCCTCGCCACATGACACTCGCTCCTGCAGGTGAAGCTGCTTGAGGGGCTACCCCAAGCATAGTTCTTACTTGATGGTCAGGGCTTCCAGCTTGCCGCTGTTGCCAAACACATAAAGCATGTTACCCACGACCAGCGGACGAGCGCGCAGGCCGTCGCTGTCGATACGCTCGCGGCCGACAAAACGACCGTCCACCTGGCTCAGCAGATGCAGGTAGCCTTCGAAGTCACCGACCGCTACGTAGCTGGAGAACACTTCCGGTGCCGACAACTGACGGCGAGCCAGGGAGTCATTGCTCCACAGTGCAGTAGTAGAACGCTCGTCGACACTTTCAACGGTGCCGGACGCCAGGCTTACGTAGACGCTGCCAAACCCTTGGGCGACACCGGCATAGCTGGAAGCATCACGCTGCCAGTTGATACGCCCGCTTTGCAGGTCCAGCGCAGCAACGCGCCCTTGATAGGTGGCAACGTAGAGGGTCTCGCCCGACAGCAGCAAGCCGCCGTCGATGTCCACTACGCGGTCCAACTCGGAGCGACCTTGCGGGATGGCAACACGGGTTTCCCAGGCAGGCACGCCGTTCTGGGTATCCAGGGCGACCACTTTACCGGTGGACAGGCCCGCAACGGCCAGGTTATTGGTCACGATCGGACCGCTGGTACCGCGCAAGGTCAACACCGCCGGGGTGCTGTCATACAACCAGCGCTGATTGCCGGTAGAGGCATCCAGGCCGATCAGGCGGTCATCCTGGGTCTGTACCACGACCACATCGCCGTTGGTAGCAGGCGCGGCGAGGACTTCACTGGTCACGCGAGCGCGCCATTTCTCTTCACCGCTGCTGGAGTCCAAGGCGACCACTTCGCCTTTGAGCGTACCGATCAACACCATGCCGTAGCCGACGCCCACACCACCGGAAACCGGCAGGTCGAGGTCTTTCTTCCATTTGACGTCGCCGTTCATGCGGTCCATGGACATAACGACGCCAGTGGAGTCGGTGGCCACAATGTTTTCGCCGTCGATTGCCGGCTGCAACAGGTTGTAGAGGTCGCCCTGACCATCACCGACGGAGCGGCTCCACTGCTTTTGCAGGACCACTTCTTCCTTGAAGCTGGTCAGCTCGGCCGGAGGCAATTCTTTCTTGCTGTTGCTGCTGCAACCCGCGGCCAGAACGGCCAGAGCCAGCAATGCTGCATGTTTCCAACGGATCACGTCACGCATCCCCTTTGGCCAAGTCGTCCAGCTTGATTTGTAAGCCACCGACCGCCGCTTCATCAGACAGCGCCGCCTTGGCTTTTTGGTACGCAGCATGGGCTTCGTCGGTACGACCCAATTGGACCAACAGGTCGCCCTTGAGCTCTTCGCGAGTGGCCACAAATGCCTTGTCAGCATCGCCGTCGAGCAGCTTGAGTGCTTCGTCAGCCTTGTTCTGTGCCGCCAATACCTGTGCCAGGCGCTGACGTGCGATCTCACCCAGGGTCGGGTTGGTCGGCTTGTCGGCGACGGCCTTCAGCTCGGTGGCTGCATCATCCAGCTTGCCGGTGTCGACCGCGACTTTCGCGACGAACAGGCTAGCGTATTGGGCGTAGGTGCTACCGCCGAATTCGTTTTTCAGCTTGCCGGCCAGGTCAGCAACCTGCGCCGGGTCAGGCTTGCCGTCCGGGGTCAGCGTGGTTTCCAGCAATTGCTGATAGAGGATCGAGGCGCCTTGGGACTGGTTGGCCTGATACTTGTGCCAGGCTTGCCAGCCGAACACCACCACTAACGCCAGCAGACCGCCAGTAACCAGGGGCTTGCCGTTACGCTGCCACCAGTCCTTGAACTCGGCCAGTTGCTCATCATCAGTACTCGACACCCCAATACTCCTTAATCGCTAAATTCGGCTGTTCGACAGCTTCAACCCTGCACGACGCAGGTGGCCAAGTGCGCGGCTAGCGCATCAAAGGCAATGTTTTGTTGTTCGCCCTGGCCACGCAGGGGTTTGAAACCTATCACTTGCTGGGCCAGTTCGTCATCGCCGAGGATCAGCGCATACAGCGCACCGCTCTTGTCAGCCTTCTTGAACTGGCTCTTGAAGCTGCCGGCGCCGGCATTGATCTGCAGGCGCAGGTTCGGCAGTTGGTCGCGTACTTTTTCGCTCAAGGCCAGGGCAGCCAGTTCGGCGGCCTCGCCAAAAGCACATAGGTACACATCCACCTGACGGGAAATCTCTTCCGGGACCTGCTCCAGGGTTTCCAGCAGCAGAATCAGCCGCTCGATACCCATGGCGAAACCTACGCCTGTAGTCGGCTTGCCGCCCATTTGCTCAACCAGGCCGTCGTAGCGACCACCGGCACACACGGTGCCTTGGGCGCCGAGCTTGTCGGTGACCCACTCGAACACGGTCTTGCTGTAGTAATCGAGGCCGCGAACCAGTTTCGGGTTGATCACGTAGGGAATACCGGCGGCATCCAGGCGAGCCTTGAGGCCCTCGAAGTGCGCACGGGATTCGTCGTCCAGGTAGTCGGCCATTTTCGGCGCGCCTACCAGTACGGCCTGGGTGTCGGCGTTCTTGGTGTCCAGTACGCGCAACGGGTTGGTTTTCAGACGGCGCTGGCTGTCTTCATCCAGCTTGTCCAGATGGGCGGACAGGTACTCGACCAGGGCTTCGCGGTAGCGGCCCCGGGATTCGCTGGTGCCCAGGCTGTTGAGTTCGAGCTTGACCGCGTCACGGATGCCCAACTGGCCCCACAGGCGCCAGGTCAGCACGATCAGCTCTGCATCAATATCCGGACCGTCAAGGTTGAAGACCTCGCAACCGATCTGGTGGAACTGACGGTAACGACCTTTCTGTGGACGCTCGTGGCGGAACATCGGGCCGATGTACCAGAGCTTCTGGGTCTGGCCACCACCCGTGATGCCATGCTCGAGCACGGCGCGCACGCACGCGGCGGTACCTTCCGGACGCAGGGTCAGGGAGTCGCCATTGCGGTCTTCAAAGGTGTACATCTCTTTTTCAACGATGTCGGTTACTTCACCGATGGAGCGCTTGAACAGCTCGGTGAACTCGACGATCGGCATGCGGATCTGCTTGTAACCGTAGTTATCCAACAGACGCGCGACCGTGCTCTCGAAGTAACGCCACAGTGGCGTCTGCTCCGGCAGGATGTCGTTCATGCCACGAATGGCTTGCAGAGACTTGCTCACATCTAATCCTTAAATTCGTTCTTAGCCGCGCGCGATCAGCGCTGCGTCAGCCGCGACCTTCTCGGCCGCTTTCTCGCGGATCAGCCTTTCAAGCTCATCCACCAGATTGTCATTCGTCAACTTCTGCGACGGCTTGCCGTCGATGTAAATGAGGTTCGGTGTACCGCCGGTCAGGCCTATGTGCGCCTCTTTGGCTTCACCCGGGCCGTTGACCACGCAACCGATCACCGCAACATCCAGCGGCACCAGCAGATCCTCGAGGCGTCCTTCCAGTTCGTTCATGGTTTTCACCACGTCGAAGTTCTGCCGCGAGCAGCTGGGGCAGGCAATGAAGTTAATGCCACGGGAACGCAAGTGCAGGGATTTGAGAATGTCGTAACCGACCTTCACTTCCTCTACCGGGTCTGCCGCCAGGGAGATGCGGATAGTATCGCCAATCCCTTCGGCGAGCAGCATACCGAGACCCACCGCAGATTTCACTGTGCCTGAGCGCAAACCACCCGCTTCAGTGATACCCAGGTGCAGCGGCTGCACGATTTCCTTGGCCAGCAGGCGGTAGGCTTCGACCGCCATGAACACATCGGAGGCCTTGACGCTGACCTTGAAGTCCTGGAAGTTCAGACGTTCAAGGTGCTCAACATGGCGCAACGCCGATTCAACCAAGGCCGCCGGGGTAGGCTCGCCATATTTCTTTTGCAGGTCTTTTTCCAGGGAACCGGCATTGACACCGATACGGATTGGAATGCCACGGTCACGGGCAGCGTCTACCACGGCGCGCACCCGGTCTTCCCGACCAATATTGCCCGGGTTGATGCGCAGGCAATCCACACCCAGCTCGGCTACGCGCAATGCGATCCTGTAGTCGAAGTGAATATCGGCAACCAACGGCACCTTGACCAATTGCTTGATGCGGCCGAACGCTTCGGCAGCGTCCATATCCGGCACGGAAACCCGAACGATGTCGACACCGGCGGCTTCCAGACGGTTGATCTGGGCAACGGTGGCGGCCACGTCGTTGGTGTCGCTGTTGGTCATGCTTTGTACCGCGATGGGGGCGTCGCCACCCACCGGCACCGAGCCGACCCAGATCTTGCGCGATACGCGACGTTTGATTGGAGATTCGCCGTGCATGACTATTGTCCCAACTTGAGGCGAGCAGTTTCGCCACTGGTGAACGGCGCCACGTCCACAGGCTGGCCGTTGTAGGCCACTTGCGCGCCACGGGCATAGCCCAGACGCAGCGTCAGAGGAGGCTTGCCGCCCTGGTCGAGCGTATCTCCCTTACGCTTCAGACCGCTAAACAGCACTTTGCCATTGCCATCGGTGACTTGCGTCCAGCAGTCAGCGATGAAGGTAATTTGTACGTGACCATCACCCGCGATCAGGGCTGGGGTGGTGGGCGGCGAGATCGCAGGGGCTGCCGGAGCGGCTGGCGCTGGAGTCGCTGGCGCAGGCGTGGCCGGTGCGTGGGCCTGAGCAACCGGAGCTGCCGGCGTCGCGGGGGCTGGTGCGGCGGCGGTCGCGGCCGGTGCGGTCTCAGGCGCGGGCTGCTCGGTGGCAACCGGCGCCTCAGGCGCAGCCTGGCCTTCAGCCACAGCCTGGTCTTCCGGCTCATCCAGCGGGTGAATCTGGGTGGTGCCATCGGCGCTTTCGACTTCAACGTGTTCCATGGCGTTGCTGGTCAGGTCCTTGGTGCGCTGGGAGGTCTGGTCTTGCCACCAGACGAAACCGCCACCAATGACAGCGATCAGCAGTAACAGGCTGACAATTCGCAAAATCGTGTGGGAAACCCGTACCGGCTCTTCGATGCGGCCCAGGCCGTGCACATTGCTGCCCTGGGAGTCGGTGCCGGTGAACTGGTCGAACTCCTGCACCAATACGGCCTGGTCGATGCCCAGCAACTTGGCGTAGGCACGGATATAACCGCGGGCGAAGGTATGCCCCGGCAACTTGTCGAACGCGCCGGCCTCCAGATTGGCCAGGGACGTACTGGTCAAATTGAGCTTGAGGGCCACTTCTGCCAGCGACCAGCCATTGCTTTCGCGGGCCTGACGCAAGGTCTCGCCTGGGTTTACGCGATTAGCTGCTACAACTTCCGGGGGCGCCGCTTTCATCATTACTCCGACAGGTATTGCTGATATTCCGGCGTACCGGGATAGAGTCGTTCGAGTTGCTGGGCAAAACGTGCGGCCGTATCCGGTTCTTCATGAACCGTCGCCAGGCGCGCACCGAGCAATAGACTACGTGCATTTTGCCCGCTGAGCAGGCTAAAGCGTTCGTAATAGTCGCGTGCCGGCACATAATGCCTGTCTTCGTAAGACAACTCAGCCATTTCGAGCAACGCCCGTGGCTGACGACTATTCAAATGCAGGGCTTTTTCCAGTTGCTGGCGGGCAATGTCGCGCTGGCCGAGACGCACCGAAGTGACACCCAGGTTTTCAAATACCCGCGACCGTTCCGGGTAAAGGGTATCGGCGGATGCTTGCTGGAAATAACGGGAGGCCTGGTCATAGCGTTTCTGCTCGAACAGAAAGCTGCCGTAATTGTTCAGCAACCGTGGGTCAGCAGGACGTGAGGCCAGGGCCTTATGGAAATACTGCTCAGCCAGTTCAGGCTCGGCCTGGGCCTGGAATACCAACGCAAGCGCAGCATTCGCGTCGGCATCGCCACCGTCCAGTTCAAGGGCCTTTTTCAATGGCACCTTGGCCTGCTCGCTCATGCCTTGCTGCAAATAACCCAAGCCCAACTGCACATAGGCAACTCGCGCCTCGTCACGGCCTTTACCGGTCTGCAAAGGGCTGTCATGGCCCGATGAAACACAACCGGCGGCAAAGCCGGTAACAAGCAAGAGCAGCGCAAGGCGCAAGGGCATAGAGATCCTCTCTCAGATTCGATTCACAGCAATTTGCGGCAGATCGTCGGCGGCGTTCAATTCACGCACGGCGATATAACGCTCGCTGCGGCGGGTGCGGTCCATCACCTGCCCTACCAATTGGCCACAGGCGGCGTCGATGTCTTCCCCACGCGTGGTGCGTACGGTGACGTTGTAGCCGGCCTGGTGCAGTTGATCCTGGAAACGGCGAATGGCGTTGTTGCTCGGCCGCTCGTAGCCAGAATGTGGAAACGGGTTAAACGGAATCAGGTTGATCTTGCACGGGATGTTCTTGAGCAACTCGATCATCTCGACCGCGTGCTCGACCTTGTCGTTGATGTCTTTGAGCAAGGTGTACTCGATGGTCAGCACGCGCTTTTCGCCCAGGGACGACATGTAGCGCTGGCAAGATTCGAGCAGCATCTTAAGCGGATACTTCTTGTTGATCGGCACCAATTGGTTACGCAATGCGTCATTGGGTGCGTGCAGCGACAACGCCAGAGAGACGTCGATGTGCTTGGACAGCTCATCGATCATCGGCACCACGCCGGAGGTCGACAGGGTCACACGGCGCTTGGAGATGCCATAGCCCAGGTCGTCCATCATCAGGTGCATGGCCGAAACGACGTTATCGAAGTTCAGCAGCGGCTCACCCATGCCCATCATCACCACGTTGGTGATGGCACGGTCGACGGTCGCCGGGACGCTGCCAAAGGATTTGTTGGCAATCCACACCTGGCCGATGACTTCGGCGGCGGTGAGGTTGCTATTGAAGCCTTGCTTGCCGGTGGAGCAGAAACTGCAGTCCAGGGCACAGCCTGCCTGGGACGAAACGCACAAGGTGCCGCGCTTGCCCTGGGGAATGTAGACGGTCTCGACGCAGCTGCCGGACGCCACACGCACCACCCACTTACGGGTGCCGTCGCTGGAGATGTCCTCGCTCACCACCTCGGGACCACGAACCTCGGCAATGGCCTTGAGCTTGTCGCGCAGGGCCTTGCTGACGTTCGTCATGGCATCGAAATCGTCGACGCCAAAGTGGTGAATCCACTTCATTACCTGACCGGCACGGAAACGCTTCTCCCCGATTGAGTCGAAGAATTTTTCCATTTCCTGTTGAGTCAGCCCCAGCAGGTTGGTTTTAACAGTCGATGTAGTCATGGATTCACCCTCACTCTTTAAGCCGATGCTTAGCGAGCGGTTACTTCAGTAGCAGCGAAAAAGTAAGCGATTTCGCGAGCAGCAGCGGCTTCGGAGTCCGAACCGTGAACAGCGTTGGCGTCGATGGACTCAGCGAAGTCAGCACGGATGGTGCCGGCAGCCGCTTCTTTAGGGTTGGTAGCGCCCATCAGCTCACGGTTCAGAGCGATAGCGTTTTCGCCTTCCAGAACCTGTACAACAACAGGACCGGAGATCATGAAGGCAACCAGGTCGCCGAAGAAACCACGAGCGCTGTGCTCAGCGTAGAAGCCTTCAGCTTCAGCCTTGGACAGTTGCTTGAGTTTCGAAGCTACAACCTTCAGGCCGGCTTTTTCGAAACGAGTGGTGATCTCGCCGATGACGTTTTTTGCAACAGCGTCAGGCTTGATGATGGAGAAAGTACGTTGAACAGCCATGGTGTAACTCCAGAAACGGTAATTTACGAAAAATTAAACCCGCGAATTATACGCGGGTTATTGGGTATTGCCTAACTGCGTGAGGAAGGCGTCAGTCCTGTTCTTCTTTCCAGGCGGTCTGGATAGCTTCCAGGACCTTTTCGCCGCCCCGGTCCCGCTCATCTTCAAACCCTGGCAAAGCCATGACCATGTCACGCAAAGCGACAAAGTTCAGCGAATAGGGATCCAGATCCGGATAACCATCAGCCAGCAGAATGGCGATTTCTTGTACATCAACCCATTTCAGGCTCATGACATTTCCTTGAATCAATGCGGCGCTTCGGCCGCATGGTTGAGCGAATACTTCGGAATTTCGACCGTGATGTCTTCAGTCCCGACCTTTGCCTGACAGCTTAGGCGCGATTGCGCCTCAAGGCCCCACGCACGATCGAGAAAGTCCTCCTCCAACTCATCGGCTTCTTCAAGGGAGTTGAAACCCTCGCGAATGATGCAATGGCAGGTGGTGCAGGCGCAGACACCGCCGCAAGCGCTCTCGATCTCGATGTGGTTGTCATGGGCAACTTCGAGGATGGACTTGCCGGTCTCAGCCTCCACGACCATACCGTCCGGGCAATGCTCGGCGTGTGGCAGAAAAATGACCTGCGGCATTACTTATTCCTCGATTTCGTTCAGGTTGCGCCCGGCCAGTGCGGCTTTCACCGTCTGATCCATGCGGCGGGCGGCAAAAGCATCGGTCACTTGCGACAGGCGCTTGGTCTGTTGTTCGATGGCGTAGCCATCGGTGCCTTTCATCAGTTCGGCCAGTTCCTGCATCTGCAGGTCAATGACCATGCGCTCTTCGGCGTCCAGCAGGCGCTCGCCATCCGCATCAAGGGCGCCCTGCACCGCCTCAAGCAGACGCTGGGCATCCACTTGCTGCTCGCGCAATACACGGGCGACTTTGTCATCACCGGCGTACTGGAACGAATCCTTGAGCATCCTGGCGATTTCACCGTCGGTCAGGCCATAGGATGGCTTGACCTGGATACTGGCTTCAACGCCCGAGCCCAGTTCACGCGCAGCCACATTCAGCAAGCCGTCGGCGTCAACCTGAAAGGTCACGCGAATCTTCGCCGCACCCGCCACCATCGCCGGAATGCCGCGCAATTCAAAGCGCGCCAGGGAGCGACAGTCGCTGATCAGCTCGCGCTCGCCTTGCAGCACATGAATCATCATGGCCGTCTGGCCATCTTTGTAAGTGGTGAAATCTTGAGCGCGGGCGACGGGGATGGTGGTGTTGCGCGGGATCACTTTCTCCATCAGCCCACCCATGGTTTCCAGGCCCAGGGACAGCGGAATCACATCAAGCAGCAGCAGTTCGCCACCATCACGCTTGTTGCCAGCCAGGGTATCCGCCTGGATCGCAGCGCCGATAGCGACTACCTGATCCGGGTCGATTTCAGTCAACGGCTGACGACCAAAAGCTTCAGCTACCGCCTCGCGCACACGCGGCACACGCGTGGAACCGCCGACCATCACCACCGCACCGACATCTTCCAGCTCGATACCGGAATCACGCACCGCGCGACGGCAGGCTTTCAGGCTGCGGGCCACCATCGGCTCAATCAACGCATCGAAAGCTTCGCGAGTCAGCTGGGCCGACCAATTGCCGTAGGACACTTCAACAGATGCCGCATCCGTCAACGCTTCCTTGGCGGCACAGGCAGTTTGCAGCAGATTGCGCTGGGCGCCCGGGTCCAGATCGGCGGACAAGCCGGCGCCGGCGATGATCCAGCCGGCGATGGCGTGGTCGAAGTCATCGCCGCCCAGGGCGCTGTCGCCACCGGTGGCCAGCACTTCGAAGACACCGCCGGTCAGACGCAAGATCGAGATATCAAAGGTGCCGCCGCCCAGGTCATAAATCGCAACCAGGCCCTCGGCGTGCTGGTCCAGGCCATAGGCCACAGCCGCAGCGGTCGGTTCGTTAAGCAGGCGCAGCACGTTCAGGCCGGCGAGCTTTGCCGCATCCTTGGTGGCTTGGCGCTGGGCGTCGTCGAAATAAGCGGGAACCGTGATCACGGCACCGACCAGCTCGCCGCCCAAGGTGGTTTCCGCACGCTGACGCAACACCTTGAGGATATCGGCCGACACTTCCACAGGACTTTTCGGACCCTGGACGGTGTCGATGAACGGCATGTGGGATTCGCCGCCGACAAAGCGGTAAGGCAGTTGGTCGCCCAATTGCTTGACGTCGGACAGACCACGACCCATCAAGCGCTTGACCGACAGCACGGTATTCAGAGGATCGGTAGACGCCGCCAATTTGGCCGACTCACCGACTTCGGTGCGATCGGCGTGGTAGCGCACGGCGGACGGCAGGATAACCTGACCATCAACGTCGGGCAGCGGCTCGGACAGGCCGCTGCGCAAGGCAGCAACCAGGGAATTGGTGGTGCCCAGGTCAATCCCGACCGCCAGACGACGCTGGTGCGGTTGAGGGCTTTGGCCGGGTTCGGCGATCTGCAGTAGAGCCATGGTAATCAGGTCTTATCTGTCTATCAGGCGTGCGACACGGGCAGCACTGGGTTAATCGTCGAGGCGCTCTTCTAGCTGGCGCACTTCGTAGGTGAGCTTGTCGAGGAACTGCATGCGCCGCATCAGGCGTTCGGCCTGTTCACGCTGCGCCGCATCATCCCAACAGGCTGCGAAGCTTTCGTTGAGCTCATCCTGGGCCACTTTCAGACGACGCTTGAAGACCGCAACACCGGCCAGATCGGCTTCATCCTGCAAGTCTTCGAGCTCTTCGCGCCACTGCATCTGCTGCATCAGGAAGTCCGGATCGTGCACCGTCACTTCCAGCGGCAACTCGCCACCCTTCATCGCGAGCAGGTAACGCGCGCGTTTCGGGGGACTCTTGAGGGTCTGATAGGCTTCGTTGAGGCTGGCAGACTGCTCCAGCGCCAAGCGTTGCTCACGCTCTGAAGCGTCAGCGAAGCGGTCCGGATGTACGCCGCGCGCCAATTCTCGGTAGCGCGTGGCAAGCTGCTCAAGGTCCAGCCGAAAGCTCGGCTGCAGCTCGAATAAAGCGAAATGGCAAGGAGTACCCACGAATAGCCTCAGATGTTGAAGCTTTCGCCGCAGCCACACTCACCGCGTACGTTGGGGTTGTTGAACTTGAAGCCTTCGTTCAACCCTTCCTTGACGAAATCGAGCTCGGTGCCGTCCAGGTAAGTCAGGCTCTTAGGGTCGATGATCACTTTCTCGCCGTGACTTTCGAACACCTGGTCCTCCGCAACCACCTCGTCGACAAACTCCAGCACATAGGCAAGGCCGGAACAGCCCGTGGTGCGCACACCCAGACGAATCCCCTCACCTTTACCGCGCCCATCCAGGGAGCGTCGCACGTGCCGTGCAGCCGCTTCTGTCATGCTGATAGCCATCGTTGACTCCTTACTCGTCGCCAAATGCTTAGATCAAGCCTTTCTTCTGCTTGTAGTCGCGAACGGCCGCCTTGATGGCGTCTTCCGCGAGTACGGAGCAGTGAATTTTCACTGGCGGCAGGGCCAGTTCTTCGGCCAGCTGAGTGTTCTTGATGGTCTCTGCTTCATCCAGAGTCTTGCCTTTCATCCACTCGGTCGCCAGGGAGCTGGAGGCGATGGCCGAACCGCAGCCATAAGTCTTGAACTTGGCATCTTCGATGATGCCCTGCTCGTTGACCTTGATCTGCAGGCGCATCACATCGCCGCACGCCGGAGCTCCGACCATGCCGGTGCCGACATCAGGGTCTTCCGCGTTCATCTTGCCGACGTTGCGCGGGTTTTCGTAGTGGTCAATGACCTTTTCGCTGTAAGCCATGGTACTGAATCCTCACTCATCAGGGCCGCTCTGGAACCCTGCAGAAACGCCTGCGTTTTCCGCCACGTTCCTACAGTGCTTGGGTGGCGGCTTCTATATTTAGTGTGCCGCCCACTCGATCTTGGAGATATCGACACCGTCTTTGAACATGTCCCACAGCGGCGACAGAGTGCGCAGCTTGTTGACGGCTTCGCAGACCTTCTGCGCGGCGTAGTCGACTTGTTCTTCAGTGGTGAAGCGGCCGAAGGTAAAGCGGATCGAGCTATGTGCCAGTTCGTCGTTGCGGCCCAGGGCACGCAGCACGTAGGACGGCTCAAGGGAGGCCGAGGTGCAGGCGGAACCGGACGAAACCGCCAGGTCCTTGAGCGCCATGATCAGCGACTCGCCTTCGACGTAGTTGAAGCTCAAATTCAGGTTGTGCGGTACACGAGCGGTCATGCTGCCGTTGATGTACAGCTCTTCAAGGTTTTCGACCTGCTTGTAGAAGCGATCACTGAGAGCCTTGATGCGCACGTTTTCGGCGGCCATGTCTTCTTTGGCCACACGGAAGGCTTCGCCCATGCCGACGATCTGGTGGGTCGCCAGGGTACCGGAACGCATGCCGCGCTCGTGACCGCCACCGTGCATGGTGGCTTCGATGCGTACGCGTGGCTTGCGGCTCACGTACAGCGCGCCAATGCCTTTAGGGCCGTAGGTCTTGTGGGCGGAGAACGACATCAGGTCGACTTTCAGCTTCGACAGGTCGATGTCGACTTTGCCGGTGGACTGAGCGGCGTCGACGTGCAGCAGAATACCCTTGGAACGGGTCAGCTCGCCGATAGCCGCGATGTCGTTGATGGTGCCGATCTCGTTGTTCACGTGGATCACGGAAACCAGGATGGTGTCTTCACGCAACGCGGCTTCGATCATGGCCGGGGTGACGATACCGTCGGTGGTTGGCTCAAGGTAGGTAACCTCGAAACCTTCACGCTCCAGTTGGCGCATGGTGTCGAGGACAGCCTTGTGCTCAATCTTGGTGGTGATCAGGTGCTTGCCTTTGGTCGCGTAGAAATGCGCGGCGCCCTTGATTGCCAGGTTGTCGGACTCGGTAGCACCGGAAGTCCAGACGATTTCACGCGGATCTGCGCCAACCAAGTCCGCGACCTGACGACGAGCGTTCTCGACCGCTTCCTCGGCTTTCCAGCCGAATACGTGGGAACGGGAGGCCGGGTTGCCGAAATTTCCGTCAACCAGCAGGCATTCGCTCATCTTTTGCGCAACACGCGGATCAACCGGGGTGGTCGCTGAGTAATCAAGGTAAATCGGCAATTTCATGGACTTTCTCCTAAATCAGGCTGGCTGGCGCACCGTTAGCTCTTCGGCTGTCACTCGACGGCGGACGCTTCAATCTTGTCCAGACGCGGCGCCTTGGTGTTGCAACGGCGCTGGTCCTGACGCTGGGCTACTTCTTGCACCTCACGGCGAGTCACAAGATCAGCCAAGCTGATACCACTCAAAAACTCATGGATCTGCAGGCTCAAGTCGCACCACAAGTGGTGCGTCAGGCAGGTGTCGCCGGCATGGCAATCACCCAGGCCCTGGCATTTGGTTGCGTCGACGGATTCGTTGACCGCATCGATCACCTGAGCTACCTGGATACCCTGCATATCGCGGGACAACTGATAGCCGCCACCTGGCCCTCGCACACTGGAAACCAAGTTACTACGGCGTAATTTGGCGAACAGTTGCTCGAGGTAAGACAGGGAAATGCCTTGGCGCTCGGAGATATCGGCCAGGGACACCGGCCCAGTTTGCGCGTGCAAGGCCAAGTCGAGCATGGCGGTCACCGCGTATCGGCCTTTTGTAGTCAGTCTCATGGACAAGTACCAAGGTGTTTCAGAATGGGAGCAAGTATGCGATTCCCGAGTATTTAAGTCAACTATAAGACCTAGTACTTTAGTCAGGATTACCCGTAAAAAGGGCGCGCGAATCATAGCAGGATGGGGTGGGAACGAACAGCGGGAACGGACAACCAACACTGCCAGCGACAACGAAGATCAAATGTGAGAGAGAGCTTGCTGTGGCGAGGGAGCTTGCTCCCGTTCGACTGCGAAGCAGTCGCGGGCTTTTGGGGGCGCTTCGCACCCCAGCGGGAGCAAGCTCCCTCGCCACAAAAGAGCGCTCCTGCGGGGGATTTGCTGCGCCTGCCAGGACTCAGCCAGCCTTGGTGGCGGCCTCGTTCTTGATCTCGGCGAAGTCTTCTTCGCGCAGCTCCGGCAGATCTTTCGCACAGTAGCTGCTGCCCAACTCCTTCAGCGCACCACACATGCCATCCAGTTTGCCGTCGACCGCTTGCAAGTGGTCAAGCAACTGCCCAATGGCACGCGCCACCGGGTCCGGCATATCTTCACTGACGCCGTAGGCATCGAAACCGATCTTCTCGGCCATGGCCTTGCGCTTGGCTTCCTGCTCGTCGCCGACTTCCGGCTTGACGATGATGCGCCCCGGAATACCTACAACGGTGGCGCCTGGCGGCACTGCCTTGGTCACCACGGCATTGGAACCGACTTTAGCGCCGGCGCCGACTGTAAATGGACCGAGCACCTTGGCGCCCGCCCCTACTACAACGCCGTCCCCCAGGGTTGGATGGCGCTTGCCTTTATTCCAACTGGTGCCGCCCAGGGTCACGCCCTGATACAGCGTCACGTCATCACCGATCTCAGCGGTCTCGCCGATCACAATGCCCATGCCATGGTCGATAAAGAAGCGACGCCCCACTTTAGCGCCCGGATGAATCTCGATCCCGGTCAACCAGCGACCAAAGTTCGACACCAGTCGCGCCAGCCACTTCCAGCCCATACCCCACAAAGCGCCGGACAGGCGGTGAATCCAGATCGCGTGCATACCCGGGTAGCAGGTCAGCACTTCAAAGGCATTGCGCGCCGCCGGGTCACGGTGGAAAACACTCTGGATATCTTCTCGCAAACGCTCGA
This sequence comes from Pseudomonas sp. MWU13-2517, assembly GCF_023242545.1. NCBI lineage: Bacteria > Pseudomonadati > Pseudomonadota > Gammaproteobacteria > Pseudomonadales > Pseudomonadaceae > Pseudomonas > Pseudomonas sp. MWU13-2517. Next base: position 132,580 of record NZ_JALMFA010000007.1, on the reverse strand, counting down.
ACATTTTTAATCCTTCCGTTTAAGAAGCTCACCACGGGCCGCTTTCTGGGTTTCCGTGAGGATGCCACGCAATATATTCATTTCTGCCCGGCTCACCGAGCTACGCCCGTACAAGCGGCGCAGGCGCGCCATCAAGTGCCGTGGCTTTTCAGGATCGAGGAATTCGATGGCCACCAGGGTTTGCTCCAGGTGCTCATAGAAGCGCTCCAACTCTTCCATGGTGGCCAGTTCGCCACTCTTGGTCGAGGCGACCTCTTCCTTTTCTACCTTGCTCGGCTGGCCGGCAGCCGCCAGCCAAGCCATACGCACTTCATAGGTCAACACCTGCACGGCCGCCCCAAGGTTCAACGAGCTGAACCCGGGGTCCGATGGAATGTGCACATGGTAATGACATCGCTGCAGCTCTTCATTGGTCAGACCGGAGTCTTCACGGCCGAATACCAAGGCGATTTCAGCACCGCCGGCTGCCTCTTCCACCACCTTGGTTCCGCATTCGCGCGGGTCCAGCAGCGGCCAGGGAATACGCCGATCACGGGCACTGGTGCCGAGCACCAGGTTGCAGCCGACCAAGGCGTCTTCAAGGGTGGCGACAACCTGAGCTTTCTCCAGGATGTCATTGGCACCGGACGCTCGGGCATCAGCCTCGTGGTGCGGGAACACACGCGGCTCGACCAGCACCAGGCGCGTCAGCCCCATGTTTTTCATGGCTCGCGCCACCCCGCCGATGTTGCCGGGATGACTGGTATTGACCAAGACGACACGAATGTTTTGCAGCAAGGGAGGCGCTCTCGGACACAGGAAAGGGGAGCAAATCTTACAGAACAGCCTAAGGTTATGCCATGAAAGCTAACGTCGTCCTTCACCTGAAGAAAGTTTCTGCTAGAATGCCCGGCTTTCTTTAACAACCTTAGGTGACACATCCATGCAGCCCATGCTGAATATCGCGCTGCGCGCCGCCCGCAGCGCCAGTGAATTGATCTTCCGCTCCATCGAGCGCCTGGATACCATCAAGGTCGACGAAAAAGACGCCAAGGATTATGTATCCGAGGTGGATCGCGCCGCCGAACAGAAAATCATCGACGCACTGCGCAAGGCCTACCCTACCCACGGCATCCTCGGCGAAGAAACCGGCCTGCACAAAGGTAGCGGCGAAGGTGAAGACTACCTGTGGATCATCGACCCACTGGACGGCACCACCAACTTCCTGCGTGGCATCCCGCACTTTGCCGTGAGCATCGCCTGCAAATACCGTGGCCGCCTGGAACACGCCGTTGTTCTGGACCCGGTGCGCCAGGAAGAATTCACCGCCAGCCGCGGCCGTGGCGCCCAACTGAACGGTCGTCGCCTGCGCGTCAGCGGCCGCACCAGCCTGGACGGCGCCCTGCTGGGCACCGGCTTCCCATTCCGCGACGACCAGATGGACAACCTGGAAAACTACCTGGGCATGTTCCGCGCCCTGGTTGGCCAGACCGCCGGCATCCGCCGCGCCGGCGCAGCGAGCCTGGACCTGGCTTACGTTGCGGCCGGTCGTTTTGATGCATTCTGGGAGTCGGGCCTGTCCGAGTGGGACATGGCAGCGGGCGCCCTGTTGATCCAAGAAGCCGGCGGCCTGGTGAGCGACTTCACCGGCGGTCACGACTTCCTGGAAAAAGGCCACGTCGTCGCCGGCAACACCAAATGCTTCAAGGCAGTACTGACGGCGATCCAGCCGCACCTGCCGGCTTCGCTGAAGCGCTAAGCGAGCGAGCACAAAAAAGCACCCCTCGGGGTGCTTTTTTTATGCCTGGGATTCAGGTAATGCTGCGCCTCCTGGCCACATACATACCCCGATGCGGGAGCGGGTACTGGGCCAGCCAATACAGCTGTCGACTGACAGTACACCTTCGCGAGCAAGCCCTCCTCCACGGTTGAACAGAACCCGGCAGGAATTATTGCTGATTCTGACCCAGGATCAGGCGACCTTCTTTGTCGACCGGAATCTGGCTACCCGGGTCACGCTCCATGCGCACCGAACCCTCTTTACCATCCAGGGTGTAACGCACGTCATACCCGACAACCTTGTCGCTGATGTCATTGACGGTGTTACAACGAGTCTGCGTGGTCGTGTAGGTATCACGGTTCTGCATACCTTCCTGAACCTTGTTACCGGCATAACCACCACCGACCGCACCAGCCACGGTGGCCAACTTCTTGCCATTACCGCCACCGACCTGGTTGCCCAACAGGCCACCAGCCAAAGCACCGACCACGGTACCGACGATCTGGTGCTGATCCTGAACCGGTCTCTGCCGGGTTACTGCAACGTCCTTGCAGACTTCGCGAGGCGTTTTAATCTGGGTTTTGACAGGCTGCACCGCCAACACTTGCGCATACTCAGGGCCGCTTTTAACCAGGCTGTAGGTGGCAACAGCGCCCCCGGCAGTCACACCGACAGCACCCAGTACCGCACCAACCAGCAACGACTTGTTCACATGAACCTCCTGACCATCACAAGCGGACCGAAACGTCCGCGCTATACCCAGCCTTGGAGCATAAAAAAAGGCGCGAGTTCAATACTCACGCCTTCTTTGTAACAGCAAGTCAACAAGCACCCATCAAGGGCGATCGTCGACCTCCTTGCCGGTAGCGGCCGGAGGGATCAAGTCTTCGCTGTTGAGGTTCAGCCAGATCAGCACCACGTTGGCGATGTAGATCGACGAGTAGGTACCCGCCAGAACACCGATGAACAGCGCCAGGGAGAAGCCCCACAGGTTGTCGCCACCGAAGATCATCAGCGCGGCGATCGCCAGCAACGTGGAGATCGAGGTTGCCATGGTCCGCAGCAGGGTCTGGGTGGTGGAAACGTTGATGTTCTCGATCAACGACGCCTTGCGCAGTACGCGGAAGTTCTCACGAACCCGGTCGAATACCACAATGGTGTCGTTGAGGGAGTAACCGATGATTGCCAGCACCGCGGCCAGTACGGTCAGGTCGAAGGTAATCTGGAAATACGCCAGGATACCCACGGTCACGATCACGTCGTGGATCAGCGACACAATAGCGCCGACACCGAACTTCCACTGAAAGCGGAACGCCAGGTAGATCATGATGCCGACCAGCGCCATCAGCATGCCGAGGCCGCCCTGATCACGCAGCTCTTCACCCACCTGCGGGCCCACGAATTCGACGCGCTTGACCGACGCCGGGTTGTCGCCACCGACCTTCTGCAAGGCCTCGGCTACCTGATGACCCAGTTGCGGATCTTCGCCCGGCATGCGCACCAGCAGGTCGGTAGTCGCACCGAAGCTCTGCACGATGGCTTCGTGATAGCCGGCCTTGACCAGCTCGCCACGCACCAGGGTAACGTCGGCCGGCTTCTCGTAGGTCAGCTCGATGAGCGTACCGCCAGTGAAGTCCAGGCCGTAGTTCAGACCCTTATGGAACCAGCTGAACAATGCCAGAACGGTAAGGAGCACAGTGGCGCCGAACGCAATGTTGCGAACGCCCATGAAGTTGATTGTACGTAACATGGCAGCCCCTTAAATCCACAACTTCTTGAAGTCACGTCCGCCAAAGATCAGGTTGACCATTGCGCGGGTCACCATGATGGCCGTGAACATCGAGGTAAAGATACCGAGGGACATGGTTACCGCAAAACCTTTGACCGGGCCGGTGCCCATGGCAAAGAGAATCCCGCCGACCAGCAAGGTGGTCAGGTTGGAGTCGAGGATCGCGGTAAATGCCCGGCCGAAGCCTTCGTTGATTGCACGCTGTACGGTCATGCCCGCAGCGATCTCTTCACGAATCCGCGAGAAGATCAGTACGTTGGCGTCTACCGCCATACCCATGGTCAGTACGATACCGGCGATACCCGGCAGGGTCAGCGTAGCGCCCAGCAGCGACATCAGGGCCAGCAGCATTACCATGTTGCCCGCCAGGGCCACGGTGGCGATTATGCCGAAGAAGCGGTAGATGGCGATGATGAACAACGATACGAACAGCATGCCCCACAAGGCCGCGTCGATACCCTTGGTGATGTTGTCGGCACCCAGGCTCGGGCCAATGGTGCGCTCTTCAGCGAAGTACATCGGTGCCGCCAGGCCACCAGCGCGCAGCAGCAACGCCAGCTCGGACGACTCGCCCTGGCCATTCAGGCCGGTGATACGGAATTGAGCACCCAGTGGCGACTGGATGGTCGCCAGGCTGATGATCTTCTTCTCTTCCTTGAACGCCTGTACCGGCACGTCTTTCTCGACACCGTCGACCACTTGCTTGGTGTAGGTAGTGACCGGGCGCTGCTCGATGAAGATCACCGCCATGCTGCGACCGACGTTGCTGCGCGTGGCGCGGCTCATCAGTTCGCCGCCGTGGCCATCCAGGCGGATGTTCACTTCAGGGGTACCGTGCTCGCCGAAACCAGCCTTGGCGTCGGTCACCTGGTCACCCGTGATGATCAGGCTGCGCTCGATCAAAGCGGGAGGGCGGTTGCCTTCGCGGAACTCGAATTCCTCGGCAGTGGCGCGGGAAGCACCCGGCTCAGCGGCCAGACGGAATTCCAGGTTGGCGGTTTTACCCAGGATACGCTTGGCTTCAGCGGTGTCCTGTACGCCCGGCAGTTCAACCACAATGCGGTTGGCGCCCTGGCGCTGAACAATCGGCTCGGCCACACCCAGCTCGTTGACGCGGTTACGCACCGTGGTCAAGTTCTGCTTGATGGAGTATTCGCGGATTTCCGCCAGCTTGGCCGGGGTCATCGCCAGACGCAGTACAGGTTGACCGTTCAGGTCGGCCGGCACGATGTCGAAATCGTTGAAGTTCTTGCGGACCAGCGCACGGGCCTGTTCGCGGGAAGCTTCGTCAGAGAAGCCCAGCTGGATGGCACCGTTGAGCTGCGGCAGGCTGCGATAACGCAACTTCTCTTTGCGCAGCAGGCTCTTCACGTCGCCCTCATAGACTTTCAGGCGTGCATCAAGGGCTTTTTCCATGTCGACTTCCAGCAGGAAGTGAACACCACCGGACAAGTCCAGACCCAGCTTCATCGGGTGCGCGCCGATCTTGCGCAACCAGGTGGGCGTGGTCTGTGCCAGGTTGAGCGCGACCACATAGTCGTCACCCATGGCCTTGCGCACGACGTCTTTAGCCGGCAATTGGTCTTCTGCCTTGGTCAGGCGCAGCAAACCGCCCTTCGCACCTGCCGCCAATGTTGCCGCCTTGACCTGGATACCTGCGTCGGTGAGCGCTTTGCTCGCGCGCTCCAGGTCAGCCTGATTGACTTGCAGCGAAGTGCTGGCGCCAGTGATCTGGATCGCCGGGTCATCAGGATAGAGATTGGGAGCGGAATAAATAAAACCGATCGCCAGCACCGCCAGGATCAGTACGTATTTCCACAGAGGGTATTTGTTCAGCATCACGCCGCCCGCTTATAACGCGGGGCGCCTTGCGCGCCCCGTCGATTGGTAAAGGTTGTTACTTAGATCGCTTTGAGCGTGCCTTTTGGCAGCGTGGCGGCGATGGCGCCCTTCTGGAACTTCATTTCCACGGTATCGGAGACTTCCAGTACCACGAAAGCGTCGGAAACCTTGGTGATCTTGCCGGCGATACCGCCAGTGGTCACCACTTCGTCGCCTTTCTGCAGGCTGCCCAGCAGGTTTTTCTGCTCTTTGGCACGCTTGGCCTGTGGACGCCAGATCATCAGGTAGAAGATGACCAGGAAGCCGACCAGGAAAATCCACTCGAAACCACCGCCCATAGGACCGGCAGCGGCAGGCGCAGCGGCATCCGCCATGGCGTTAGAGATAAAAAAGCTCATTTAGCACTCCAGTTGCAAATAGTGAATCTTAGGGTCGGAAAACTCAGTCCAAGGGCGGCACAGGGAGCCCGCGCTTGGCATAGAAGGCATCGACGAAGGCGGCCAATGTACCCTGTTGAATAGCCTCGCGCAAACCAGCCATCAGGACTTGGTAGTGGCGCAAATTGTGGATGGTATTCAACATGCTACCCAGCATTTCCCCGCACTTGTCCAGATGGTGCAGATAAGCACGGGAGAAGTTCTGGCAGGTGTAGCAGTCACAGGTCGGATCGAGCGGCGAATCATCATGGCGATGGAACGCGTTACGGATCTTCAGCACGCCTGTATCGATGAACAGATGCCCATTGCGGGCATTACGGGTTGGCATCACGCAATCGAACATGTCCACACCGCGGCGCACACCCTCTACGAGATCTTCCGGTTTGCCAACGCCCATAAGGTAACGAGGTTTGTCAGCAGGCATCAGGCCCGGCAGGTAATCCAGCACCTTGATCATCTCGTGCTTGGGCTCGCCCACCGACAGACCACCGATGGCCAGGCCGTCAAAGCCGATCTTGTCCAAGCCTTCCAACGAGCGCTTGCGCAGGCTTTCATGCATGCCGCCCTGCACGATACCGAACAGTGCGGCGGTATTGTCGCCATGGGCATTCTTCGAGCGCTGCGCCCAACGCAACGACAACTCCATGGAAACGCGCGCGACGTCTTCGTCAGCCGGGTACGGCGTGCATTCGTCGAAAATCATCACGATGTCGGAGCCCAGGTCGCGCTGCACCTGCATCGACTCTTCCGGGCCCATGAACACTTTGGAACCGTCCACCGGCGAGGCGAAGGTCACGCCCTCTTCCTTGATCTTGCGCATGGCACCCAGGCTGAACACCTGGAAACCACCGGAATCGGTAAGGATCGGGCCTTGCCACTTCATGAAGTCATGCAGGTCGCCATGCTTCTTGATCACTTCCGTACCCGGGCGCAGCCACAGGTGGAAAGTGTTACCCAGGATAATCTCGGCGCCGGTGGCGACGATATCGCGCGGCAGCATGCCCTTCACGGTGCCATAAGTACCCACCGGCATGAAGGCCGGGGTCTCGACGGTGCCGCGCGGGAACGTCAGGCGCCCACGCCGGGCTTTACCGTCGGTAGCAAGCAATTCAAACGACATACGACTCATAAGGTTTCCTCTGGGCCGCGTGGCGCCGGGTTACGGGTGATAAACATCGCATCACCGTAGCTGAAAAAACGGTACTCGTTGGCGATGGCTGCGTGGTAAGCAGCCATGGTTTCCGGGTAACCGGCAAATGCCGACACCAGCATCAACAGCGTGGATTCCGGCAGATGAAAGTTGGTGACCAGGCAATCGACCACATGGAACGGCCGCCCTGGATAGATAAAGATATCGGTGTCGCCACTGAACGGCTTGAGCACGCCATCGCGCGCCGCACTCTCCAGGGACCGCACACTGGTGGTGCCCACCGCCACTACGCGCCCGCCACGCGCCTTGCAGGCGTTGACCGCATCCACCACATCCTGGCTGACTTCGAGCCATTCGCTGTGCATATGGTGGTCTTCGATGTTATCCACACGCACCGGCTGAAAGGTCCCGGCCCCCACGTGCAGGGTCACATAGGCGGTCTCGACGCCCTTCGCGGCAATCGCATCCAGCAGCGGCTGATCGAAATGCAGCCCGGCCGTAGGTGCGGCGACGGCGCCCGGGCGCTGCGAGTAAACCGTCTGATAACGCTCGCGGTCCGCGTCTTCGTCGGGACGGTCTATATAAGGAGGCAGCGGCATATGGCCGACGCGCTCCAGCAGCGGCAACACTTGCTCGGCGAACTTGAGTTCGAACAGCGCATCATGACGCGCCACCATCTCGGCTTCGCCACCGCCATCAATCAAGATCGACGAGCCCGGTTTCGGCGACTTGCTGGAGCGCACATGGGCCAGTACGCGATGACTGTCCAGCACCCGCTCAACCAGAATTTCCAGCTTGCCGCCGGAAGCTTTCTGGCCAAACAGCCGCGCCGGAATCACCCGGGTATTGTTGAACACCATCAGATCACCTGGGCGCAAATGCTCAAGCAAATCAGTGAATTGACGGTGTGCGAGGGCACCGCTCACCCCGTCCAGGGTCAGCAGTCGACTGGCGCGACGCTCGGCCAAAGGGTGGCGAGCGATCAGCGAATCAGGGAGCTCAAAAGTAAAGTCAGCAACGCGCATGATGGGGTTCGTCTAGCAGGGCCGGGAAGTCTAGCGGAAATAGTGAAAATTGACCATGAAACGTGATTGACCAACGGTAATCTCATCTCTATACTTCGCCGCCATTGAGCCCTGATGGCGGAATTGGTAGACGCGGCGGATTCAAAATCCGTTTTCGAAAGGAGTGGGAGTTCGAGTCTCCCTCGGGGCACCATCTTAAAAAAAGACCTTGAAATTCAAGGTCTTTTTTTTCGCCTGCAGAAAAGTGCGCGGCCAGCGGAATAACTGTTCACCGCTCACTATCGACCTGAAACACGAGCCACTGTAGGAGCTGGCTTGCCTGCGAAGACGCCAGCCCAAACGCCTCCAAACAACCTGCCTATAGGCACCTATTGTTTCTCGGATGCTCAAGCCCATCTGCGGCGAGAGATTCCCGGTGGGCAGCTTGGAGGGTTGCGAGCGTTTGGAGAAGGAGAATCGTGGTCTGACCCTGATTGCATTTTCGATTGTATTCTGCTGATCGAGACACTACGCGCAATCGCCAAAAAGTGGCGGGCGGGGAGCGAGTAACATCCTGTCGGTAACGTGCTGGTGTGGGAAGGAGAGGTCTACGGCTGGAAGATCGGACTGCGCAATCCGGAATGCGAGCGCCCAGACGCTTATGCTGTGGGACAAAGCTGGACTGGCATTTAAGGCAGAAGGCGGCGACGAGAACAACGGCGCGAAAGCTCGGGTCGCTGTTGACCCTGATCAGCAATAGGAAAGGATGACGTGACTACAGAAAAAACAAAGAAAGCATTTTGGTATTCAGCGTGGGGATTACTTTTTTTGAGTTTGGCGGGGGTTTTGGTAAAGCAGGCATTCGAGGAGCCACCCCAGCCCAGCAAACCCGACTATCTCAGCGACCTGATAATGTTTACCGCGCGAACGATGTCCGGTAATCGCATGATCGACGAAGATACAACTTTCGTTCGTGCAGAAGCGGCTAACAGCCACGCCATAAAGTTCTATTACACGTTGGTAAATTACGACACCAACCCCAGTGACTTTGACTTGAGCACTGCAAAATCAAAAGTCACACGGTCTGTTTGCGACTCTGAAAGGCTAAAAGAACGGTCAATAATGGCACTGGGTGGCACCTATATTTATATCTTCGGCAGTAAAAACGTAAAAGAAATTGGCCGGTTCGACATTAACAAACAGAGCTGTGATAGCCAATGAGTGGGACCGTGCCCCAATGCGCTCTGACGACATAATAATCGATGAATCGGGAACGACAGAGAAAACGGAAATAGTGGCGGAGCTACATTTGGTATCGCTGACCAGATCTAACGCAACACGTAGTGGAAGGAAAAAATCAATGGGACGCCAGATCTACGCAAAAACTACGAGGGAAATCCTCAAAGACATGTTGTTAGAGTGGGACATCCAGCCTGGTCAGGTATTCACTGTTGCTAGGGCACTGCAATGGTTTACTGATCATTGGCCACTGCTGGCTAAGGGAAGTATTCGCGCTCATCTGGTTCAGGCTTCAACAAATGACCCGAGCAGGCTGCATCACCCATCTACGAAAACGACGGATGATCTTCTCTTCAAGGTGGGCCCAGGGCAATACAGGCTTTATGTAGCAGGGCAGGACCCTGCACCGATCCACGAACTCGTGAAAGGCGATGCGGTACAACAGATCGAACAAGGGGAAGATCAAGAAGCCGAGGCGGATCTGTCAGAGACGGAAGCTGAGCCCGGATCAAGTGAATTCTTGCTGGAAAAAGATCTGCAGCGCTATCTCGCCGAAAATTTGTCAATTATCGAACATGGGTTGCGACTCTACGTCGATGAGGAAGACGTGCGTGGTATCGAATATGATGCTGATGGTCGCCGTATCGACATCTTGGCTATCGATCGCGACAACAGCCTGTGCGTCATCGAACTGAAAGTGAGCAAGGGTTATGACCGGGTGATAGGCCAAACTCTCCGCTATGTGAACTGGGTTAGGCGCGAACTTGCCGAGCCAGGCCAAAAGGTTCGAGGGCTGATTATCTGCCGCAAGATGAGCGACGACATACGCTTAGCCGCCGCCGGCATTCCTGGGATTGAACTCTACGAGTATGAGCTCAAGGTGGCCGTATCCAAAGTAGCTGCAATGGAACTACCCCAGTAATCCCCGAACTTTGCTCGTAAGTCGAAGAAAAAGTCGCACCAGGTGCACCAAAGCCCCACCGTCACCGTGGGATCGGCCTGGACGTCGCAGGTCATTCAACTATTGCGGCCCCCAGGGTATCTCCGATTATGAAAGATGAAGCGCAATCAGGCTACAAGCCTATACAAGACGATGTGCTGAGTGGGGTGGAGATACCCAAGATGACATCTGTGGCGACAGATTCCCGGAGGGCAGCCTGGAGGGTTGCGAGCGTTTGGAGAAGAAGAGTCGTGGTCTGACCCTGATTGCATTCGGCCTCCCCCCTAAAGCCCCTCCCAACAACGCCGATAACCTCCTACCACCAATCACCCCCCCGCCCCCCCCCAACAACTGATTCGCTCCCCCGCCTGCGCGTATGGCACGTCGCATGCTTGCCTGACCCTGGACTGTCCACATGGAGTAAGAGTGAATGCCTGCGCAAGCCCGTTTCTTCGAGCACTACCGCAAAGCCGACCGCATCATGCTTGCCCTGATCTGGCTGATGACTCTGTTCTCCCTGGGCCTGGCGTTCTGGCACGACACGCTGCTTCAAGCGCTCTTCGTAGGAGGCGGCACTAGCGTGGTGCTTACCCTGGCTTATCGCGTCATCGGAGGCACTCGCCTGATGCGTTGTGCGCTGGGTGTCGGGCTGATGGTCATGGCGGCGTTGCACATCAACCAGGCCGAGGGTGTCATCGAATCGCACTTCGGTATCTTCGCGCTGTTGGCGGTGCTGACGTTCTACCGCGACTGGCTGCCTATCCTGGTGGCCGCCGTGACCATCGCGGTGCACCACGTGGTGTTCCATGCCTTGCAGCACCAGGGTTTTGCGGTCTTTGTGATGGATCATCGCGGAGGCTGGAGCATGATTTTCGTGCATGCTTTCTACGTGGTGATGGAGACGGTCGCCCTCCTCTACCTCGCGGTGCACAGCCAGAAAGAAGCAGTAGAAAGCCAGGAAATGCTCGAAAAAATGCTCGCCGTCACCACGCGGTTCAGCGGTGAGGCCGCCAAGGGCAAGCCGGAGACAGTCCATGTTTCCCTTGCCACCCGTTTCGACCATTTTCTGACCCAGATCACCGGCCTGATCGACGGCGTCGCCCGCGACTCCCATGGCCTCGGCCAACTCGGCCAGGAGCTGGCCCACGCCAGCGGAACCCTGGAAACAGGCGCGCGCCATCAACTGGCGGAAATCGCTCAAATGACCGGTTCCATGCAGCGCATGGAAGACGCCATGGGCCATATCACCGTGCACGTGGAGCACGCCGTCGAGCACGCGGGTAAAGCCAGCCGGCAGATCATCCGCGGCCAGGAAAGTGTCGGCCGCGCCCAGCAGGAAATCACCCAACTCGCTACCCGCCTAAACGACACCAACGAGACGGTCCAAGGACTGGCCGTGCAAGCCGAACAGATCGGTTCGGTGATGGAAGTCATCAACAGCATCGCCAACCAGACCAATCTGCTGGCCCTCAACGCCGCCATCGAAGCCGCCCGCGCGGGTGAGCAAGGGCGCGGGTTTGCGGTGGTCGCCGATGAGGTACGCAGCCTGGCGCAGCGCACGGCGGTGTCTACCCAGGAGATCAAGTCGATTATTGAAGGGTTGCAACACGGCAGCCGGCTGGCGGTTGAAGCCATGCATGACAGCCGCCAAGGGGTGGAGCGCTGCGTGGAAGACAGCCAACTGGCGGTGGAGATGCTGCGCGCGGTGGGCAATGACATTTCGCAGATTGATCAGTTGAATGGGCAGATCGTGTCGACCACCCGGGAGCAATCCACGGCGAATGCGGAGATTGTGGGACGGCTGCAATCGGTGCAGAGCATTGCGCAGAATACCGCGCAGGATGTAGAGACGTTGGCCAGCAGCAGTGAGCGATTGCCGCCGATTGCGGTGCGGCTGGACGCGTTGGGGCGCCGGTTTCATCAGTAAATGGAAAAGACCTTGAAATCCAAGGTCTTTTTTTCGTCTGGAGAAAAGTGGGCGCCAGATGACTTATCGGCGATCAATCAGCCTTGTAGTGCAGCAAGCGCAGTGGCTATTGACGCGGAGAGTGACGTGGTCGGCCGACCAATCAGTGCACTCATCTGGCAACTTTCGTCGAACAGGGCATCCCGTGCGGCATGATCGTCGGAATCGGCTAACAACTCAGCGACGGGGACAGGCAGCCCGGCGCCCACCAAGGCTGCGTAGAACTCAGCACGAGGCATATTTACGTACTGAAGCGACTTGCCGGTTTGGCGGTTGATTTCGGTCACCATGTCAGCGCGCGTAAACGCACTGTCACCGGCCAACTCGAAAATCCGGTTGCCGCCGATAGGCTGGGTCAGTACTGCCGCCGCCGCATCCGCATAGTCAGCACGCGAAGCCCACGAAATCCTTCCCTCAGCGGCTGAGCCGATGAATGCACCCTGTTCGAGTGCAACGGGCAAGCTGGCAAGGTAGTTCTCGACGTACCAGCCGTTTCGCAGCAAGACGTATGGCAAACCTGATGCGACGATCAAAGCCTCAGTCTCACGGTGCTCAACAGCCAAGTTCATCGGAGAGTGATCGGCATGAAGCAGGCTGGTGTATGCGAGTTGACGTACTCCGGTCTTCTTTGTCGCTTCAATAACGGATGCGTGCTGAGCCACGCGCTGCCCCAGCTCACTGGAAGAGATCAGCAGCACACGCTCGGCCCCAACAAATGCAGTCTCCAACGTTGAAGGGCGTGAATAATCGGCCTCACGCACAACCACCCCGCGTGCGGCCAAGTCGGAGGCTTTGGAGGGGGTACGCACAGCCGCAACAATGCTCGTGGCGGGCACACCCCGGGCGAGCAGCTGGTTGATAACGAGACGGCCAAGTTGGCCGGTAGCACCAGTGACGACAATCATGGGTATAACTCCGGATGTATTGATGATGCGTCCATGGTATTCAACAAAAATTGAACGGATAATGGCTATTCGTACTAATTCCATGTCCAGCAGTCCGGATTATCGATGATAAAAGCAGATCCACTCAGTTCCATATTGCGCGACACCGGCGTCGCACGCAGGCTGCTCGACCTCAGCGATCTGCCGCACGCTCGTGCACTGCGGTTTCCCTGTGAGCGCAGCGTTGGCCTTCATCTGGTATTGCGTGGGCCGGTCTATGTGCACACTCCCGAGTGGGGTGAGCCACTGTGCCTTGCCAGCGGCGATGTGGCTGTCCTGGGACGAGGTCACGACCATTTGCTGAGTACGCAACCGTCGCTGGAGGGGCTGCCGGTTGACCAGATCCGCTTGTCTTCCCTTGGCGTGCCCGACGCGACGGCCACGGTGTTGAGCGGCGCCTACCAGTTCTGGCATGCGCCGCTCCATCCGTTCTTCGCAGAGATGCCCGCATTGACCGTGTTGCGAGCTACGGAACTGCCCCGGCTGGATCCTCTGGCATTGGTCAGCGGTCTGCTGGTGGATGAGTTGCGCGCCGTCGATGCGCCCGGCGCCAGCATCGTCATGCAGGGCTTACTGGACGTTATCTTTACCTACGCGCTGCGCCACGTGATTGCCAACTGCGCAAAAGTAAAAGCCGGATGGAGCCAGGCGCAAAGCGACCCTCAGATCGGACGGGTGGTTGCCCTCATGCACGAAGAAATCGCCCATGCCTGGACCTTGGATGAGTTGGCTCGGCGTGCCGGTTTGTCGCGTACCGCGTTGGCCGAACGGTTCCGCAAAACCATGGGAGACACTCCACTGAACCACTTGCGTACCTTACGCATGCAACAAGCGGTTCAACTGCTGACTGAAACCGACCGGCCGCTGGAGGCGGTGGCTACAGCCATCGGCTACCAGGACGCGTTCAGTTTTTCGAAGGTGTTTAAGCGCAGTGTTGGTCTGTCTCCGAAAGCCTTCAGGCAACGAGACGCGGAAGATCGACTCAATTTCTGGCGTTTCAAAACAGAGAGCTGAATGTGTCAGGTTCACGAGTCTTAAGCACCTGCCCGTTTGCCGCCCGCTCTGTGGCGGCTACTCCCGGATGTGCCGAGACACGGGTGAGGCCCCTGCCCATCTCATTGCTCTTTTTTTTCATGCGCAGAACAGTGATCATCGCCCTCCCCCCCAAAGCCTAGGAACCGAGACCATGGAATTGACGCTGGAAGCGGTTGCGCTTTTTGCACTGAAACTGGTGCACGAGACGGACGGCGGCAGCCCGATTTTGCGCGATGACCTGGTCATGGATGGGTATGAGCGGGAAGTGTTTGGGTTGTTGGTGCGGCAGGGGAATTTGGCCGCTATTCAATCCAAAATAACGGCATGTGTAGATCAAGCACTTGCGGCACTGGGTGGTGTCGACACGGTAATGGGCCGCGAGCTGCAGCGGTTGGCGACGGATGTGCAAAACGTCGATCGACTCGATGACATGCGCGTGCCGCTGACCCATCTCAGGGATTACCTTAGAGACATCCTGTAAGGCGACCTATCGCCGCCCTTCAACCGCCATACGCACCGCCAACCCCATCAACACCGAGCCCATCAACCAACGCTGCACCACCTGCCAGCTGGGCCGGGTGACGAAAAACACAGCAATGGAACCTGCCATGGTGGCAATCGTCGCGTTGACGCTCACGCTGATGAAAATCTGCGTGAAGCCCAATACCAGCGATTGCATCAACACACTGCCGTGGCCGTTCGGATCGATGAACTGGGGCAGCAGCGACAAATACATCACCGCCACCTTGGGGTTCAGCAGGTTGGTCACCAACCCCATGGTGAACAGCTTACGCGGGCTGTCCTGAGGCAGGTCCCGCACTTGGAACGGTGAGCGTCCACCTGGCTTGACCGCCTGCCAGGCCATATAGATCAGATACAGCGCACCACCGAAGCGCAGCGCGTCATAGGCAAACGGCACCGCCATGACCAAGGCCGTGATCCCCAATGCCGCGCACAGCATATAAACCAAAAAACCCAAGGCTACGCCGC
This sequence comes from Pseudomonas sp. MWU13-2517, assembly GCF_023242545.1. NCBI lineage: Bacteria > Pseudomonadati > Pseudomonadota > Gammaproteobacteria > Pseudomonadales > Pseudomonadaceae > Pseudomonas > Pseudomonas sp. MWU13-2517. The sequence goes on along the minus strand of NZ_JALMFA010000007.1, from coordinate 117,485 downwards.
CCAGCGAAATCAACCCGGCGGTACGGCCCTGGCAGATTGAGCGGGAAATGAGGTAAATCATATTCGGACCGGGCGTAAGCACCATGCCGAGCGAGATCAGCGCATAGGCCAGCCAGCTGGAAAGTTCAGGCATTGTTGGGCTCCTGGAGTCTTATTCGGTCGGCGTGAAATCCTTGGCCAACCTTGCAGTGTTGGCCGTCATGTTAGGGCGTTCAAAAGCACGCCGTTAGATACAGATACGCGAGTAAAACGTCATACAGGCCCAGGCGTTTGCCGCACCACTTACACAGGGACAGGTACATGATCGACTTCAACAACAAAGGCTTTTTCAAGCTCAAACAGAACAACGAATACGCCGAACGCGTCTCGGCCCTGTTGCTGGACGGCGAAGAGGTGATCGACGCCTACAAAGCCCTGCGTGACGGGGTGGTGTTCACCACCAAACGGATCATCGCGGTGAACGTGCAGGGGATTACCGGCAGCAAGAAAGACTTCACGTCGCTGCCGTATAAAAACATCGTGGCTTATTCGGTAGAAACGTCCGGGACGTTTGACCTGGATTCGGAGCTGGAGATTTACTTTTCGTCGCTGGGGAAAGTGAAGTTTGAATTCACGGGGAAGACCTCGATTGTGGAAATCTCGCGGTTGATTTCCAAGCATCTGCTGGGCTGATCTGCGGGCAAAGAAAGACCTTGGCGCCCAAGGTCTTTCTTATTGCACACGCGATTTAAACGGATGCACCCCAATCAAAATGTGGGAGCTGGCTTGCCTGCGATGACGCCAGCCGGCACACCATCAAATGACCCGCTTACCCCGCAACAGCTTCCCCCTCATCCATCACCCCATTCGGCAACATTCCATTCGCCAAATCATCCACCACCGCCTTCGCCATCTCCCCCAAATAATGCGCTGCCCAGGCATAGCGATCGGCGCCCGTGTCCATGGCTGCATCCAACGCCAGCAGCTTGGAACAGTGCAACAGCTCAGAGGCATGCTCCAGGGCATCGCGAATAGGTACACCGGAATTGACGCGGAATAGACGGTGGAGATTGGGCTGATTACCGCAAATGGAGAAGGTAATGACGCCGAGGGTTTTGTTGAGGGGAGGGTTGATCATTGGGCACCTCCGAACTGCGCGGAGGTGTTGATAACTTTATTGCGAGGGTACGACCTGCCAGAAACGCTCATGGTATAGCTCCCATTCATTGATGTGAGCTGCTCCATTCGTTTCCAGGCGAATGGGTGGCAGCTGTGCGCAGGCTGGAAACCGGGGAATAGGCAAACCCGGCAGACTCGAAAGTCTCCCACGCACAGCCGCCATAGCACGCATATGCTGGCACAAAAATGGCGCCAACGGTCATGATAAATGGTGGCGCCTGTGCGGCCATATCCCACGGGTTTCCAGGCCCGGTCGCTGATTACACAGCGACAGCGCAGAAGTTAGCTGAGAGATGAAAGCTTGGGTAGTTAGGGGCTGTGGCGAAATGTTGCGGCCGCTGAATGCCCTCGCAGATGGCAGCTCCAATAACTGGCGAAACAGATACCTAGGCGCGTCAAGGCATGCCGAAGCCAGCAATACCCGGAGCACCGTCAGCGGTAAAGGGCGAACACCTCATCCGTCATACCCCATTCCTAACTCCTGGGCTTGTTGCGCCCATGATGCAGCTCCGGCGTTACGCAATTCAATTCGACTCAACGCAAAACCAAGCAAACGATAATCGGAGTATTCGAAACAGAGACGCCCGCTCAAGCATCAGTCTACTTTTCCCACACCAACCACCGAACTACACCGACATCAGCTTCTGAGCCCCCCTCTTAGGCTCACTCCCTCGCACAAGGAAGTGAGCCGGTCATGTCAGAACGTTTTTACCCTCCCACCGACGAAGAGTTACGCAAGCGACGGATCCTGACACCGCAGCCATTGCGTGCGCCGTATTCGCCGTCTGTTGATTTTTTCGACCCCTCCCCCGCCCCGGCCCCTACACCAGCCAAACCTCCCGGCTGCGTCTTCATCAAGCCCTGCCAACTGCCTGATGGCATCACCCATTACTTCAACCCGAGCGGTTATGTCCCGTTGGAGCTGGTCAAGGAGTACGGCCATTTAAGCCTGTTGGGTGGGCGTGAGGTAGACAGTCGAAGCATGGTTGCCTTGCGCAGGATTGGCGGCAGCGCACTGCCCGCAGGCTTGGGGCAGTTGGCATTACGTTCGGCGGTTATGGAATCGGCAGCCACTGCCGTCGGGTCCGTTGCTGGTGGTTTGTTGACAGGGTTGGTGGCCCTGGCCTGGCCCTCGGAGCTGGGTGACAGCGCGCTCTACAACGAGGAGCAGTTGCGTTCGATGCGACGGGCGCGGTCGCAGATGCGCTTGCATATCGAGCAAGGCGAGGACGGCACGCTCAAGGGGTATGGGTTTTACACGGGCAACCATGCCGATTGGCAAATGATTGATGTGGTGCAGTTCCAGAGCCGTGGCGATCAGTTTGTGGCGGATTTGGGTGAGGGTGGGGAGCTGATCTGGACGCCTGCTGTTGATCCACATGACACGCTGGGTATTCCAGCCTTGGAGGCTGCGCCGCAAGCCCCGGTGATCTGGATTTACCCGCCGACGGAGAAAGCGGCGCAGATTCTGGTGAACCCGATTTATCCGCCGGAGTACCGGGATTTTATTCTTGTGTTCCCGGTGGAGTCGGGGGTTCGGCCGCTATATGTAGTGGTGAATGAGCCTCGTAAGGGCCTGAAAAATCCAGATTATGGCTACTTTCCGGCCCCCAAAACCGAGGACATTACGGGCTTCCCTGGTTTGATAGAACAGAAGAGAAAGACGCGAAAACGTAATGGTGGCGGTCTGCGGGAGCGTTGGAAGGACGCAAAAGGAAAGAGACTTTTTGAGTGGGATTCAGAACAAGGTGAGCTGGAAGTCTACCGATACAGTGATGTGAAACACCTAGGTTCATTTGACCCTTATACCGGTGAGCGGCGGGGTCCGGCGAAAGATGAAAGACGTATAGGAAAATAAGTGGAGCATTCTCTATGGCAATGAAAATTCGGCTGCAATGGTTCAACAAACAAACAGAAATCCTGGAGGCAGCTGAATACTCAGCAGACTTTGAGGAAGACGACAGTATTCTTAACGAACTCGACTTACACGAGGAACCCCAAATCTATGCTGGTGGATTTGACGTTCTCCCAAATTGGATAGTGATTCTTCAGCCACATTTTCGACGCGTAATAGAGCCAAATCTTTTCGACTTCCAGATTTCTTTTCACTACCAAGGCGCCTGGCCGCCACCTCCAAAGCCACCCAAGAGGGCGTCTTGATGCAATGAAATCCACACATCAAAAGCCCCTCCTCTACCGCTCAGTCAATACCCGAACCCATGGCGTGTGCCACGGCAGCTATTGCGCCTACCGGTATGAACGACACACCAAAAGCGGAAAAGACAAACTGTCAAAACGCGGGTCGATGCACAGCCATCAACGACACGGCCTTGATTACACCCCGCTCTTCCGGTTTCTTCTATCCAAGGTCGGCCAGCCATGGGATCAGGTTTTCAGCGAAGCCAAAGCCCGATTGGATCGCCCAGAGCCTATATTCTGGATGGTTGCGCTACATGAAAGCGACAAACAGGATTACGTGAGAACGGATGAAAACAGCTACTACAGCGGCCTGTGGGTCGACGAAGCCGGGCTGTTGCAAAAGGTCAATCCACAACTGACACCTGAGCAGATGGAACCCTTTTACGACGGCTACACCCACACTTTCAACGGTGTGGTGTTCACATAGCCTTTACGGCGCAAACGGCTAGTTACAGCGATACAAGCATTAGGGCCTGCCCGGCATACCGAGGTGACCCCATCGCAGCCTCGCTCAGGCTCGGTAGCCCCCCACAGGGGATCGAAAGTGCGGTTTTTCAGGTGTTCTCAAACACCAACCGCGCACATAACCCGCCCCGCTCCCGGTTATGCAGCGCCAACCGACAACCGATCTTGCCGACGATCATCTGCACGATCGCCAACCCCAACCCCGCACCATTGGCATTGCCTCGGCTGTAAAACCGCTCGAACAGGCGTTCCATGTGCGCCTCGTCAATGCCCGGGCCTTGGTCTTTCACGCTCAGGCAATGGGCACCAATCACCACTTTCACTTCACTGCCCGCAGGGGAAAAGTTGAGGGCATTGGTGACCAGGTTCTGGAACGCGATGGCCAACGCCACCGGCTCGGTTGCTACCCAGCAATCCTGATTGCCTTCGAGCACCAGGTCCACGCCTTTTTCCATGGCCAGCGGGGTCAACTCGGCGAGTTCTTCGCGCACCAGTTCGGTCAGTTGCACACGCTCACACACGGGGTTGTTCAGTTGCGGTTCGATCCGCGCCATGGTCAGCAGCTGGCTGCCGATGCGGGTGGCGCGGTCGACGCCGTTGACCAAAAAGTCCAACGCCTCGCGCCGTTGTTCCTCAGTGACGGCGCTCTGCGCGTTCTGGGCGTGAATGCGCAGGATCGCCAACGGTGTGCGCAGTTCATGGGCGGCGTCGGCGATGAAACGCCGTTCACGTCCCAGCAACTCGTCCACTTGGACCAACAGGCGGTTAAGCGCGGTCTGCATGGGTTCCAGGTCGTTGGGCAAGGGCTTGAGGTGAAAGGGTTGCAACGTCTCGGCGGTTTGCCCACGGATGTACAGGGCCATGGTGCGCAAAGGCTTGAAGCCCCAGCCGATCACCAGCCAGATCAACAGCGCCAGCAGCGGCACGCCGATCAGGGTCGGCCAGAGGGTATGGCGCACAATGCGCTGGATCAGGTCCTGGCGAATATCATCGCGCTCGCCCACCCAGATCAACAGGCCTTGTTGCGGGTCGGCCAGGAGGAAAGCGCACCAGTCGTTGCCGTTGTCCAGTAAGTCGTGGGAACCGAGGGTCGTGGGCGGCGCCGCCAGCACCGGGGCTTCAGCGGAACGCACGAGCAACTCACCCGCGCTGTTCCATATCTGGAACGTCAGGCGGGTTTCATAGGGATGGGCCACGCCATCCTCGCCCACTCGGCTCATGGCCTGGTCAAACGCCTGGTAAAGCCGATCCCAATCCGCTTCCCCGGGGTCACGCTGGCGCAACACGCCTTGCAGCAGGCGCGCACTCTGGGCGAGCTGGGCGTCATAGACTTCTTCGATTTCGTGGTGGCTGTCACGCAGCACCAGCCAACTGATCAGCGCGTCACCTGCCAGGATCAGCAGTAAGACGGGGATGAGGATGCGCGCCCGAACCGATGTCATGGTTTGAGCGCCAGCACATAGCCAACACCGCGCACGGTGCGGATCAACTCGGTGGATAACTTTTTGCGCAGGTTGTGGATCAGCACTTCCAAGGTGTTGCTCTCGACCCGATCCTGCCAGCCATACAACGCACGGGACAGGCGCTCGCGGGTCACCACCTTGCCGGGGCGCACCATCAGTTGGTGCAGCAGTTGGTATTCCATCGGGGTGACGATGATGTCGGCCTCCTGATAGCGCACTTGCTGGGTGGCCGGGTCGAGACTGATACCCGCGTGTTCCAACATCGGTTGCGCACGCCCCTGACTGCGGCGCAACAGGGCGCGCACGCGGGCTTTAAGCTCTTCGACATCGAAGGGTTTGACCAGGTAGTCATCCGCGCCGGCATCCAGCCCGGCAATGCGCTCGGCGGTGCCGTCGCGGGCGGTAAGGATCAACACCGGCACGTCATGTTGCTCGGCGCGCAGTTGCTGCAATACGTCAAGGCCATCGAGACGCGGCAGGCCGAGGTCGAGCAGCAACAGGTCGAAGCTCTCCGTGCGCAGGGCATGCAAGGCAGCAAGGCCATCCTGTAACCAATCGAGGGTGTAGCCTTCGGCGCCCAACGCCACGCGAATCCCCTGGCCAAGGGCACGATCATCTTCGACGAGGAGTAGGCGCATAACAAAATCTCTGTAGGAAACGGCGGCATCATGCCGGGTTCTGGCCTTGGCTATTTCGGCAAAGATGTTACGGCGCATTGCCAACTAAGGTTGCGCTAAGGTTGGTTTTGCACTGTGAAACCTCCCACATTCGCTGAGAGCTTTTCCATGCGCAAAATTCTCCTGCTGTCCCTGATTCTTGCCAGCCCACTGGCCGTCGCCGGCCCGCAGTGCACCACCGCCGAGCGCTCGCAGTGGCAAGACGAAAAAGCCTTCCAGGACAAGCTCAAGGCCGAAGGCTACACAATCAGCAAGTTCAAAGTCACCGACGGCAACTGCTACGAGATCTACGGCTTCGACAAAGACAAGCGCAAGGTCGAGATCTACCACGACCCCGTCACCGGCAAAGCCGTGAAGACTGAGATCAAGGGCTGATGCCAGGCGACTCCCTGCGCCTCTGGGACCCGCTGGTCAGGCTGTTTCATCTGTCCATCGCCGGGGTCTTCATCGCCAACTACTTCTTCAATGAAGCCGGCGATGCCTGGCATGTCTGGCTGGGCTATTACGCCATGGCCTGGCTGCTGGTGCGCACGGTGTGGGGATTCGTCGGGCCGCGCAGTGCACGTTGGGTCGACTTTTGGCCTACGCCAAAACGGCTGAATGCCCACGTGCGCTCCCTGCTTAACGGCAAGCCACACCATCGATTGGGCCATTCGCCGCTGGGTGCGCTGGTGATGTTGTTGATGTTGTCGGCCCTGCTGACCATCGGTATCAGCGGCTTCCTGATGCAGGAGGTAGACGCACTATGGGGCGCCGACTGGCCGCTGCAAGTCCACGAGACCGCCGCCAATGTGCTGCTGGCGCTGGTGTGCGTGCATGTGCCGGCAGCCGTGTTTGAAAGTATCCAGGTAAGGGACAACCTGCCGTTATCCATGCTCACCGGCCGCAGGAAGCGCTTGCCGGATGAACGTGCGCAGTAATCCTTTTTCGACAGGTTCTCTATGCGCTCCGCCTTAATCATTTGCAGCCTGCTCGCGGTGTTTTTCGCCGCCTGGCAAAGCCATCCACCCCACACGTTGGCGCCGTTTGCCCAAGCCGGCCAGAGCGGTACGCCAGCCACGACAACCCCGCATTACACCAGCCGGTTTGTGTCCTCGCAGATCACTGATTTTGTGCACTCCTCCTCCGTGACAGCCCTGCCCGGCGGCGATTTGATGGCCGTGTGGTTTGCCGGCTCCCGCGAAGGCGCTGACGATGTGCAGGTGCGCGCCGCGCGGTTTGATGCACGCAGCGGCGAATGGGGCGCCGAGCAGGTAGTGGCCACGCGTGAAAGTACCCGCGATGGCACCCAGCGCTACATTCGCAAGTTGGGAAACCCGGTGATCGCGCTGGGCCCGGACCAACGCCTGTGGATGTTTTACGTGTCGGTGTCGGTCGGCGGCTGGGCTACCAGCGCGATCAACGTGATGGTCTCGGACGATCTGGGCGCGAACTGGTCGGCGCCGCGTCAACTGGTGACCTCGCCCTTCTTCAACATCAGCACCCTGGTGCGCGCCGCGCCGGTATTTCATGCCGACGGCTCCATCGGCCTGCCGGTGTACCACGAGTTCATGGGCAAGTTTGCCGAGTACCTGTACCTGAGCGCCGACGGTGCGGTGATCGATAAATTCCGCATCAGCCGCGGCAAGCACTCCCTGCAACCGACCATCGTGCCGCAGGATGGCCAGCGCGCCGTGGCGATGTTGCGCTATGCCGGTGAAACTCATCACCGGGTACTCGCCAGCCGCACCGAAGATGCCGGGCAAACCTGGAGCGAACCCTACCCACTGGCGCCGGCCAACCCCAATTCCTCACTGGCGGCCGTAGCGACCCAGGACGATGGTTTGCTGGTGGCCCTCAACGACCTGCAGGACGGTCGTTTCAAGCTCAGCCTCTACGGTACCGACGCCCGGCTCAGCCAATGGCGCACCGTGGTCGAGCTGGACCAGTCCCCTGACCCACTGGGCCAGCCGTTCGCTCCCGAGGTGTACAAAGAGATCATCGGCGAAGGCTTTCGCGCTTCCAGCGGGGCCAGGCGCTTGCCGCTGGAACAACGTTTTCTCAGCAACCTGGATTACCGCGTGTGCAAACCCCGTGGCTGTGAATTCGAATACGAGTACCCCTACTTCAGCCGTAGCCCGGACGGCATGTATCACTTGGTGTACTCCTGGAATAACACCTTTATCAAACATGTCAGCTTCAACGAAGCCTGGCTGGCGGAGCGTCTGTGATGATGTCGTTGTGGCAGGCCCATTTGAGTTTTGTACTGCTGGGGTTTGTGTTCTCGAGCCTGTTTGGACTCACCAGGCGATGGCGACCGTGGCTGTTGCCGCTGTGGGCAGTGCTCAGTTTCATCCAGGTGAATGAACTGCCGTTGGCGGCCTATTTGCGCAGCGTGACCGATGACTTGGCCATCAGCACGTTGGTGTTGCTGGGATGGGTCGCGCTCTGTCGCTTGGGGGTGCTGCAGCCGCTTGAGCGTGCGCATCAACTGCAACTGTTGCTGCTGTTCGGTGGGCTGAGCCTGCTGCTGTATCCGGCCACGATGGGGCTGACGTATTTCGATCCCTACCGCTGGGGTTTCAACCCTCGACCGATGATCGTGATGGTGGCAGCCGCCGCATTGTTGATGCTGTGGCTGCGTAATGCCCTGGCCGTATGGATGCTGGTGTTGGGCACGCTGGCGTTCGCCGTGCGACTCAAGGCCTCGGAGAACTACTGGGATTATCTGGTCGATCCGCTTTTGACCGGTTACTGCTTAGTCGCGGGAGTACTGCAACTCAAACCGTGGGAGCGGGCTTACGCGCAATGGCGGCGGGTCAGTCAGCGCCACAGTGGCTGATCCATCGCTAGCGGGAGCTTCCTCCACGTGGAGTTTGCATCGATTTAAAGAATGGGGATGAAAATGGGTGCGTTGCAATCACGCCGCCTGCGCTACGGCGTGGGGGCGATCGGGCTGGTGTTTGTGTTGCTGGCTGCGCTGCGGCTGGTGTTTGTCGTGGGCTTTTCGGGGCTTGATTTGAACACCCCTGGGCTGATGGAAACCCTGGGCATCGGCCTGCGTTTCGACCTGCGCCTGGCGGTGCTGGTCTTGTTGCCACTGGCCGTGCTGGCCTGGCTGCCACGCTGGAACCTCGTCACGCTGCCGGCGCTGCGCTGGCTGGTGCGTGGCTATCTGGTGGTGGTACTGGCGATGGTCGGCCTGGTGTACATCATCGATTTCGGCCACTACGCCTACTTGGGTACACGCATCAACGCGACCGTGTTTCGTTACCTGCAAGACGCGCAGATTTCTCAACAGATGGTGTGGGAAACCTACCCGGTGTTGTGGATAACCGCCTGCTGGCTGGCCGCCGTGGGGCTATGGGTGTGGGCGCTGGTCTGCCTGGAACGGCTGACCCTGGATCGCGCGCCCAAAGCCATCGGCAAACCGGCGCTGGCGTCGGCTTCAGTGATCGGCGTCATCGCGGTGCTGCTGGCTCTGCTCGGCCGCGTCGCCAACCTGAACCTGGAAAACCCGGTGCCCCTGCGCTGGAGCGACGCGTTCTTTTCCGGTAACAACCAGGTGGCCGCCGTGGGCCTGAACCCGGTGCTGTTCTTGTACGACACACTCAAGGTCGGCCAGTCGCAGTTCGATGAAGCCAAGGTGCGCGAGCTGTACCCACACGTCGCTCACTACCTGGGCGTCGACCAACCCGACGCCGCGCAATTGAATTTTACCCGAGAACAAACCGTACAGCCCTATCGCCTGGCCGGCGAACGGGCACCCAACGTGGTCTTCGTGATGCTCGAATCCCTTGGCACCAGCGCCGTGGGCGCCTACGGCAACCCGCTGAACCCCACACCGAACCTGGACAAACTGGCGACACAAAGCTGGTTATTCAAACACTTCTATGTGCCCGTCACCGGCACTGCAAAAACCGTGTGGGCGAGCATCACAGGGGTGCCCGACGTGACCCGGCAGGAGACTGCCACACGCCACCCGCTGCTCACCCGCCAACACACGTTGATCAATGCGTTCGAGGGCTACCAGAAGTTCTACATGATCGGCGGCAACGCCGGTTGGGCAAATATCAACGCACTGATCCGCCAGAGCATCGACGGCGTGCAATTGTTTGAGGAGAGCCACTGGCGCTCGCCCCGCGTGGATGTGTGGGGCATTTCCGATCTGGACTTGTTCAAGGAGAGCGACCGGCTATTGCGCGCCGTGCCCAAAAACCAGCCGTTCTTCGCCTACCTGCAAACCTCCGGCAACCACCGCCCCTTCACCATTCCCAAGCAAAACGATGGTTTCCAGTTAAACGACGTCACGCTGGAACAGGCCCAGGCGGCCGGCTCGCGCAGCGTCGAGCAATACCAGGCGGTGCGGCTGCTGGACTACAACATCGGCCGCCTGATGGAGATCGCCAAGGCCGGTGGTTGGTACGACAACAGCATTTTTGTGTTCTTCGGCGACCACAACACCCGCATCAGCCAGATCCCGCACATGGCCCCGGCTTTCGAGCAACTGGGCCTGGAAAGCAACAACGTGCCCTTGCTGATTCACTCTCCAGGCCTCAAGCCTCGCGTGATCGAAGAGGCGGTGGGCCTGGCCGACCTGCTGCCCACCGTGGCCGGTATGGCCGGCGTGCCGTTTTCCAATCGCGCGATGGGCCGGGATATCCAGCAACCGGCACCGGAAGGCGAACGCATGGTGCCGCTGGTGCTGCAGGAAGGCACGTTCCCGATTATCGGCGGGGTCACCCAGCACTTCCTGCTGCAAATGCAGCACGACGGCAGTTCACCCACGCTGCATGACCTGGCCTCGCCAACGCCCCGGGAAGATGTCGCCAAGCAGCACCCCGAAGCGTTTCAACGCCTGCAGGTGCTGACGCGTGGGCTGCACGAAAGTGCGCGATTGATGCTGTTCAGGAATGTGCGCGAGTGATCACTGGGCCTGGAAGGTTTCCAGGTACGCCAGGATGTCGTCGATTTTTTGCGGGTCACTGATGCCCCAGAAAATCATGCGCGTACCGCTGACGACCTTTTTCGGCGACTCGATATAGGCAGCCAGTTTGTCCCGGGTCCAGACTACCCCGGAGTTTTTCATCGCGTCGGAGTACTGATAGTCAGCGGTGGTGCCGGCCGGCCGGCCGATAATGCCGTTGAGCTCTGGGCCAAAGCCACCCCGTGCGCCTTCGCCGACGCTATGGCAGCCGCCACAGGTCTTGGTGAAGAGCTTGCCGCCCGCCTCGGCATCGCCGGCAGCGAAGGCCGGGCCGGTGGCGAGCATCAGGGCAAACGTCAATAAGGCGTACTTCATGGTCGGCTCCACATCAGGTGTAGCGCACGATTATGCCTGTTTGTCGTCCACCCCTGCCTATCCAGATCAAGGGTGACGGCCTTAAGAGGGCCTGATAGCGGCCCTCCTTGAGCAACCCTGGCATATGACCACTCATCGCTTTGGATAGACTTGATAGAACCTATTCAAGCCTGCCCCACTCCATCTAGTTATCCCCAGATGGTGAAGTAAGAATCATGGCCCAGCCATCAATTTTAGTGTTGGAAGACGACGAAATCATTCGGTCGTTGATGGTGGATGTACTGGAAGATTTCGGTGCATTGGTAACGTCGTTTTCTTCGGCAGATGAAGGAATGATTTACCTGGAGCGCGGCGATGATCCGGTGGACCTGATTGTCAGCGATATCCAAATGCCGGGTTTGCTCAATGGGTATGACCTGAGCAGGGTCGTTGCCCATCGCTGGCCGTCCGTGCCGGTGGTGTTGACTTCCGGCAATACCAAATTGGCGGCTCAATTGGGCAAGTCTGTGCGGTTCCTGCCTAAACCGTGGAGCGTCGAGCATTTGCTCGAGTGCGTGCAAGTGGCGCTGACCCGGCAGGGCTTGTCCATGCATTAATAGCACCGCGACATCATCTGGCGCGAACTTCGTGGTCCGAACTGCGGTCATTAATGAAGCTAGGGGCGATTTTTCTGATCCGCTGGTCAGTGTTTTCGCCTTTCGCGCAGAACCCGGCTACGAGTTGTGTAGAATCGTCGCCCATTTCCGCGCGTCATTCATGGCCGAGAGGCCCACAGTTCGAGCTTATTGAATGCATTCACAGGCCCATGACGTCAGTGCGCCCTCATTGCTGGAAGCGCTGCGCACAGGCACTGGCTTGCTGCATGTCGCGCTGGAAAAGCGCTTGCCCTTTTTTTCCGAACGTTTGGACGCACCGTGGTACCGCCGCCTGCTCCAGGCGTATTACGGATTTTATGCGCCGATGGAAGCCGCACTGTACGCAAGCGGCTTGATCCCCGAGGGCTTTGACTCGGCACGGCGTGTGAAAACGCCAACACTGATAGGCGACCTGAAAGCCCTCGGCTTGAATGACGCGGCCATTCGCGCCTTGCCCTACTGCCGCGAACTCCCGACTTTCGACACGCCCGCCGCCTGCCTCGGCGCCCTCTACGTGCTGGAGGGCGCGACGCTCGGCGGCCAGGTCCTGCGCCGGGAAATGGCCCAGCGCCTGGCGGTGAACGCCGACAGCGGTGGCGCATTTCTTAACGTGTACGGCGCCGAGACCGGTCGACGCTGGAAAGACTTTCTCGATTACCTGGGTTGCCTGCCACTGGACGCTGACGCTAAAGAGCGCGCGGTCATTGCTGCCCGCTCGACATTCAGCGGCTTTGAGCAATGGCTCGAGAGCCAGGAGGTACTGCTATGAAACCCGATGATTTTGAAGAATTGCTTGCCAACTGTGCCAACGAGCCGATCCGCTTCCCTGGCGCGATTCAGCCCCACGGCGTGCTGCTGACCTTGTCGGAACCGGACCTGAATATTATCCAGATCAGTGCCAACGTCGGCAGCCTGTTCGGCCATGCGCCTGAGTCGCTGCTGGGCCAGCCGTTGCAGACTTTGATCGGGATGGAGCACGCCGAGGCCGTACGGTCGATGGCCGAACACAATACGTTTTTCGACGCAGCACCACTGCACATCACCTTCAAGGGCGAGCCATTCGAAGGGCTGCTGCATCGCCACCAGAACGTATTGGTGCTGGAATTCGAACCGCGACTGGAGCATTTCAAACCGCACGCGCTGAACGGCCGCACCAGTGACCTGGGCAAGATGCTGCAACGCCTGCAATCAGCGAAAACCCTGCAAGCGCTGTACGAAATCAGCGTGACCGAAATCCAGGCCATGACCGGCTACGACCGGGTATTGATCTATCGTTTCGAAGAAGAAGGCCATGGCCAGGTGATCGCCGAGGCTTCGGCCCCGTCCATGGAGCTTTTCAACGGGCTGTTTTTCCCGGCGTCCGACATCCCGGAACAAGCCCGCGAACTGTATCGCACAAACTGGCTGCGCATCATCCCGAATGCGGCCTACGAGCCGGTGCCCTTATTGCCCAGGTTGCGCCCGGACACCGACCAGCCGTTGGACCTGAGCTTCGCCACTCTGCGCAGCGTGTCGCCGATTCACTGCCAGTACATGCAGAACATGGGCGTGCTGTCGTCCATGAGCATCTCGCTGATGAAGGGTGACAAGCTTTGGGGACTGATCAGTTGCGGCAATCGCGAGCCGCTGCTGGTACCCAACGAGCTGCGCACTGTCTGCCAGACCATCGGCCAGGTGTTGTCATTACAGATCAGCGCCATGGAAGCGTTGGAACTGAGCCGGCAGCGCGAAGAAAAAATCGCCGCCCTGGCCACCCTCGATAAAGCGATGAGAGCCTGTGAAGGCAACGTCTTCGATGGGCTGGCCCAGCAAGCTCAAGTGCTGATGGACCTGACGCTTTCAGGCGGTGTGGCGATCATCGAAGACAAACAGTTGCACCGTTACGGCAATTGCCCGGAGCCGGCGCAGATCCGAGCACTGCACAAATGGCTGCAAGAGCGTGACGAACCGGTTTTCTCCAGCCATAACCTGATGGCGGTCTACCCACCCGCCGCAGAGTTTCAACAGGTCGCCAGTGGCGTTTTGGCCATGAGCCTGCCCAAGCCTGTGGATAACGGCGTGCTGTGGTTCCGCCCGGAAGTGAAGGAGAACGTCAACTGGAGCGGCAACCCGAACAAGCCTCTCGACCTGGAAAGCGGCGACGCTGGATTGCGCCTGCGCCCGCGCACCTCATTTGAAATATGGAAGGTGGAAATGGCCGGTATCTCCACCAAATGGAGCCACGGCGATCACTTTGCCGCCAACGACCTGCGCCGCTCGGCCCTGGAAAACGATCTGGCGCGCCAGGTACTGCGTGAACAACAGGCCGTGCGGGCCCGTGATGAACTGGTGGCGGTAGTGTCCCACGACCTGCGCAACCCAATGACCGTCATATCCATGCTCTGCGGCATGATGCAAAACGCCTTCAGCTCTGATGGCCCGCACACGTCGCGACGGATATCGTCGGCCATCGATACCATGCAACAAGCCGCCACCCGTATGAATACGTTGCTGGAGGACTTGCTCGACACCTCGAAAATCGAGGCCGGGCGTTACGTAGTCAAGCCGGTTGCACTGGATGTCAGCCAGATGTTCGAGGAAGCCTATTCACTGCTGTCCCCCCTGGCGCTGGAGAAAGGTGTCGACCTGTCGTTCAACACCGAGCCCGGCCTGAAGATAAATGCCGACCCGGAACGTCTCTTCCAGGTCTTGTCGAACCTGATCGGCAACGCCATCAAGTTCACCCCGCGCCAAGGCAATATCGGTATCAGTGCCATGAGCAATGGCGAAGAGATCGTGTTTTCGGTACGCGATTCCGGCGAGGGCATCGGGCCCGAACAACTGCCTCACGTATTCGACCGTTACTGGACCAACACCGAAAACAATCCCACCGGCAGTGGCCTGGGGCTGTATATCACCCAAGGGATTGTCCAGGCTCATGGCGGCAAGATCGTTGCTGAAAGTGAAGTGGGCCGTGGCAGTGAGTTCCGCTTTACGGTGCCAAGAATCAGCGACGACGCTCAGGCCTGACCCAAACGGTCGGGCGCCGCTTGTGCACGCCCACCCTTGGTAATGATGCCGAAGGCATTACGCGTGACCCGGGCGAGCGCATGCTCGCCACGTGCGGCAAGGGAAAAGTGCTCCAACTGCCCCCACAGCTCAATGTCACCCACCAGGTAGGCGCGATGCCTGGCCCGGGTCAGCGCCACATTCAGCAGGTTCGGTTTGGAGGCGGCCCATTGCGCGCCTCCCGCGTGGTCCTTGTCTGCGCCCAGAAGCATGAACACCGTGTCCTGCTCTTTGCCCTGAAACGTATGCACCGTGCCGACGTTACGCTTGACCCATTCTTTAAGGTCCCCACGCCGAGGCGCGGCGCCCGCCCATTCGATTTGCATCAGGTGCTGGCGCAGCGCCTGGCGGACGGCCTTGAATGGCGACACCACGTACAGCTTGGGTAACGCCTGGTCACGCTGGAACAGGCACACGATCACCTTCGCCATGAATTCAATCTGCTCGTACACCACTTGCTTGCGGGTCACGTTGCCGCGTATGTCCACCCAACTGCTGGGCAGGTCGATCAACGGAGTGTCCGGGGCGTTTCGCTGGGCAAGACCAAAGACCATCTTGTCGTCATACGCCATCCGGTTGGCCAGGGAAAACATCGGGTCATGGCAACGCCGATGCACGCGCAATGGGCTGCCGATCCAAAGACGCTTACCCATCATCGGCGCATACGTGCCAAATCGGCTGGCTTGATCAGCCAGCCGTTGCACCGAGACCTGATGGGGGGCATAGCTGTCGTCGTGGGTAAACGGTGACAGTTGCCCCAAGGCCGTGATCAGTTGCCGTGGCAGGGTAAACACCGGTTCAATTTGCAGCGGGTCACCCACCACCACGCAGCGTCGGGCGCGCCATAGCGCACCCACGGCGGCCTGGGGCACTGCCTGGCCGGCTTCGTCGATAAAGACCCAACCCAGCGCAGCGCTTTGCAAGCCACGAAACTGATTGGCAAAGGACGCGAACGTGGTGGAAACCACCGGCACAATCATGAACAGGTTTTGCCAGACAGGCAGGACGTGGCTGGCGTCTTCCGGCTGCTTGTTGTTCAGCAGGTGAGAGATGGCCCAAAGGTTGGAGCGCATTCGGTTTTTTGGCTGCCCGGCCTCATGCAACCAGGCTTGCTGTAATTGCAGGGCTGCCGCGAACAACGCCGAACGCAGTCGAGCAAACTGAGCATCGTGCCACAGGCCTTTGATCTGAAACTGCGGCAACTCCAGGTCAGCCAAGGTGGCAGGCAGCACAGGGACGCCCAGGCGCTGCTCGAGTGCCGCACGCTCTGCCGTTTTGGTTTCCCAGTCGCGCGACCTTTGCGCCAGTTTCCGTTCACAGGCCTGCCGTTGACCTTCAAGCTTCGCGAGCTGGCTGGAAAGAGTCAGCGCTTCGCTTTTGAGGGTTCTGAGCCGAGCATGAGACTCGAGTTGCAGCTTGGCATTCTCGGCACACTGGCGGGTGTAGGCCCTGGCAGCCTGAGTGTGCCAGAACCGCGCCCACCAACCGGGCGATGTGCGATCGATCAGCCGTTGCTGTTCGACGAGCGACAGACACTCCTGCTCCTCCACCTGCTGGCGCCGCAAGTTCTCACGCACCGTCGCGTCAGCGGCCTCCACGCACGTCTGCAGGTGCGTATGCGCTTGCTGCGCCTGCGCCACGTAGCTGGCCTGGGTACCATCGCCCAGTTCTTCGAGCAATTGCGCCAGGCGCTCTCGCTCGGCCAGTGCGGTGCTGACGGCCTTGTCAGCCAGGTTGAAAGCGGCCCGCGCCGACGCAAAACTTGTCGGCTGCTCCTGGTCGAGCCACTTCCAAAGGGTCAGCGGTCGCTCCGTTTTGTCGGACTTGAACGTGTTGAAAAACAGCCCCTCGCGAAAACGGCGCCGATTAGTGGCGTTGCCCAACGCACAACTGACCAGGCCCCAGGGGATGTCCTGGTCCTTGGGAAAAACCGGGCCAGTTTTCTTGACCTTCACGGCCAGGTTATGGGCCACCGGCTGCAGATAACCAACCGATCGCCAGGTGGCATCCAGGGCGTTGCGCTTGGTCAGGTCCACCGAGATGTTTTCCACCGCGGCATTATTCGACGATGCCACGACCATCTCGAAACCGGTCAAGGCCTCGATCAGAGGCCATACCTGCCGCTCCTCATCCTTGAAACGAACGGTCAGCGGCTGCTGGCTGAACGCGTCATTGACGCTCGACAAGCCCGACAATACCCGCGCACGGCGCACGATGTTGTCCGCAAACAGGTCGCGCAACAGCGTTGTCTTGCCGGTACCCGGCGGCCCGTTGACCGCGAACAGGCCGCTGTAATGCAAGTCTGCGCCTGCCTGATTGAGCGCAAACTGTTGCATCAGGCTCATCGGGTGATCAGCGTTGCCCAACCAGTGGCCGATGCTCAAATGGCGCGGCCGCAGCCGCTGATACAGCAGCTCCCGCCCGGCGTCGGAATACAGGTCCAGGCGCTGATCGTCGGCAAGCGGGGTCAGGTACTGGCGCAGTGCTGCGGGCACATTGCCTGTGCGCACGCTGTGCATCGCCCGCTCGAGGTCGCCGATGTAAAAACTGTTGAGGATGTCGAGGTCGTCGACGGGGTCATCCTCGTCCTCTTCTTCCTGGAGTGCCGTGGGTTCCTGATCGCTCGCGACATCAGGCTCCTGGGTGGCCCTGGCCTTGGTCTTGACCTCAAGCACGGCCAGCGGCTGGTCAGCCCCGGGGTAAAAACCCGCCCATTCACACAGCGTCTGGTGCAGCGAAAGCACTTCACCCGCCGTCAGCGGGCCACTGGCATTATCAAGACGGGTGGCGAAAAAGTTGTTGAACAGGTTGATCAGGTAGCCGCTGGCAGACTCGAACTCGGATGCCCCCAGCGCTCCCAATCCTTGGGACAACGTTTGGCCCAAAGCCCAGGGTGCGGTAGAAATAGAGATGGAGTCGGCGAGGGGGCAACCGGACTTATCCAGGCCGATCTTGGCAAAACAGGTCTGCCCCTCGAGGTCGGCACGCGCCTCTTCCTCGAAGCGCGCAATGTCGCTCAACGGTGCAGGAACCGGCAACAGCGTCTCACACACCGTGAGCACTGCAGACTTGTCGAACACCCCCAGAAAGAGGCTGTAGCCGGTGACTTCCTTATCAACGGGCACATCGATGTGGTTCCATTGGGTAGAGCCTGCCTCGAGACAGGCTGCCTGCAGAACCACCTTCGATTGCCAGCCCTCCAACTCATCCAGGCGCTGATCCAGGCCATAGGGCACGAAAAATTCGACCTTGTGCCAATAATCCAATATGGCCAGAAGTCTTTGCTGATCAAAGGGTGCCAACGTCCTGTATCCCGAATATCCATAATCGAGGGGTGAGTGTACACGCCCCTCTTCTCAACGGAGCAGCGCCATGGTCACTCTCGGTCATCTTTTGACGTGAGACGTTTATAGTCCAGTCGCCCAGTGCTCTGTAGGTTTGGTGCGCGTCGACCCCGCTCGACGCTTACCCACCTACGGAGAAAACCATGATTGATGTATTTTTCAGCGTCTCCCCCGACTATTCCTCCCTTCATCAGGATCGCAGTGTCACGCCTGACCGGCAGCCGCCCGCCAAACCGAAGCCCGCGCCCGGCCCATCCATTGATTTCAGCGACCGCCGAAAAAAACCGGGCCGCCCAGGCGATCTGGATAGCCTTGGCGGCGGCGCAGTCCTTTAACCGTGTCAACCGCTGAGGTAGCGCAACTCAACGGCGCCTCAACTGCAGCGGGTTTGCCCTGACGCCAGTCGGCCAGGGCTTGCCCCACAGAATCGGCAGGGTTTCACCTGACAAATAATGGCCTATAGCCACAAGCCTAAAGCAGTATCCTCGCCCTATTCAAAGCCCGCAGCCCCCGAGGTACAGTAGCGCCAACCACGGAGTATCGGCCTCAACCACGACTGGCGTTAAAAGCTGGTCCAAGCAGGGAGCGCGCATATGGGCGATACATCCGACGACAATCCGCTGAGAAATGACTTTTCCGACCTCAACAGCGACATGTTGCATGCGGTCATGGAATTGGTCAGCGATGGGATCTGGGATTGGAATGCCAATACCGGCTTCGTCTACCGCAACCCCGGCTGGTACGAAATGCTCGGCTACCCCCGTCACTCCATGGAGAACACCGTGTTCACCTGGGAGAACGTGATCCACCCCGATGACTACCCGCAAGTCATGACACTGTTCGACGCCTACATTCATCGTCGTGCGCCCCTCTACCGAGCCGAATACCGCTGCCGCAAGGCCGATGGCACTTATCTGTGGATCGAAGACCGTGGCTACATCATTGCGCGCAATGCAGACGGTTCGGTCGCACGCATGGTCGGCGCCCATCGCGATATCCAGATACGCAAATCCTCGATCGAACAGCTTGAGCAACGCAACCAGTCCCTTGAAGCCCTGGTGGCCGAACGCACCCGCGAGCTGTCACGGGTCAACCAGCAACTGCAAGTGCAACTGGACGAAAACCGCTCCCTGGCTGAACGCGATACCTTGACCCACGTGGCTAACCGCTACTGCCTGGAGAAAGTGCTGCTGGAAGAATGCGAGCGCGCCGAACGCTTTCGTTTGCCGCTGGCGCTGGTGGCCATGGATATTGACGACTTCAAGCCGATCAATGATCGACACGGCCACGCCGTCGGTGACCAGGCCCTGGTGCGCGTGGTGGAAAGCCTGTTGGCCTGCGTACGAGAGGACGACCTGTTGGCGCGCTGGGGAGGCGACGAGTTTATGTGGGTCTTGCCCAAAAGCTCGCTGGAGGTTGCCAAGGCGCTGGCCGAGAAGGCTCGTCACGCCATGCACGAAATACCGGCAGCAGGCGACTTCACCCTTTCATTGAGCCTGGGCGTGGTCGAACGTCGTCCGGGTGAGCCCCCAGCCGCCTTGATGGCAAGGGCCGATCAAGCGTTGTATCGGTCCAAGGCGGCGGGGAAGGACAGGGTCTCGGAGTAACGCTCAGCGCACCGGCGGCGCGTACTGGATGCCGCCGTCACTCCACAGTGCATTAAGCCCGCGCTTGATCTTCAATGCGCTGCCCTGGCCGATGTTGCGCTCGAACACTTCGCCATAGTTGCCCACCTGCCTGACGATCTGCACCACCCAATCCTTGCGCAGTTTCAAGTCCTTGCCATACTCGCCGTCGGCGCCGAGCAAGCGTGCGACGTCCGGATTCCGGGTGGTCCTGGCTTGCTCTTCGACGTTCTGCGAAGTGATGCCCATTTCCTCGGCATTGAGCATGGCGAACAGCGTCCACTTGACGATGCTGAACCACTCATCGTCACCCTTGCGCACCAGTGGTCCCAACGGTTCCTTGGAGATCACTTGCGGCAGCACCACGAACTCGTCCGGGTGAGCCATCTTGATGCGCTGGGCGTAGAGGCCCGACTGATCGGTGGTCAGCACATCGCAGCGCCCTGCTTCCAGCCCCTTGGCACTCTCGTCGGCGGTATCGAAGGTGATCGGCGTGTACTTCATGCCATGGGTACGGAAGTAATCGGAGACATTGAGTTCCGTCGTCGTGCCGGCCTGGATGCAAATGGTCGCACCGTCCAGTTGCTTGGCGTCGGTCACGCCCAACTTGTTGTTCACCAGAAAGCCGATCCCGTCGTAGTAGGTCACGCCGGTGAACACCAGGCCCATGCCTGAATCACGGGAGCTGGTCCAGGTGGTGTTACGTGAAATCACGTCGACTTCACCGGATTGCAGCGCGGTGAATCGCTCCTTGGCGGTCAACTGGCTGAACTTCACTTTCGAGGCGTCACCAAATACCGCGGCGGCCACGGCATGGCACACATCCACATCGATACCCGTCATCTTGCCCTGGCTGTCCGGTACGCCGAAACCCGGCAAGCCGTCGCTGACACCGCATTGGATAAAGCCCTTCTTCTGGATCGCGTCCAGTGTTGCACCAGCGTGCGCAGTACCGGCCAGGGCCAATGCTGCGGTGGTGCCGATCACGGCCAAGGTGGTTTTGAATGGGTTCATGCAAGGCGCTCCCTGTCATTCCTTTTTATTCGGCGCTGCACAGCCCGCGCCGGTTTATAGTGATGCCGGGCAGTATCGACAGCTTTCCCGCCTGCCACAAACGACCTTTAGGCAAAGGCTCCTTCCGATTTGGAATGAACTGCATGATTTCAAAACGCTTGACCCCTTCGATGACCGCCTTGCAATGCTTCGAAGCGGCCGCCCGCCACCTGAGTTTCACCCGCGCCGCTGAAGAACTGCACCTGACCCAAAGTGCAGTGAGCAAGCAGGTGGCGCAGCTGGAAGAGATGCTGTGCCACAACCTGTTCGAACGGGTGCGCCAGCGCTTGTACCTGTCACCGGCAGGTTCGCTGTACCTGGCCGAAGTGCACAAGATCCTGACCCAGGTGGACATCTCCAGCCGCTATATCCTCACCTACGGCGGCGAGACCGAAGTGCTGCGCATCGCCACCCAGCCAACGTTCGGTGACCGCTGGCTGGTGCCCAAGCTCAAGGATTTCGCGGCGAAGCATCCCAATATCCACTTGGACGTGCGCAATGAGCTGGAGCCTTTTGACGTGCTGCAGGCCAAGGCCGATATCGCGTTTTTCTTCGGCCAGGGCTCATGGCCGGGGGCGACCTGCATCGAGCTGTTCCGCGAAGCGGTCGTGCCGGTCTGTGCCCCCGGGTTCGTCGCCGAGGGCAGCGACGCCTCTTCGCGTCATACCCTGTTGCAATGCACCTCGCGCCCGGAAGCCTGGCACGAGTGGTTCCTGGAGCAGGGCCTGCATTCGCAGAACAGCTACCACGGGCCGCGTTTCGACACGTTCTACATGTGCATCCGTGCCGCGCAGTCGGGTTATGGCGTGGCGCTGGTGCCGCAGTATCTGGTGGCCGAGGAGTTGGCCAACGGCAGCCTGATGATCCCGTGGAACTACGCGATGCCCAGCGCCGGTGCGCACTTTATCGCCCATGCCGAACACGCCGGCGACATCCCCAAAGTGAAAGCCTTCCTGAACTGGATGGTCGGCTACCTCGCGGCACATCCTGACTTTTAATAATGACCCGGCGACTTTATTTCGTTTGCGGCAGGGCCGGGCGCACGGCTTAGATAAAAAGACGCCCGCCACTGCCGAGTCCGAGAGTCATGAACCACGACACCATCAGCCAGTCGATTTCCATCGTTCACCCTATCAGCCTCAGCCACGGCAAGAACGCCGAGGTATGGGACACCACGGGCAAACGTTATATCGACTTTGTCGGCGGCATCGGTGTGCTCAACCTCGGCCATTGCCACCCTGGCGTGGTCGAAGCGATTCGGGAGCAGGCGACGAAGCTGACGCACTACGCGTTCAACGCCGCGCCCCACGCGCCCTACATCGAATTGATGGAGCGCCTCAGCGCATTCATTCCGGTGAATTACCCGGTGAGCGGCATGCTCACCAACAGCGGCGCGGAGGCCGCTGAAAATGCCTTGAAGATCGTCCGCGGCGCCACCGGCCGTACGGCGGTGATTGCCTTTGACGGCGCCTTCCACGGCCGCACTTTGGCCACCCTCAACCTCAACGGCAAAGTGGCGCCCTACAAGCAAAAGGTCGGGGTACTGCCAGGCCCCGTGTACCACCTGCCCTACCCCAGTGCCGATAATGGCGTCACTTGCGCTGAAGCGCTGAAGGCCATGGACCGCTTGTTCAGCGTGGAAATCGACGTCAACGATGTCGCCTGTTTCATCATCGAACCGGTGCAGGGTGAAGGCGGCTTCCTGGCCCTGGATATCGAATTTGCCCAAGCCTTGCGGCGTTTCTGCGACGCGAAAGGCATCCTGCTGATTGCCGATGAAATCCAGTCCGGCTTTGGCCGTACCGGCCAGCGATTTGCTTTCTCGCGACTAGGCATCGAGCCGGACCTGATCCTGCTCGGTAAAAGCATCGCCGGGGGGGTGCCATTGGGCGCCGTGGTCGGCCGTAAAACCTTGCTCGACAGCCTGCCCAAGGGCGGCCTGGGTGGCACCTATTCCGGCAACCCCATCGCGTGCGCAGGTGCATTGGCCACCCTTGATGCAATGACCGATGCACACCTGAAAACCTGGGGTTCACAGCAGGAAGAAGCCATCGTCAGCCGTTACCACACCTGGCGTGCACAGGGCGTTTGCGCGGTTCTGGGCCGCATGACCGGCGTGGGGGCCATGCGCGGCATCGAGTTGGTCAATGCCGACGGCACGCCTGCTTCCCAGCAACTGACCCAACTGCTGAGCCTGGCCCGGGAGGCGGGCTTGCTGCTGATGCCCAGCGGCAAGTCGCGGCACATCATCCGCCTGTTGGCACCGCTGACCATCGAGCCTGCGGTACTGGAGGAAGGTCTGGATATCCTGGAGGCGTGCCTGCGGCAGTTGGCTTAGTAAGGCGCGTCAACGGGCTTGCCACCGTTCCAAGCGCGATTGCATCAGTCCTTTGATCGCCTGGCGTGGGACAGCCCCTGGGCGCAGGTGCGTCTTTTATGGGTTCGTCAGGCCTCTGTGTTGCAGCGGATTTGAAGAGATGGCGTTTTGATGTGGTTCAGGGTCAATTCGAGTGCTGCCTTGACCTGATCCCCCCGCCCCTTGAAAATGCGCGACGCTTTTTTGTCCCGCTTACTGAAGTAGTGAAATTTCAATGTCCGATTCGCACACCGAAGAATCCGTAGTCACCTTGCAATCCAAAGCTGAATACGAAAACGCCATCAATCTTTCACAGCATGTGCCAGCGGCCAAGATCATCAGCGAGATGGTGCTGGACGCGTTCCACACCTCCAAGGAAAGCGACCAGATCCGCGAACTGCGCACCGCCATCCGCCAGGCCCATGATGCCTTCGACGATGACAAAGCCTACGAACTGATGGGCCAGCTCAAGCAACTGAAGGACGCCGAGGCTGCCGACAACGCCGCTCTGGAAAACCTCAGCAGCCAGTTTTCGATCAGCCGCATCCTGTCCAGTTTCAAGGACGACCCCGAGTTTCAGGAGCTGGTCTACGGCCTGGCCCTCAAAGTGCTGAACCAATCGCACCAGGCCATCAGCAACCCAAGCGCCGCCAAGGGCAAGGCTGCACGCGCCAAGAAAGACACCGAAGTGTTTGTGATCAGCAAAGATGGCATCAGCGTCACCCTGCCGCTGCGCACGCCGCGCTCCAAACTGAACGTTGACCGTGAGGCGCTTGAGTTCCTCGGTTTTGCGTTCGTGGGTGAAGGCAGCGAAGCGGAGCTGGAAAGTGAAACCTTCGTCGACAACAGTGGCGTGGAGCAGCCGATCACGCGCAAAAGCATCGTGACCGCGCTGCAACAGCAAAGCGCCTTCGACGGTTACACCATCGCCGCGCAATAAGGCCCTGAGGCCGGTGAAGTTCATGCCTGTGGCGAGGGAGCTTGCTCCCGCTGGGCTGCGCAGCGGCCCCAGCTTTTGGTTTGAAAAGACTGGGCCTGCTACGCAGTCCAACGGGAGCAAGCTCCCTCGCCACAGCCGCAGCGTTGCGCCTTTGGCCAACTAAGCCTTCATCACCTGCGCCGCGAACACTTCACGAAAGCGTTCCATCTCCCGCTGGGTGCCGACCGTTACCCGCACCCATTGCGGCCAGTTTTTCCAGACCCGCCCGACCATCACGTTCTGTGCGGCGAGCCGCTTGATGGCATGCTCTGCGGGCTGTTTTACGTCGATCATGAAGCAGTTGCTGTGCGACACCGTGCAGGTAAAGCCATGGGTCTTGAACCAGGCTATCGTTTCCTCGCGTAACTGTGCATTGAGTGCCTTGCGTTGTGGCAGCAACGCGACATCTTCCAGGCTCGCCCGCGCGCCGAGCAAAGAGGATGCTGCTGGCACGTTGTCCCCCCCGAACACCGCCAGCCGCTCCAGCAATGCAGGGTGGCCGACCGCCAACCCCAGACGCGCTCCAGCCATGCCGTAGATTTTTGAAAACGTGCGCAGCACCAGCAAGTCGTCGTGCTCCTTGACCCAGCTCACGCAGCTGGGTGCATCGGAGAAATCGATATAAGCCTCATCCACCACCAGCACGCTGCCTCTGGGTTTGTTTGCCAGCGCTTGGCGGATCGCCTCAGTGGGCGTCAGGGTTCCGGTAGGGTTGTTGGGGTTGCACAGATAAAACATACCCGCCTGGGGATCAGCGGCGAGCATGGCAGGCACATCGTGGGCGTGCCCGGCGTCGAGGTTCACTTCGTGCACCGGCGCCTGATTCGACTCGGCCGCCTGGCGTGGGACTTCGTATGACGGCGTAGCCATCACCAGGCCGCGGGTTGGACTGGTGAACGCCAACACCGCGTAACGCAGGGCGGCCATCGAGCCGGCAAACACCGCGACGTTTTCCTCGTTGATGCCTTGCTGCTGGGCAAACAATGCTGCCAACGCGTACATGTCCGGGTAGGGATAACGCCCGGACGTTGCGATCCCACGCTGCATCGCCTCACGGGCCGCGCTTGAAGGGCCGTAGGGGCTTTCGTTGTAGTTGAGCAGCACCTTGTCAGACTTTTTCGGCGGCGGGCCGGCGAGCGCCCAATCCAGGTGTCCCAGAACGGGCAAGGCCGCGCCGAGGGCAAGAAGGGAACGACGACTCACACTGACCATGGTAACGACTCCTCGTATACGGGGGATGGGTTCGCTCAGTTCGTACAGAGGAGTATGACGAGGAGAATGCCGGCTGATTTAACCGGGCAGTTGAGAATCAGCGCTCCAGGTAGTCGGTGATGGGATAGCTCGCGCACAACGTTTGCACCTGCGAACGCAACTGTTCACACACCGCTGGTTCCTGCCGGTAATCCTGCTCGTCCAGCGGCGTCACGCTGTCGAGTATCCGACACACCAGTTCGACAACCTGCCGGCAGCCCTGGGGATCGATCATGCGTTGCGCCATGGAACCGGTGCCCAGGCACAAGCCGCTGGTGACCGATGACGGTCGCGTGTCGCCCGGTACGCGATGCTTGTTCACCACAATACCGCACCCCTCCAGCGCCGACTCCGCGATGGCGCCGGTCATGGCGCCACGCAACCTGATCAGCACCGTGTGGTTTTCGCTCCGTCCACCCACCACTTCGTAACCATGCGCCTGAAAAGCACGGGCCATTTCGTCGGCAAGCGTACGAACCCGCCCCATGCAGGCGTCGAACTGCGGTGACTTCGCGTAACCCAGGGCAGCAGCTTTAGCAGCGATCATATTGACGGCCGGTGCTCCCTGCATGCGTGGGAATACGGCCTGATCGAGGACACGGCTGAAGGTCGACTTCAAACCGGGCACCTTGGTATTGGCATCGCGCCCGGACAGAATCAGCCCACCGCGAGGGCCGCCAAGCTGCTTGTGCGTGCAGGTGATGGTGACATGGGCGGCGTTGATCGGGTTCGGATGGCGTCCTGTCACGACCAGCCCGGCAATGTAGGAAATATCCGCGAGCAGGATCGCGCCCGCCTCATCGGCAATCTCGCGAAACCGCTCGAAATCCACCACCCGCGAGTAAGCCTGCGTACCGCAGATGATGATGCGCGGGCGATGCGCGAGGGCCAGGCTGCGCACCTGCTCGTAATCGATCAGGCCTTCGGCCGTGGTGCCGTAGCGGATGGCTTTGTAGTAGGCCCCTGTGAGAACAGCCGGGCTGCCGAGGGCGATATCACCGTCATGGTCGTGGGCCATACCCAGCAAGGTATCTCCAGGCTCAAGCAACGCTGAGAGGACTTGGGAAATCGCGATGGATGCCGAGTGAGACTGCACGCCGGCGTAGTGAGCGTCGAACAGCTCCCGCGCCCTGCGAATGGCCAAGGCTTCGACCCGATCGACGTTCTCGCAGCCGGGGCGATAGCCTCTGCCCGGCAGGCCTTCAGCCGTGACATTGACCAGTGCCGAGGCACAGGCCATCAGCGTATACGGCTTGACGGCGCAAGACGAAGGGACCAGCGATAAGGTGCGGTGCTGTCGCGTGACTTCCGCGTCGAGGATGCTCGCCAGCTCGGCATCTTCAGCGTGCAGGTCCGCCAGGCCACGACGCAGCAGGTCGGCCTGGTCTTTCAGTAGTGCGGTGTTGAGTGCCATCAGTGCGGTTCCCTTCCAGCGTATCGCGGGCCGATTCGTCCTGAACCGGGCGTTCAATTAAACAGAAATTTAAACGTTTTCCCATTTAAATGTTCATTTTTACCGATCTCGATCACAGGAAACGCCGAGGCAGCGCATTCGCACTTTATTGTTGTGGCCCACGCGTGCAACACTCCCGGCGCCGCTAGCCGGTGGTGTGAAAAGTGGACGTTTATAACTAAAGGGAAGTGGTGAGCACGTGATACACAAACGGGAAAAAACCGAGCACTTGAAGAGCAACATCAAGTACTTGATCAAAAGCCGTGGCGAAACCCAGCTTTCGTTAAGCAACGCCGCCGGCCTGACCAGGACCACGATCTACAACATCCTGGAAGGCAAGGTCGTCAATGTGCAGCAGTCGACCATTCGCAAGATTTCCGATTTCTTCGGCATCTCCTACGACGAAATCGAAACTGTCGATTTCGAAGCCAAGGAAATCCTCGAGAGCAGTGTTTCCCCCCAGGGCAACATGAACCCGGCGGCGGTGCCGATCCTCAAGGAAAGCCTGGTCATCCAGAACCTGGACAAGCGCATCGGCGAGCTGGCCACGGTGTATCCGCTGACCTACTACTTCGGTACGTGCTGCAACCTGATTGGCGTGCGCCTGGAGCACGGCATTCCCGGCATCAACGAAGCGGGTGACTTGTTGATCGTGCAAAAAGGCACGTCGAGCCCCGGCAAGGAAAAGTTGGTGTACGACAGGGCTACCCGCAAGATGTTCATCACCCTTGAAGCCTGTAGCAACTCAGAGCGCCTTTGCGTGGTCGGTGACATCGTCGAGGAGCGCTTCAATGACAACGTATGAAGCGGCCGTCGAAAACAGCAAATACAAACTGCTGGGGTTTGAGAATGACAAGAGCCTGGCGATCATCATGGTGATTGCCACCGGCAAGGTCATCAAGATGAAGCTGAGCGAAGTCATCAGCAGCGAAATAATGGACAACCTGAACAAAATGGAAGTTAAGAACATGTACAAGAAGTTCTATTCACAGGGAGGAACACTGACCGCCTATGACCTGAATGACCGTAACGAAAGCTCCTGGATGATCTACATCATCCTCAACCTGCTGTTGTTCACGTTCTATATTTTCACCAGTATCGCCGCGACCAAACCCATTTACCTGGAGTCGCTGGGCATCATCGTGACGCCGGGGACCTTCCTGTACCCCCTGACCTTCTTGATCGTCGACCTGTTGAACGAGCAGTTCGGCCTGCGACTGGCCAGAAGGGCCATTCTGTTTGCGTTTGCCAGTAACGCGATGATCATCATCCTGCTCTACGGCTCGACCTTCCTGCCGGGGCTGCCGGGCTGGAAACTGGATGGGCCGTATAACGACGTGATCATTCAAGTGTCCTCGGTGCTGGTCGCCTCCTCGGTGTCGTTCCTGGTGTCCGAGAATATAAACTCGTACTTGCTGTGCAAGATCAAAGAGCTGACCAACTCCAGGTACCTGTACCTGCGCATCTTCCTCAGCACGTTCTTCGCGGTCATCATCGACAGCTTCCTGTTTTGCTTCATTGCCTTCTACGGCGCGATGCAAACCAGCGACATCCTAAGCATGATCTACGTGCAGATCGCGATCAAAGTCGGCTTTGCGTTCTTCAATATCCTGCCGGCCTACGGTGCGCGGGCGCTGTTCAAGCGCTGGATCACCGGCACCACGGC
Source organism: Pseudomonas sp. MWU13-2517 (assembly GCF_023242545.1). Taxonomy (NCBI): domain Bacteria; kingdom Pseudomonadati; phylum Pseudomonadota; class Gammaproteobacteria; order Pseudomonadales; family Pseudomonadaceae; genus Pseudomonas; species Pseudomonas sp. MWU13-2517. Next base: position 88,832 of record NZ_JALMFA010000007.1, on the reverse strand, counting down.
AACACTCTAACCTGTGGCGAGGGAGCTTGCTCCCGCTGGGTCGCGTAGCGGCCCCAGCTTTTGGTTTGAAAAGACTGGGCCTGCTACGCAGTCCAGCGGGAGCAAGCTCCCTCGCCACGGGTGAGCGGTTGCTCGCGGGAATGACTTAATTCAGCTGCAACTTCTGCTTGAGGCTCTGCATCACGTCGGTCTTGTTCTGCAGGTACTCATTCAAGCCGCGAGCGCGCAGGTTGCACGCGTCACAATGACCGCAACCCGTGCCGATGATGCCGTTGTAGCAAGTCAGGGTGTTGTGGCGGACCAGCTCCAACTGGTTGTGATAGTCCGCCAGTGCCCAGGTCTCGGCCTTGTTCAGCCACATCAACGGGGTGTCCAGGCGCAGTTTGTATTCCATGCCCAGTTCCAGCGCTTTGTTCAGTGCCTTGACGAACTCATCGCGACAATCGGGATAACCCGAGAAGTCGGTTTCGCATACACCGGTAATCACGGTTTCGGCCTTCACCTGATAGGCGTAGATCGCCGCCAGGGTCAGGAACAGAATGTTGCGCCCCGGCACAAAGGTGCTCGGCAGGCTCTCGCCCGAGCTGTTGACGGTCGGCACCGGGATGTTGTCGCGGGTCAGGCTGCTGATGGCCAGCTCGTTGAGCAAGGACACATCCATCACTTTGTGAACGGTGGCGCCCAACTGCTTGGCAAGCTGCTGGGCGACTTCAATTTCCGCCACGTGGCGCTGGCCGTAATCGAAGGTAATGCAGTGCACTTCGTCATACAGTGGCAATGCCTGAATCAGACAGGTCGTCGAATCCTGCCCGCCACTGAATACCATAACGGCTTTTTTACTCATCTCTGCGCTTCCTGCATTTGTAGAATGTGGGTGTAGGAGCGAGCTTGCTCGCGAAAAACGGCAACGATAACGCAGCGTGCCCGGTTTGGCACGACACCCTCAGGTTTTTCGCGGACAAGCCAAAATACAAAAAACCCCGCGCTTCTTGCGAAGGCGGGGTCGTTTTTCATCCATCGACTCAGTGTGCGTAGGTCAGCAACAGCTCTTTCGGTACTTGGAAATCCAGGGACATCATCACGCTCAGCGCGGTGATGGTGAAGATCGAGAACACGAACAGCTTGCGCGCCCAGACGGTGTCATCCACCGCCTTGTAACCGGTCCAGGCCATGTACAACCAGTACATGCCCATGGCGGCCGCAACGGCGAGGTAGCTCATGCCGGCGTAGCCACTGAAGGTCAACATCAAGGTCGCCAGGAGGAAGGCCAGGATGTAGAGCAGGATGTGTTTCTTGGCCACCTGGATGCCACGCTTGACCGGCAGAACCGGAATCGACGCAGCCAGGTAGTCATTGAAGCGGAAAATCGCGATGGCGTAGGAATGCGGCATCTGCCACAGGCTGAACATCACCAGTAGCGTCAGCGCGGCCATGTCGAAGCTATTGGTCACAGCCACATAACCAATCACCGGTGGCATCGCCCCCGACAGACTGCCCACCAGCGTGCCGTGAACCGACTTGCGCTTGAGGTACAGGCTGTAGAGGCCGACGTAGATGACAAAGCCGATCACGGCAAACAGCGCCGCCAACGGGTTGGCCACCTTGTACAACAGTGCCACACCGGCAACACCCAGGACGGTCGCGTAAACCAGTGCCAGCTTCAGGGAAATAAGCCCCTGGACCAGCACGCGGTTCTTGGTGCGCTCCATCTTGATATCGATGTCACGGTCGATGCAGTTGTTGAAGACACAACCGGAAGCTACCACCAGGGACGTGCCGATCATTGCAGCCAAGAAAATGGCCAGATCGACATGCCCCTTGGAGGCCAGGAAGAAACCGCCCGCCACAGAAAGCACGTTACCGAAAATGATCCCCGGTTTGGTGATTTGGATAAAGTGCTTAAGCGACATCGGGTCTTACCTCACTTCGCCATCATGTAGGTGTGGATGCTGAACATGATCCACAGCGACAGACCAACCAGCAGAACGATCACCAGGCCTGCGAACACGAACGCAATCACGTTCTCACGCTGGGCCGCAGAGCGGTCTAGGTGCAGGAAGTAAACCAGGTGAACCAGAACCTGAATCACTGCGAACGCCAGGACGATCATCAAGGTGATCGACTTCGGCAAGGTTGGGTACATCACCAGGCCGAACGGGATCAGGGTCAGGATGACCGACAGGATGAAGCCGATAGCGTAAGACTTGACGCTGCCGTGGCTTGCATCGTGGCTGTCATGGGAGTGTGCATTAGCCATTACAGAGTCCCCATCAGGTAGACAACGGTGAATACGCAGATCCAGACCACGTCCAGGAAGTGCCAGAACAGGCTCAGGCAGCTCAGGCGAGTCTTGTTGGTGTTGGTCAGGCCGTGCTTATTGACCTGATACATCATCACCGCCATCCACAGCAGACCTGCCGATACGTGCAGACCGTGGGTGCCTACCAGCGTGAAGAACGCGGACAGGAAGCCGGAACGGTGCGGGCCGTAGCCTTCGGAGATCAGCAGGTGGAACTCGTTGACTTCCATGCCGATGAAGCCCAGGCCGAACAGGAAGGTCAGTGCCAGCCAGCTCAGTACGCCTTTCTTGTTGCCCTTGTAGAAGGCCAACATGGCGAAGCCGTAGGTAATCGAACTGAACAACAGCAAGGCGGTTTCGCCGAGCACATAAGGCAGTTCGAAGATGTCGTGGCCCGACGGGCCACCGGCAGTGTTGTTTACCAGTACCGCGTACACCGCGAAGATCGACGCAAACAAGATGCAGTCGGTCATCAGGTAGAGCCAGAAACCGAAAACGGTCATTGGCCCCGAGTCGTGGTGATGGTCATCGTGCCCATGGTCATCGACATGGGCGTGTCCAGCATTGGTCACTAAGTTCGACATGGTTTAAGCCTGTTCCAACGAGGTTTCTACACGGTTGGCCGGAATCTTCTTCTCGGCTACCAGGCGAGCGTGCTGCTCGGCTTCGATGCGCTCGATCGTCTCGACCGGCACCATGTAGCCTTGATCATCACGGGCAGCGTGGATGATGAAGTAACCGATAGTGCCGACCAGGCTCACGATTGCCAGCCACCAGATGTGCCAGATCATCGCGAAACCGAACACGGTCAGCAGGCCGCCCATCACCACGCCAGTGGCGGTGTTGTTTGGCATGTGGATCGGTTCGTAGTGCTTGGGCTTCTGGTACGCAGTACCGTCTTCCTTGGCTTCGGTGAACGCATCAATGGTGTTCGCAGTAGGGATCACGGCGAAGTTGTAGAACGGAGGTGGCGACGAGGTCGACCATTCCAGGGTGTGGCCGTTCCATGGGTCACCGGATTCGCACATGTTCTGCTTGCGATCACGCACGCTGACGTACAGCTGGATCAGCTGGCAGGCGATACCTACGGCGATCATCACCGCACCGAACATGGCGACGTACAGGTACGGCACCCACTCAGGGTTGGTGGTGGCGTTCAGACGACGGGTCATTCCCATGAAGCCCAGTGCATAGAGCGGCATGAACGCGACGAAGAAGCCCGAGATCCAGAACCAGAACGCAGCCTTGCCCCAACCTTCGTGCAGCTTGAAGCCGAACGCTTTAGGGAAGTAGAAGGCGAAACCAGCGATGTAGCCGAATACAGCACCACCGATGATCACGTTGTGGAAGTGAGCGATCACGAACAGGCTGTTGTGCAGTACGAAGTCAGCACCCGGAATGGCCAGCAGTACGCCGGTCATGCCGCCGATGGCGAAGGTCACCATGAAGCCCAGGGTCCACAGAACCTGGCTGGTGATACGCAGACGGCCGTGGTAGATGGTGAACAGCCAGTTGAATAGCTTCACTCCCGTCGGGATGGAAATCAGCATCGTCGCCAGGCCGAAGAAGGCGTTGACGCTGGCACCCGAACCCATGGTGAAGAAGTGGTGCAGCCAAACCATGAAGCCCAGGATCGAGATCGCGCCGGAGGCGTAGACCATCGAGTGGTGACCGAACAGGCGCTTGCCGGTAAAGGTCGAGATCACTTCGGAGAAGATACCGAACGCTGGCAGGATCAGGATGTACACCTCAGGGTGACCCCATGCCCAGAACAGGTTCACGTACATCATTGGATTGCCACCAAGTTCGTTGGTGAAAATGTGGAAATCCAGGTAACGGTCAAGCGACAGCAGCGCCATGGTAGCGGCCAGGATCGGGAACGAAGCCACGATCAGGACGTTTGCCCAGGTGCAGGTCCAGGTGAAGATCGGCATGTCCATCAGTTTCATGCCAGGGGCGCGCATTTTCAGGACGGTGGCCAGGAAGTTGACCCCCGTCAGCGTCGTCCCGAGCCCTGATAACTGTAGCGCCCAGATGTAGTAGTCCACACCCACGCCCGGACTGTACTGAATGCCCGACAATGGCGGATACGCAACCCAACCGGTCTTGGCGAATTCGCCGACGCCCAGGGAAACGTTGATCAGCACCACGCCGGAAACCAGCAGCCAGAAGCTCAGGGAGTTCAGGAACGGGTAGGCAACGTCACGCGCACCGATCTGCAGCGGCAAGGCAAGGTTCATCAAGCCGGTGAAGAATGGCATCGCCATGAAGATGATCATGATCACACCGTGGGCGGTGAAGATCTGGTCATAGTGTTCAGGCGGCAGGTAGCCAGGCGAACCCTCGGTGGCCATGGCCAACTGGGTACGCATCATGATGGCGTCGGCAAAACCACGCAGCAGCATGACCATGGCAACGATGACGTACATGACGCCGATTTTCTTGTGGTCGACCGAGGTCAGCCACTCGGTCCACAGGTAGGACCACTTCTTGAAGTACGTGATACCCGCAACAAGGGCCAGTCCACCCAGCGCGATCATGGCGATAGTCACCATTACGATCGGCTCGTGGAACGGCACCGCATCCCAACTTAATTTACCAAACATCGTTTACTCCTCTGCCCCAGCAGTTGAATGCGAGCCCATGTCAGAACCTTCAACCACGGCCACTTCTTTCTTCTCGTGCTTGACCGGCTTGCCTGGCTTCATACCTTCGTACTTGTCGACGATTTTCTGAAACAGGTTCGGCTCATACGCGGAGTACAGAGCGACTGGGTTGTTCTGGCTTGGTTTGGCCAGGGCGTCGTATTCAGCTTGATCAAGCTGTTTAGGTGCGGCCTTGACTTCGGCTACCCAGGCGTTGAAATCTTCCTGGCTCGTCGAGATCGCTTTGAATTTCATGCCGGTGAAGCCAGCGCCGCTGTAGTTGGCGGAGATGCCTTCCATTTCAGCTTTCTGGTTGGCGATCAGGTGCAGCTTGGTCTGCATGCCTGCCATCGCGTAGATCTGACCGCCCAGGGCTGGGATGAAGAACGAGTTCATCACGGCGTCGGAGGTGATCTTGAAGTTAACCGGGGTGTGCTCCGGGAATACGATCTTGTTGACGGTGGCGATACCCAGGTCCGGGTAGATGAACAGCCACTTCCAGTCCAGCGCGACCACTTCGATGTTGATCGGCTTGGCGTCGGATTCCAGCGGACGGTATGGGTCCAATGCGTGGGTGGACTTGTAGGTCACATAACCCAAGGCAATGATGATGAGGATCGGGACCAGCCACACCGCGATTTCGATCTTGGTGGAGTGCGACCACTTCGGCGCGTAGGTAGCGCTGGTGTTCGACGCACGGTATTTCCAGGCGAAGGCGAAGGTCATGATGATCACAGGGACCACGACCAGCAGCATCAGCAGGGTGGCGGTGATGATCAGGTTTCGTTCATCCAGACCGACCTGTCCTTTTGGGTCGAGCAAGGTCCACTTGCAGCCTCCCAGCATTAACAGCATGCCAAGCAGCGGCAAAAAGCCTAGTAATCGGGGGTACCTGTTTTTACTCATCTCACGACCTCTAAAGCAGCTTGCGCAATGCAGTTGGGTTTTGATCGCCAACACTTCACCCTGCCAAGGGTTGGCATTTCTCTTCGATTGAATAAGAGCCTGCCCATCACGTCATATATGAGCGTTTCACGGACCTGCAGTGAGTTCTTATTCGATTTCGTGGCTAAAGGCCTTGTTACAGACCAATTCCATTTGGTGCGGATAGTTGAAAGGCTGCCGGAACCTGGGGTCGCACAGAGCCTTCCATCTGCTCCTCGACCGCTCCAATGCTCAAATATTGAACAGCACCGGACATTCAGTGCGGGCGATTGTAGTTAGCTAGCGATGTATAAACCATGTCTTATAAAGAAATAATTTTTATCGATTCCAGCAATAATCATTCACCATTCTTGCAAAGGTTCGCGATCTTATCGCGTTCGATTCTCAACAAAAACCACAAAAATTGCCGTGTTATTAGGCAAAGGGCCACATCCCTTACAGGCTGTAAGGGCATGGTAAACGCAAGCAAGTCCCCATAAAACAAGGCATTCGCCGACGCCCCTGGCGCTGGAACCCAGCGAGCTTTGTGCTGTCCCACACGCCACGAACTGACAGCACAATTTGCGCGCCAGGCGCAAATTTAATGGCCCGTATGGCGGCTCAAAAACGTCCTGCGACAGCATCCGTGTGACAACATGTCGCATGCTGCGCACACCTGAAATTGCTCCTTGTCACGGCAGTTTCACAAAATCCCTACAAAGCAAAACGCCCCGGCCTTCCTTCAAGGAAGACCGGGGCGTTTTACGTGTGTGACTCAGTTGCTGCGTTGGCGGTTACGGTAAATGCCCAGAGGCACCAGGATCACCGTCAGCACGAACGCCACCAGCGCCCATTGCGCCAGGGACAGACCGAGTATCGGCGGGTACGGCGTGCTGCAAAAGCCATCCACCTGGAAACCCAGGGGGAACACCTTCGCAAGGGGCAGTTCATCGACAATCGGCTGCAGTACATCCACACCGCAGCTGACCTCGGGGAAGAACTGGGTGTACACATGATGGCCAGCGGCTGCGACGCCGCCCAGGGCACTGAGCACCACCAGCCCTTCGAAAAACGTGAGCGCCCCCCGGGTGCGCATGGCTGCGCCGATGAACGCGAACACCGCGATCAACAGCAAGGCATAGCGTTGCAGGATGCACAGCGGGCACGGAGCCTCACCCAACACCACTTGCATGTACAGCGCCCCGCCGATCAGCGCCAGGCAGATGATGCCCAGCAACACCAGAAAGCGTCGCTCCCTGCCTAAACGCAATTCGTCACTCATCCCCGTTTCCCTTTTTCGTTGTGCCAATGGCCGCAAGTTTACACACAGGCCACCGTTTAAACAGAGCACGGTTAACAGGGGATTAATCGAGAGAAATGCCGAACTGAATGTGGGAAGGGGCTGCCCTCCTCCCACATGATTTTGGACAGTGCCGAGCTTCAGCGCTTATTCCAAGGCCGCCGCCGGACCGAAGAATTCGTAGCGGCTTTGGTTTTCCGGCACACCCAACGCCTTGAGGTGGCGCTTGATCGCCGCCATGAACCCTTTAGGGCCAAGGAAGTAAGCATCCACATCACGCTGCTCGGGTAACCACGCCGCCAGTTGCTCCTGGGTCAGCATGCCCACTTTGTCCGCCACGCTCACACCGTCATCCTCGGCATAGCAATAGAAGCGCTTGAGCTGCGGATGCCGGGCCGCCAGGCCATCCACCCAGTCACGAAACGCATGCACCCCGCCGTTACGTGCACAGTGAATAAAATGCACCGGCCGCTCTGTCGCCAGGGCCGCTTCGAGCATCGGCAAGGTCGGTGTGATGCCCACCCCACCGCTGATCAGCACCAGCGGCTTGGCGCTGGCCGCCAGGGTGAACTCACCCGCAGGCGGAAACAGGTCGATGGTCGCGCCGACGTGTATCTGGTCATGCAGGTAATTGGAGACCCGCCCATTGGCTTCACGCTTGACGCTGATGCGGTACAGGCCGTTATCGGTCAGGGCCGACAGGGAATAGTTGCGGCGCATTTCCTCGCCGTCGAGCACCAGCTTCATGCCGATGTATTGCCCAGGTGCGGCCGCCAGGATCGGGCCATTGTCCACCGGGGCGAAATAGAAGGAGCTGATCTCGTCGCTCTCCTCCACCCGCTTGACCAGGATAAACGGCCGCGCACCGCGCCAGCCGCCCGGGGCCTGGGCTTTTTCGTCGTAGATGGCGGCTTCGGCGCCGATCAGGATGTCCGCCAACTGACCATAAGCCGCGCCCCAGGCACTGATCACTTCAGGGGTGGCGATCTCGCTGCCCAGCACTTCAGCGATGGCGCGCAGCAGGCAGTTACCGACGATCGGGTAGTGTTCCGGCAAAATCTGCAAGGCCACGTGCTTGTTGATGATCTTCGCCACCAGATCGCCGAGTTGATCCAACTGATCGATATGCCGCGCGTACATCAACACGCCATTGGCCAGGGCCCGAGGCTGGTCGCCGCTGGCTTGGTGGGCCTGGTTGAACAGCGGGCGAACCTCTGGATACTCGCTGAGCATCATGCGATAGAAATGGGTGATCAGGGCTTCGCCGCCGCTTTCCAACAGGGGCACGGTGGATTTGACGATTGCACGGTCTTGGGCACTAAGCATGGCTGACTCCTGGGTATTTTTACTGATTACCCTGTCTTACTCAGTATTCGTGCCAAGTTATTTATCTTTATTTTTCAATGAGTTAAATATTATGTAGTCAGTATGACTTCCGACACTCTATAGTCATAAAGACTACAAGGAGTCATTATGACTGCACACTCGTTGCTCACAACCCTGCTGCCTCTGGTCGCCGACCTGTCCCGCGAGTTGCCCGAAGGCGAACGCTACCGCCGCCTGCTGCAAGCCATGCGCGCCTTGCTGCCGTGCGATGCCGCCGCGTTGCTGCGCCTGGACGGCGAATGGCTGGTGCCCTTGGCAGTGGACGGCTTGAGCCCCGATACCCTGGGTCGGCGCTTCAAGGTCAACGAACACCCGCGGTTTGCCGTACTGCTGAGCAGCCCTGGCCCGACCCGCTTCGACAGTGACAGCGAACTGCCCGACCCTTACGACGGGTTGGTCGAGGGTTTGCACGGGCATCTGCAAGTACACGACTGCATGGGTTGCCCGCTGTTTGTCGGCGACCGCCCCTGGGGCCTGCTGACCCTTGATGCGTTGGATACCGAGCGCTTCGAGCGCGTTGAATTGGAGGCCCTGCAAGCCTTCGCCAGCCTCGCGGCCGCCACCGTCAATGTGGCCGAACGTATCGAGCATCTGACCCTGCGCGCCGAGATCTACCGCGAAGCCAGTGGCCAGCAGCACAAGGAAATGATCGGGCAGAGCAAACCCCATAAACGTTTGGTGGAAGAGATCAAGCTGGTGGGCGGCAGCGATCTCACGGTGTTGATCACCGGCGAAACCGGGGTTGGCAAGGAACTGGTGGCCCAAGCTATCCATGCGGCTTCGCTGCGTGCCGACAAACCGATGATCAGCCTCAACTGCGCTGCCTTGCCGGATACGCTGGTGGAGAGCGAACTGTTCGGGCATGTGCGCGGTGCCTTTACCGGTGCACTGAACGAACGCCGGGGCAAGTTCGAGCTGGCCAACGGCGGGACCTTGTTCCTCGACGAAGTGGGCGAATTGTCGCTGGCCGTGCAAGCCAAACTGCTACGCGTACTGCAAAGCGGCCAATTGCAGCGCCTGGGTTCCGACAAAGAACACCAGGTTGACGTGCGCCTGATCGCCGCGACCAACCGCGACCTGGCCGAGGAAGTGCGCAATGGCCGCTACCGCGCCGACTTTTATCACCGGCTGAGCGTGTACCCGCTGCAAGTACCAGCGTTGCGCGAGCGTGGCCGCGACGTGTTGCTGTTGGCGGGGTTCTTCCTGGAGCAGAACCGCTCACGCATGGGTTTGGGCAGCCTGCGCCTGAGCAGCGATGCCCAGGCGGCACTGTTGGCCTACAACTGGCCGGGCAATGTGCGGGAGCTGGAGCATTTGATCGGGCGCAGCGCCCTCAAGGCCCTGGGTCATTATCGTGAGCGTCCGAAGATCCTGAGCTTGAGTGCGCAGGACCTGGACCTGCCCGACATCAGCACGCCGCCGGTGATCGAAACGCAGCCCGAACCCGCCCCTGGCGTCACCGGCGACCTGCGCCAGGCCACCGAACACTATCAGCGCCAGCTCATCGGCGCCTGCCTGGAACGCCATCAGCACAACTGGGCAGGCGCCGCCCGTGAACTGGGCATGGACCGCGCCAACCTGGGCCGCATGGCCAGGCGCCTGGGGCTCAAATAGCGCGCTTACCTCGGTCAAGATGTGGGAGCAAGCCCGCCTCCCGCATCAGATTTGCTGTGCCCTGAGGCCGGCGTTAAGCGGCTTGGGCTTTCTGAACACCAGCACATTGCCCAACATCACCAGCACCAACCCCATCAACGCCGGGGCGGTCCATTGATAGCCTTCGGCAAACGCCGACACATTCAGCGCTACCACCGGAAACAGCACCGTGCAGTACGCCGCGCGCTCCGGGCCCATGCGGCCGACCAGCGTGAGGTAGGCGGTAAAGCCGATCACCGAACCCGGAATCACCAGGTACCACAGGGCGCCGATATAACGCGCGCTCCAATCCATATCGAACGGTATACCGCGCACGACACAGTAGGTCGCCAGCATCGCCGAGCCATACGCCATGCCCCACGCATTGGTGGTCAACGGCTTGAGCCCGGCCTTCTGCTGCAGGCTCGATAACAGGTTGCCCGCCGAAAAGCACATCGTGCCGAGCAAGGCCAAGCCCAGGCCGAGCAAGGTCTGCGGGCTGGCGGTATGCCCGACCACCTCCGGCCAGAACAGCAAGCCCAGCCCCAGCAGCCCCAGCGCCCCGCCCATCAACACGTTACGCGCCACCCGTTGGCCGAAGAACACTCGGGCATTCAGCGCATTCCACAGCGTGGCCGTGGAAAACACCACCGCCACCAACCCGCTGGGAATCCACTGGCTGGCGGTAAGAAAACACATGAAGTTGACGCAGAACAGGCACACCCCCTGGGCCAGGCAAATCAGGTGCCCGCGCCGGCTCATCACCTGCAGCTTGCGGCTGAGCAGCAACAGCGCAAACAACACCAACGCCGCCAGGCCGAAGCGATAGACGATCGACACCGGAATCGCCACCACGCCCAACTGCCACTTGAGGGCGATCCAAGTGGTGCCCCAGATCAGCACCGTGAGTAAATACAGGAAAAGGTTCATAGCGGGCTCCGTCGATAGAGCCACAGTGTCACCGCCTATCCGCGCAATGCACTTGCAGATTCTTGCGCTTTTGTCGGGCGGTGGGATCACAGCGCCAGCCGCCCGGAGTAGGATGCAAGGCGTCGGAGAATACGCCATGCCAGCCCTGGAAACCCTGCAAGTCTTTCAGTCCCTTAACCGCTCGCCCAACGCACGCCTGGAAGCCTGCGCCGAGCTCGGTGACGGTTTGTCTGCGGCCGTGTGGAGCAACCACCACGATGCCCAGGATTACCAGGCGCCCGGCCATCACACCCTGTCCTGCTACATCGGCGGCGGCACCGGCACGTTTCGGCGTGACCAGCCGGGCACCAAGGGTGGCCCCGACAAGCTGTGCATCCTGCCCGCCGAGCACCAGTCGGCCTGGGTGATCAACGGCGAAATCCGCCTGGCCCATGTGTATTTCAGCCCGGAGCAATTTGCCCTTGGTTGCGTCACCCTGCTCGACCGCGAGCCGCGCGCGCTGCAATTGCGCGAAAGCACCTTTCTCGAGGACGCCGCCCAGGCCCGACGTTTTCACCAGTTGGTCGCCCTCAACTGGCATGAGCCCGCCGAGCGCCTGCTGACCAGCAGCCTGGCCCATGAAATGCTCAGCCATACCCTGCTCAGCCAGGTCGGCGCACGCGACGGACTGCGCTTGAAAGGCGGGCTGGCGGCCTACCAGCGCCGGCTGTTGACGGCGTACATCGACCACCACCTGGAAGACGCGATCAGCCTGGGGCAACTGGCCGGACTGTGTGCGCTGTCGGAATACCATTTTGCGCGGATGTTCCGTCAAAGCTTCGGCCTGCCGCCCCATCAATATCTCTTGGCGCGACGCCTGGCCCGCGCGCAAGCCCTTCTGCGTGGCGGTGCGTTGCCATTGAGCGAAATCGCCTGGATGTGCGGCTTTTCCAGCGCCAGCCACTTCACCCATCGTTTTCGCCAGGCGGTGGGCGCCACGCCCGGAGAATACCGCCAGGCATTGCGCGCCTAGGTCATCAAGCCCAACGTCTTGGCTTTGGCCACCGCCTGGGTGCGCCGCTCCACGCCAAGTTTGCTATGGATGCGCCGCGCGTGGGTCTTGACGGTGTGCAGGGAAATAAACAGGCGGTCGGCGATTTCCAGGTTGGAGTTGCCCAGGGCGATCAGCTGCAACACTTCCAGCTCACGCTGGCTCAGGGGATTGTCCGTCGCGCCCGTCGGTGTCGCGTGCGTCTCCAGGCCCAATTCGCTCAACAGCCCGGGCGAGCGCAAGCGCAGCTCGCGCAGCGCCTGTTGTATCTGGCAACGCTGCGCCAGTGCCTGCCCGGTTTGCAGCGCATGGCGAGCCAGGGTCGAATCGCCCAACTGCCAGGCCACTTCACCCAGCGCCAGGTGTAACTCGGTTTCCAGGCACAGCATGCCGCGTTGTCGAGTGGTGTCGAGCAAGGCATTGAGCCGCGCGATGGGTTGATCGGCGCAGCCCAGCTTGACCTCGGCCAGCACCAGCAGGTATTCCAGGCGCGGCACCAGTTCCAGGGTGGCCGGCGGCGCCTGGAGCGCCCGGGGGCCACGAAAGTGACGCAATACCCGACGCACCGCTTCCACCGTCAATTCAGCCCGCCCCTGCTGCAGCCAGAAGTGCCCACTGACCAACAACAGCACGGCGCGGTACACCGTGTCCGGTACCTGGCGTTGCTGCATCAATCGCTCGGCGTCACGCAACTGGATAAAAGCCTGGGCGTAATCGCCACGATTGGCCGCCAGCAGCGCCAAGCCGAGAAACCCATACAGCACGCGCTTGTCGTGGCTGTGCAGGCACAGGTTCAAGCCTTCAGTGAAACACTCGCTCGCCAGGGCGTCTTGCCCTTGGCGCAACGCCAGGTGCCCACGTCGCAGAGCGATACGCCCGGCCAGCGGCCCGGCCTTGAGGCGCTGGCGAACCAGCATCGCCTGTACCGTTTCCAGCAGGCTTTGTGCCCGATATGGCGCACCGCGCTGCTCCAGCAGTTGAGCGTGATCCAGCTCAAGCAAGGCCTCCAGGACCAGCGAATCATGGGCGCGGGCCAGGCACAGGGCCTCGCGGCTCAAGGCTTGGGCCACGTCCAGTTCGCCGCGCAGCAACGCTTGCTGGGTCAGGCCCGACAGGCACATCAAACGCGAGGTCCAGGCGCTGTCGGGCAAGGCTTGCAGCGCCTCCAGAAAATGTTCGCGGGAGCGCTCGGCATCGCCGCCCAAATGCAACAGCCAGCCCCATTGCGCCTGCCAGCGCGCCAACAAAAGGCGCTGTTGCGCTGCCGTCGGCTGCGGAGCAAACCGTGCAAGCTGGTCGATACACACACCCGCTTGTTCAAAGCGCCCGGCAAACAGCAACGCTGCCGTCACCAACCCGACCAGTTGCGTCGAGCCCAACATCAATTCATCACCGTGCTGCTCATGCAAACGCAACAACAGCACAGCGTTTTCCCCACGGAACAAATCCTCGAAACTGAAATGCTGCAACAAGCTCACCGCCACTTCGTACTCTTCAGCGAGCAGCGCCTGTTCAAAAGCCGCTTGCCAATCACGCTCGCCGGTAAACCATTGGCAGGCGCGCCGATGCCAGGAGCGTTTGGCCGGCCAGGGCGCCTCGCGCAGCAATCGCGCCAACGGCGGGAACACCTGCAGCCAGTCCGGGGTGTCTTCCCAGGGCTGGATAAAGGCACCGAGGGCCTGCAACTCCCGCAGGTAGTGGTCACCGTCACCAAAGCCGAACAGGTGCTCACACAACCCCGGATTGAATCGTGGCAAATGCGCCAGCACGCGCCAGGCTTCGGCCAGCTCGGGCGTCAAGGTGCTGAACAGCTCATGTTGCAGGTAGTCGAGCAAGGTTTTGTCGGGATGGCCGTCGCCTAGCAACGCGATGCGCACCCCGGCGCACCAACCGCCACTGAACTGCATCACACGGTCCAGGGTATGCCCGGCGCCGAGCAATGGCTGGATTTCCGCAGAGCTGAACAGCAGCTCATTGCACTCCAAGAGTTCATCGTCGAGCAGCAGGCGTGACCAGTTGCACGCCGGTCGCCGCCGCGCGCCGAGCCACCAGGTGAGTGCCGGGCCGGCGGCGCTGAGCAGGCGGTCAAGCAAGGCGTCCAGCTCGGGGGCGGGCAGACGGCAAAAATCATCGAGGAACACCCAGCCCGGGTGCTGCCAGCGGCCAAGGTCGAGCAACAACGTGGCCTCGTCGATAAAGGACACGCCCAGGTTCTGCGCCAACCGTCGGCAGAAATCCAAAGGCGTGAGAGCGGCGCCATTGAGTGGCAGCCAATAGACCTGGCACCCCGCCGGCGCCTGCAATGCACACTCGGCCAACAGCGCACTTTTGCCGCTGCCACCGGGGGCACACAGCAGCTTGACCCTCGCCGACGCGGCCAGCAACGGCTCGGCCAGGCGCGGGCGCAACAGATGATGGGCGGACAGCCGTGGCATGAATCCGGGACGGTCCAGGCAGCGTGTCATGGCAGTCATTGCTGCATCCTGCTTTTTATTGTTATCTGTGCCCTACCCTAGTCCTGTGGTCGGTGGTTGTTGAAGAAGTATTCAGCACGCTGATTGTCAGCCATGCATGGAACCCAATGTGGGAGGGAGCAAGCCCTCTCCCACACGTCGATTGCATTCACATCGCTATTACCGGACGCCCTCGGACCGCAACGCCGCCGGGGTGTAATCCGCCGCCTTGGCCGCAAAGCCGAACACGAAACTGCTCTTCTCCTCGTTCTTCATGCCCAGGGCGATGTAGCGCCCGGCGATGATGTCGTACAGGGTTTCCACGGTGTAGGCCGGCACCTGGTGGTCGTAGTAGAACTGCGCATGGCCTTCGGCGACGCGCCACAGTTGACCACGGCCGTCGTAGTGGTCCACCAGTGCGACTTGCCAACTGTCTTCGTCGATATACATGTGGCGCTTGGCATAGATGTGCCGCTCGCTCGGCTTGACCGTGCCGACCACTTCCCACACCCGGTGCAGTTCGTAGCGTGTGAGGTCCTGGTTGATATGCCCGGCCTTGATGATGTCGTCGTATTTGAGGGTCGGCGAATCGAGCTTGTAGCTGTTGTAGGGGATGTACATCTCTTTTTTGCCGACCAGCTTCCAGTCATAACGGTCGGGAGCGCCGGAGAACATATCGAAGTTGTCGGTGGTGCGCAGGCCGTCGGAGGCCGTGCCCGGGCCGTCATACGACACTTGCGGCGCACGCCGCACCCGCCGCTGGCCGGCGTTGTAGATCCAGGCCAGGCGCGGCTCTTTCACTTGGTCGAGGGTTTCGTGCACCAGCAGCACGTTGCCCGCCAGGCGTGCCGGCGCGGTCACCGATTGCTTGAAGAAGCTCAGTACGTTGGCCGCCTTGGCCGGGTCGATATCAGGGATGGCCTGGGGCACCGCCACTTCTTCCTCGAAGCGGATCGGCGTATAGCTGCCGTTGGTCTGCGGGGTGGCCTGGGTGATGATGCGCCGCAGATTACCGCCGTGGTAACGGGTGATGTGGTTCCACAACACTTCCACGCCGTTCTTGGGAATCGGGAACGCGTAGTAACGGTTGCCGGTGAAGTTCTCCAGGCCGTTGCCGTCGTTGATGGTGTGCACGTTCAGCGCACTGCGCTTGATCGACTCGTAGATGTCCGGTGGCAGGTTGACCGTGCGGTGACTCGGGTATACCGGGATCTTGTAGGTCTCGGGGTAGCGCTTGAACATCGCCACCTGGCCTTCGGAGAGCTTGTCCTTGTACTTATCCACGGTCGCCGCGGTGATCACGAACAGAGGTTTTTCACTGGCGAACGGGTCGGCCAGGAAGCCCTTGCTGTCCACCGCTCCGGCATTTTTCGGGATGCCGCCGGTCCACGCCGGGATCGAGCCATCGGCGTTGCCGGCTTTCTCCGCGCCGACCGGGGTCAGGGTCGTGCCCAGCTTGGCGGCTTCTTCGGGCGATACCGCCGCCATCACGTTGGCGGCCAATACACTCAGCGCCATCACTGCAAATAGCTTACGCATAGGTTCTTGTCCTTCCTTAAAACCAGATCAGAAGTTCACGCCGAAGCTGAGGGCGATAAAGTCGCGGTCGGTCAGGGTGTTGTAGTCACCGCCAAAGAAGTCGGTGTAGCTGAGGCTGGCGGTGTAGGTGTTGCGATAGTCCGCATCCACCCCGACGCTGATCGCCTTGGCGCCTTCGTTGAAAATACCGTTGGGGCCGTAGCCACTGACGTCATGCGACCAGGACAGGTTGGGCTTGAGGTTCACCCCGGCAAACACGTTGTTGTAATCGAGGATCGCCCTGGCGCGGTAACCCCAGGAATTGGCGGTGACGAAACCGTCGGTATCGCCTTGGAACCCATAGGCACCGAACACCGAGTCGCGGCCGTAGCGCAGTTTGGTTTTGGCTTCCAGACCGCCGACGTGCACGAACGCCGCCTCGCCCACCAAGGTCAGGCGTTCGGCGCCCAGTACCTGGTCGAAGAATTGGGTCATGGTGCTTTGGATCTGGGTGATTTCCTTGCGGCGATAACCTGAGTTGTCGGAGCCGAACGAGCTGCGGATCGGCGACGCGGTGTTACCGGCAATCGGGTTGACCAGGGCCAGGGTCAGGTCGGTGGTGTTGAGCTGCACCGGAGCATTGGGACGGTAGCTGATCTCTCCGGTCCAGGCCGTGCCGGTGGGCAAGGTGGTGGAGAAGCTGGCGCCATACAGGCGGATGTCTTCGGGATAGTCGAGGTAATACTGGCCGCGACCGAGCATGGTGCTCTGGGCCAGCCCCGCGCCGGTGCCGGGTGCAATGGCGTTGGCGGCGTTGGCGATACGCCCGATGGTGGCCAGGCTGGTGTTGGCGGTGAGGGTTCCCACGGTGGGCGTGCGGCTGTGGTAGTTCATGAAGTACAGGCCGTATTCCGTGTCATCCCCCAGCCAGCGCAAGGCCGCACCGAACTGGCCGCCATCCCGCGCCTCACGGTCTTTGGCACGCTGCACCACCACGCCTTCGCGGGTGACCTGGAAACCCTGGCCGAATGCCGCCGCCACCGGTTGCAACGGCGCGATCGCCGGGCTGCCGACGGTGTAATTGTTGTTGCAGCCATGGGCGACCACATCGTTGCCGAAGAAGGTGCCGCAGTTATCCACCACGGTATTTTCCCAGTTCAACTGGTAGAAACCTTCCACCGACAGCTGATTGGTCAGGCTCTGGGAGGCGAACAGCATGTTGACCGGGATCAGCCCTTCCTTGATTTCAGCGCCCGGCCGGCGGAAGGCCGAGACGTCGATGGGGTTGATGCTGTTGATCGAGTTACCGATAAACGTACTCTCGCCCCAGCTCACCACCTGTTTACCCACGCGTACAGCGCCTGGCAGGTCGCCGATGGAATAGTTGTGATACACGAACGCATCGAGCAGCTCGTAGCCGGAAGAACGCGCGCCTTCGTCGCGGTGGTTATTGCTGATCTGTTTGAATTCGCGGTTTTCGTCTTGCAGCTCGAAGTCGTACCAGTACTTGCCGCGCACGAACACGCCGCTGTCGCCGTACTTGAGCTCCAGGTCGTGAATGCCCTTGAAGATCTTGGAGAAGGTTTCGCCCTTCTTGAAGTTCAGCCGCCCGTCATCCCCGGTGGATGCCTGCCCCGTGCCGCCGTTGGGAACCCCAACCAGCTTCTTGTCGGCATCGCGCATGCCCCAGCTGGCGCCGACCGACAGCGAAGAATCGAATTGCCCTTCGATCTCGCCGATATTGAACGAAACAGCCTGGGCCTGGGCGCAGCAGCCCAGTGCCACCGCTGCAGCGAGCGCCTGTGGCGTGAAGATGGCGCGCATTGTTGTTTTTGTCATGCGTCTTCCCCGGTGAGTGACAGAAGGCTCCACCCTACTGCCGCCCGCCAAGGGGGATAAGCGCACCAAGGAGGTATTCGCGTTGTCGCTCGAAAGGATGAACAGGCGCTCTGGCCGGGCTGCGTACAGGGCCATGGATTGGATAGATGACGGGTTATCAGAGGGATGGATGGCCTATGGACGACTGTTGCCAATCTGGTAACAGTCCTTGTCCCGAACCGCTATTACTCATTTCGTTACAACGGACTATTCTTACCGGGCTTTCAGGGCAAACAGCCCGCTCCCAGCTTCGGGAGACAAGCCTGATTTCAACGGATTGGCTAATACATTCAATCTGTTACCGGTGTTCACCGACGTTGATTTATCGCTCCTTGATCCAACGTCTTACTTTGGCCGCTGCTTTTGCAGCGGCCTTTTTTATGCCTGCAATAAAACGGGGCGCTATGAGCGCCCCGTTGGATTGAGTGTTTTTCAAACAACGATCAGAGGCTGAATTTCTGCAAGTTGGCCATCATCTCCTTCAATGCCTCGATATTGTCCTTGGGGTGTACGGCGCCCTCAAAGTCGCAAATCTGCGCCCAGTGCGCCGCCACATCATCCGGCGAGAAGCCGGCTTCGGGATCAAAACCCACTCCCAGGCTGCGCTCCCAGCGGGTTTTGCCGATCCAACCGCCCCCCACTTCGAACAACCCGGAGGTTTCCTGGCAGGCCTCGCTGCCCAGGTACACCACCAGCGGGCTGACCAGTTCCGGCTTGAGGCGTTCGAACACCTGCGGCGGGATCAGCCCTTCGGTCATACGGGTGCCGCCGGTGGGGGCGATGGCGTTGACCAGGATGTTGTTCTTGCGCCCTTCCAGCGCCAGCGTGCGGGTCAAGCCATACAAACCGAGCTTGGCCATGCCGTAGTTGGACTGGCCGAAGTTGCCGTAGATGCCTGAAGTCGAGGCGGTGAAGATCACCCGACCATAGCCTTGTTCACGCATATGCGGCCAGGCTGCGCGGGTGACTTTATAGGCACCTTCGACATGCACTCGGTAAACCAGGTCCCAATCGCTGTCGTCCATTTTGTGGAAGGTCTTGTCGCGCAGGATGCCGGCGTTGTTCACCACCACGTCGATGCGACCGAAGGCGTCGAGGGCGTTCTGAACGATCTTGTCACCCTCGGTGACGGAGTCATGGTTGGCTTCGGCAATGCCGCCCGCCGCACGGATTTCAGCCACCACCCGGTCAGCCGCCGAGGCATTGGCGCCTTCGCCCTGGGTCGAGCCACCCAGGTCGTTGACCAACACTTTGGCCCCATGTGCGGCGAACAGCAGCGCATGGGCCCGGCCCAATCCGCCACCGGCGCCGGTGACGATCACGACCTTATCCTGGAACTGCACTGACTCACTCATACCGAACTCCGCTGGCGACAATGGGAATGGCCTTAGTGTCAGGCACGCAGCCTCTGGTCACAATAAAGTCAGCCGAGGCTGAATGGTGCGCGATAAGGCAGCGGGATGATTACGCCGCTCAGGAACAGGCCGCACGTGACTCAGACGAGCCAATGCGCTCGCGAAACGCCAAATAGTGTTTGAGCACCTGCACGGGGGCTTCGATCTGCGGGTAATGGCCGATCTTCGCCAGCAGCACCGTATCGGCGTGGGGCACCAACTGCTGATAACGCGCCACCATATGGGCACCGGAGATCGGGTCGACTTCGCCGTCGATCACCCTCAGGGGCACCGCGTCACGTTGCATCGCGCCCACCCAGCGCTCACGCAGGCGGCGGCGCTGTGGGATGTAAGCGATCAGTTTGTGCAGGATGCGCGGGCCGTCGTTGCAATTGAGCAGGCTCCAGAAATCATCCAGCACGCTTTCACTGGGCCGAGTGTGCGGGCCAAAAATCTGATTGAAACTGTTGGCCATCGCATTGCGCCCAAAGGTGCGGCCGATCATCCAGCCGAGCGGGCTCAGCAACAATTTCTGCACCAAGGCCGCCCGATGGGTTTCCGGAAACAGCCCACCATTGAGGAACACACAACTGGCCATCTGAAACCGGCCTTCGTAATGGCGCGCGAGCAATTCCTGGGCGACGCTGTCGCCATAGTCATGGGCCAGTACATGCACGGGTCGCTCTATTCCAAGGTGTGCGAGCAACGCCTGCTGCAAATCCGCCTGTTCCAACAAGCAATAGTCGTGGTCCAGCGGTTTGGCCGAGTCGCCAAACCCGAGCATGTCGCAGGCGATCACCAGGTTGCGCTGGGCCAGGGGCTGCCACAGGTAATGCCAGTCCCAGCTCCCCGTGGGGAAGCCATGGATCATCAAGAGCGGCTCGCCCTGCCCCGCCACCCAGTAACGCACCGGGTAGCCACGGAAGACGAACTCCTGGCTACGTTTGCGCCAGGCTCTGAGCGGGATTTCGGCAAGAGGCATCAGCTTTTATACCCAGGATCCTGCAGGTCTAATTTACGCAACAGCGCCGGCCACGCCAGTGCACCTCCCATACCCTGGGCGCTCTTTGTGACAGCCGCCACCATCGCCTTGGCCCCGGCAAGGATTTGCGGCTCGATGGCAATCAATTCGGCGCTGCCGTTTTGCGCCAGTACCTGGATATCGCAGGCACGCTGGAAGGTGAACATCATCAGGAAGGTGTCGGCAATGGTACTGCCACAGGTGAGCAACCCATGGTTGTGCAGCATCAGAAAGTTGTTTTCACCCAGGTCGGCCTGCAGGCGGGCCTTTTCCTCGTGGTTCAGCGCCACGCCTTCATAGGCGTGATAGGCCAGGCTCGACAGCACGAACAAGGATTGCTGGCTGATGGGCAGCACGCCTTGCTTCTGCGCAGAGACGGCAACACCTGCAGCGGTGTGGGTGTGCAGCACGCAGACCACGTCGTGGCGCACTTCATGGATGGCACTGTGGATGGTGTAGCCCGCCGGGTTGATCTCGTAGGGGCTGTCCATCCGCTTGTTGCCGGCCTGATCGACCTTGACCAGGCTCGAAGCGGTGATTTCGTGGAACATCAACCCATACGGGTTGATCAGGAAGTCATCGGTGCCCGGCACCTTGGCCGAAATATGAGTGAAGATCAGGTCATCCCAACCATGCGACGCCACCAGGCGATAGCAGGCCGCCAAGTCGACGCGGGTCTGCCATTCGGCAGCGCAGACCTGATCTTTGACATTCTGTGACGTTTGAATGGGAGCTAGGCTCACGGCAACGACCTCCTTGGCGCACTTCTTATTATTTTTTGAGTGAAGGGCCAGTCTAGCCAGACGTCGTGGCACACGGAGTTGCCTTGCCAGCCAGCTTGATGACTGAACGAGTCAGCCATGAGAATAGTACAAGTCGTGTCAGAGAAACGCCGCCAATAAAGGCGCGGCGGGCGTCATCGACCTGGCTGGCGTTGTGGCAGGCGTTGGCGGTCAACCGCGCAGAGCGGTGACCAACTCGGCCAGCCACGGTTCGGCGTCGGCTTCGGGGGTCACGCTTTCGCTGGCGTCCAGGCGCAGCATCGGCAGGACCTCGCGTACGCCCAGCTCAGCGAACAGCTCACGCATTTGCTCGCCACCGCCGCAGAACGTGTCGCCATAACTGGCGTCGCCCAGGCCGATCACGGCTCCGGGCAGGCCGCGCCAGGCGGCGGGCAGTTGGTCGCGAATGCTCGAATACAGAGGTTGCAGGTTGTCGGGCAGCTCACCCATGCCAGTGGTGGAGGTCACCGCCAGAAACGCTTCGGGGGCAAATGCCTGCACGTCGGCCAGGGTGGCGCGAGGGTTATGCCAGGCTTCAAAACCGGCCGCGTTGAGGATGCCGACGGCGTGGCGGGCGACTTCTTCAGCCGTGCCGTAGACCGAGCCGGAAAGGATGGCGACTTTCATCAATCTGATCCTGTAGTTGAGCGAAAACGTGGGATATTAGCAGCTGACACAAATTTTTCAGCTTACCCCGTCTAACATTCAAGACTTGCCATAAACTCCAAGTTCCAAAACAAGCCCTGGACCGCTCGATGATTAACGCCAAGCTGATGCAAATGGTCGTCAATGCTTCCAACGACGGTATCGTCGTCGCCGAACGCGAAGGCAAGGATAAACCGCTGATCTACGTCAACCCGGCGTTTGAGCGCCTGACCGGCTACGCGCTGGACGATATCCTGTATCAGGATTGCCGATTCCTGCAGTCGGGTGACCGCGACCAACCCGCCCTGATGGCCATTCGCGAAACCCTCGACAACGGCGGTGCCTGTCGGGAAATCCTGCGTAACTACCGCAAGGACGGCAGCCATTTCTGGAACGAGCTGTCGCTTTCGACGGTGTACAACGAGGCCGACGGGCAGACGTATTTCGTCGGCGTACAAAAAGACGTCACTACCCAGGTCAAAGCCCAGCAGCGTGTGGCGCAGCTGGAAGCGCAGGTGGCCGAGCTTAAAGGCGAACTGGCGGCACTCAAGACGACAAGCGGATTTAACAAACTGTAAAAAATGCAGTCTTTAGAGCGATAATGGCCTTTTAATGCTCCCTCATTGAGCTACATCAATGCACCGCGATGCTCTATTGACGCAGGACGAACTGGACTTCATCCAAGACATGCAACATAACCCGCAGCTCAACCTGCGGGATGCCGGGTCGAGCCTGACTGTCAACGGTGGTGCACAGATCCGCGATTTGCTCACACGGCTGGCCGCTCACGACCACGTCACCATCCAGGCGCAGTTCGACAACCAACAGCTCACCTTTCCCCTGCAATTGGTTGAAGACGAGTTTCACGCGGTGCATCTGCGCCTCGGTGTGCCGAGCATTTTCGAAGACGGGCCGATGGTTCGTCCTTGGCGCCTGGCCCTGGAAGCACCGGTGCCGCTGGAAAATGTGCGCGGCAACCCGGGTGCGCTCTGGGTGCATGAGGTGTCGTTCAAGGGTGTGCTGGTGGAGTTTCGTGGCCGGGCCAAACCGCCGAAAACCTTTTCCCTGTGGTTCAGCCCGTCAGGTTACGAACGCATTGCCTTGCGTGGCACGCTGGAGCGGGAAACCGCCCGGGGCTTGTTCGCCTACCGCCTGAACCAGAGTAACGCGGATGAAATCGAGCGCTTGCGCCAGTTCATCCTGCATCAGCATCGACTGGTCCACCCCCACGTACATGCCTGAGTTCAGGTATCCAGCTGCCCGTTGAGAAACTGCCGTAAACGGCGCTGCATCAGGCGCCCTTCATTGCCCAGGCATCCGATGGAGGAGCCTGCGAGGTCGTCTTCGGCCAGTTCCGAGGCCGCACCGGCAAGAAACAGCGGGCAATCCATCGTCAACGCCAAGCGGTTCAAACGCCTGTGCAGGTCATGATTGGGTGAGTGGTTGGAGAAGACCACCAGCGCGCAGGGCTGGGTCTTTTCACAGACCAGTGTCAACTCATCAAAAGGCTGGCCCATCCCCAGCACCTTGACGGCCAAATCGTCACGACTGATCAGCAATGCCGCGACCAGTAACTCCAATTCACGACATTCGCCGGGAATCGCGGCCATCACCACACGCGGCGCCGGGGAAGTACATGCCAAGTGCAGGCGCTGCGCGACCTGCGCGCAGAGGAAGGCATCGTAGAACAGCCACTCGCTGGCCTGGCCGAATTGGCTTCGATGGCGCGACAGCTCCTCCCAGAGCGGCATCAGAATGTTCTGAAACGCCACACTGAGGGGGTAAGTGCCCGCAATCTGCCCATACAGCCGCTCCAGCATACGATCATCGAAAGCGCTGACGGCTTGCCTCAGGCGTGCCTGCCATTGCGGCCATTCAGCGTCTTCGACCGTGTCCTGCTCGGAACGCACGACTGTTGCCTGCTGATCGTCGCGGGCGAGGATCTTGCCGACCTTGCTCACCGCCACGCCCCGTCCTATCCAATCGAGAATGCGATGGACGGTTTCAATATCGGACTTGGAGTAGAGACGATGCCCGCTTTCGGTGCGTGTGGGCTGAATCAGGCCATAACGGCGTTCCCATGCGCGCAACGTAACCGGGTTGACGCCTGTCAGTCTCGAGACTTCACGAATCGGAAACAGCTGATCGGAATCAGCCGGATCTTGATGCGAAGTACTATCTAACGGAGCAGTAATCACGGGCATTTTGAGCCAAAACCAACGGTAACCGGGCGCTCATTTAACGCCTTTAGATCTGTCTTTTTCAAGGTCTGCGCGCTTTAGACCAATGTCATTGGCGTATTTTTCTAAAACAGGAATAATCCTTGCCTGTTTTTTCCACGTAGCTGCAGTACCCCGCAGCTTCGTTCGTGCGCCACCTACCCGGTTCCGCGCACCCGTCTATTTGGAGATACACAATGTCTACCTCCCCCGTCACCTTGATGGTTGCGCGTCGCGTGGCCAAAGGACGCTACGAAGAGTTGATGGCCTGGCTGCGCGAAGGCGAGCAATTGGCCACCGACTTTCCCGGCTACCTGGGTTCCGGTGTACTGGCGCCGCCCCCCAACGATGATGAATTTCAGATCATATTCCGCTTCGCCGACGAAAAAACCCTGCATGCCTGGGAGTTCTCGGCTTCGCGCAGTGCCTGGCTGAGCCGCGGCAGCGAGTTGTTCGCCAACCCATCCGAGCACCGGGTACGCGGCATCGATGGCTGGTTCGGCGCCGTGGGCGCACGCCCTCCCCGCTGGAAACAGGCGGTGGCGATCTGGCTGGCATTTTTCCCGGTTTCACTGCTGTTCAACTTCGGCCTTGGGCCACTGCTCAGCGAGCTGGACCTGCTCTCCCGTGTGCTGGTCAGCACAGCGGCACTGACGCCGTTGATGGTGTACTTCTTTATCCCGCTGTCGACCCACCTGCTGGCGAATTGGCTACATCCCACGCCGCCGCGCAAGGTCACCGAAGCCCCCGCGTGAGTACAGGGGGGCCGGTCGCTGGTATAGTTCCAGCCTGCCAGCGATTTGAGCCCCCCAATGACTGCAACCAACGCCCCGATCCTGATCACCGGTGCCGGCCAGCGCGTAGGCCTGCACTGCGCCGAGCGGTTGCTGGATGACGGTCATGCGGTGATCTTCAGCTACCGCAGCGAACGCCAAGGCGTCGACACTTTGCGCGAGCGTGGCGCCATCGGCCTGTTTGCCGACTTTTCCAGCGAAGTCGGGATTCTCGCGTTTATCGCACAATTGAAGACTCACACCGACAGCCTGCGTGCAATCATCCACAACGCCTCGGCGTGGGTCGCGGAAACGCCGGGCGACGAAACCCGCGCGTTCCATGACATGTTCAGCGTGCACATGCTTGCGCCCTACCTGATCAACCTGCATTGTTCTGCTTTGCTGCAGCGCTCGACACCTGCCGATATCGTGCATATCAGTGATGATGTGGTGCGCAAGGGCAGCCGCCAGCACATCGCCTACTGCGCCACCAAGGCCGGGCTCGACAGCCTCACGCTGTCGTTTGCCGCACAGTTTGCGCCGCTGATCAAGGTCAACGGCATCGCCCCGGCGATGGTGATGTTCAACGAGGACGACGACGCGGCCTACCGCGCCAAGGTCCTGGCCAAGTCCGCTCTGGGCATCGAACCCGGGCCGCAGGTGATCTACCAGAGCGTGCGTTACCTGCTGGACAACCCGTATGTCACCGGTACCACCCTGACCGTCAACGGCGGGCGGCATATCAAGTAAGCCGTTTGTGAGGATGTCGTATGACCTTATCCCTGCCCCACCACTACCGCGAGATCCTCAAGGGCCTGGGCGAAGACCCGCAGCGCGAAGGCTTGCTCGACACGCCCAAGCGAGCCGCCAAGGCCATGCAATACTTGTGTCACGGCTACGAACAGAACCTGGACGAGATCGTCAATGGCGCGCTGTTTGCGTCCGATAATGACGAGATGGTGATCCTCAAGGACATCGAGTTGTATTCACTCTGCGAGCACCACTTGCTGCCCTTTATCGGCAAGGCCCATGTGGCCTATATTCCGACCGGCAAGGTGCTCGGCCTGTCGAAGCTGGCGCGCATTGTCGACATGTATGCGCGGCGCCTGCAGATCCAGAAAAACCTCACGCGGCAAATCGCCGACGCGATCCAGCAGGTCACCCAGGCCGCCGGCGTGGCGGTGGTCATCGAAGCCAGGCACATGTGCATGATGATGCGCGGCGTGGAGAAACAGAACTCAACCATGAACACCTCGGTGATGCTCGGCGCGTTCCGCGAGTCGAACACCACCCGCATGGAGTTCCTGCAACTGATTGGACGGAGCAAGTAGCAATGCCACAACTTCAACCAGGCATGGCGCGCATCCGGGTCAAGGACCTGTGCCTGCGCACGTTTATCGGCATCAACGAGGACGAAATCCTCAACAAGCAGGATGTGCTGATCAACCTGACGATCCTGTATGCCGCCCAGGAAGCGGTGCGCGACAACGATATCGACCACGCGCTGAACTACCGCACCATCACCAAGGCCATCATTGCCCACGTCGAAGGCAATCGCTTCGCCTTGCTGGAGCGCCTGACTCAGGAACTGCTGGACCTGGTGATGAGTAACGAATCGGTGCTGTACGCCGAAGTCGAAGTGGACAAGCCTCATGCGCTGCGCTTTGCCGAATCGGTGTCGATAACGTTAGCTGCAAGCCGTTAGCGACAAGCGACCAGCAAAGGCCAACCCATTACAACTTACAGCTTGAAGCTTGAAGCTTGAAGCTGTCTCAAAGAGATCCCCCATGACCGATCAACAACGCCTCGAACTCGAAGCCGCTGCCTTTCGCCGTTTGGTGGCACATCTGGACAGCCGCAAGGATGTGCAGAACATCGACCTGATGAACCTCGCCGGCTTCTGCCGTAACTGCCTGTCCAAGTGGTACAAGGCCGAGGCTGACGAGCGCCAGATCGAGCTGAGCCTCGATGACGCACGTGAAGTGGTGTACGGCATGCCGTACGCCGAGTGGAAAGCCCAATACCAGAAAGAAGCCAGCGCCGACCAACAGGCGGCGTTCGCCAAAGGAAAAACCCATGACTGATTTGAACACCCTGCGTGCCAGCCTCAAGAGCGGCGAACATGTCTTTGCCGACACCCTAGCGTTTGTCGCCGCCGGTTATGACTACCAGCCGCAAGCATTCACCAACGGCAGCGTGGAAAACGCCGCGGGGCAGAACGAAGGGTCGTGCAAGACCTTGGGCCTGGCATTGCTGGAAGGCCTGAGCGACCAGGAGGCATTGCTGGCGTTTGGTGAGCATTACCGTTCGGTGTTGGCGACGCCTGAGGGCAGCGACCACGGTAATATCCGTGCGTTGATCGCCAATGGCTTGGCCGGTGTGAAGTTCAGCGCACAGCCCCTGACTCGCCGCTCCTGAGTCAGGCATAAAGCAAAATGTGGGAGGGGCGTTGCGCCCCTCCCACATTGGTTTTGCAGCGTTGGTTAGAACGAAGCGTTCTGCAAGCCGTCGAGGTAACGCTCGGCGTCCAGTGCCGCCATGCAGCCGGCGCCGGCCGAGGTGATAGCCTGGCGGTACACGTGGTCGGCCACGTCACCGGCAGCGAAGATACCTTCAATGTTGGTCGCAGTGGCGTTGCCTTCACGGCCGCCCTGCACCACCAGGTAGCCATCTTTGGCTTCGAGCACGCCTTCGAACAACGAAGTGTTCGGAGTGTGGCCGATGGCGATGAACACGCCGTCGACTTTCAGCTCGTCGAAGCTGCCGTCGTTGTTCTTCAAGCGCGCACCGGTCACGCCCATGTTGTCGCCCAGGACTTCGTCCAGGGTGGCGTTGAGCTTGAGGATGATCTTGCCTTCAGCCACACGGGCATGCAGCTTGTCGATCAGGATTTTCTCGGCGCGGAAGGTTTCGCGGCGATGAACCAGCGTCACGGTGCTGGCGATATTGGCCAGATACAGCGCTTCCTCAACGGCCGTGTTACCGCCACCGACGACGGCGACCGGTTTGTTGCGGTAGAAGAAACCGTCGCACGTCGCGCAGGCGGAAACGCCTTTGCCCATGAACGCTTCTTCCGACGGCAGGCCCAGGTAACGGGCGCTGGCGCCGGTGGCGATGATCAACGCGTCACAGGTGTACACACCACTGTCGCCGGTCAGGCTGTAAGGCTTTTTGGAGAAGTCGACCTTGTTGATGTGATCAAACACGATTTCGGTTTCAAAGCGCTCGGCGTGCTCTTTCATGCGCTCCATCAGCACCGGGCCGGTCAGGCCGTGGACGTCGCCCGGCCAGTTGTCGACTTCAGTGGTGGTGGTCAACTGACCGCCCGCCTGCATGCCGGTGATCAGCAGCGGCTTGAGGTTGGCCCGGGCAGCGTAGACGGCAGCGCTGTAACCGGCAGGGCCGGAACCGAGAATAATCACTCGCGAATGACGGGTATCAGACATGACTCACTCCTATCGACCACCCGGACAACAAGGCGGCTGGAATAAAAAAGGACCGCGAAGCACTTGGGGAAGGCTTGAACTCGCAGGCCCTGAAAATAATGGGTGCAGCGTATCGAGGGGGGCAAG
Organism: Pseudomonas sp. MWU13-2517; assembly: GCF_023242545.1. Classification (NCBI taxonomy): domain Bacteria; kingdom Pseudomonadati; phylum Pseudomonadota; class Gammaproteobacteria; order Pseudomonadales; family Pseudomonadaceae; genus Pseudomonas; species Pseudomonas sp. MWU13-2517. Next base: position 60,431 of record NZ_JALMFA010000007.1, on the reverse strand, counting down.
ATTAAGGAAATACGGAATAACAATCCAGCTCATAGGTGGTCTCTATGCAGTCGACTCGATTAATCGAGACGTTTGTTACTGCTGATGTCGCCGCTTTCACCCAACCTGCAAAGCCGGTAAGGTCGGCGCGTTTGTCCCACTGCTCGGAGTTCTCCATGCCCGCCCCTGCTCTTTCCGGCCCGCAATACCTGCGTGAGGGCCTCAAACTGGTGTTGAGCCCCGGCCTGCGCTTGTTTGTGCTGCTTCCGCTGGCGATCAACCTGGTGCTGTTCGTCGGCTTGATCTATTTCGCCGGCCATCAGTTCAGCCTATGGGTCGACAGTCTGATGCCGACGCTGCCCAGTTGGTTGAGCTTCCTCAGCTACATCTTATGGCCCCTCTTTGTGGTGCTGGTGGTGTTGATGGTGTTTTTCACCTTCACCATGCTCGCCAATATCATCGCGGCGCCGTTCAACGGTTTTCTCGCGGAAAAGGTTGAAGTGGTGGTGCGCGGCACCGATGACTTCCCGCCATTCAGTTGGAGTGAACTGGTCGCGATGGTGCCGCGCACCTTGGCCCGTGAAATGCGCAAACTGGGCTACTTCCTACCACGGGCCATCGGCCTGTTTATCCTGTCGTTCATCCCGGTGGTCAACCTGATCGCGGCGCCGCTCTGGCTGCTGTTCGGTGTGTGGATGATGGCGATCCAATACATCGACTACCCGGCCGACAACCACAAGCTGGGCTGGAACGAAATGCTCGCCTGGCTGCGCCAGAAGCGCTGGCAGAGCATGAGCTTCGGCGGCATCGTCTATCTGGTGCTGTTGGTGCCGGTGGTCAACCTGCTGATGATGCCGGCGGCCGTGGCCGGGGCCACGTTGTTCTGGGTGCGCGAGCAAGGTGCCGAGGCGATGACCCGGCAAAATATGACCACGTCATAAATCCATCATCCCAATGACACAATGACGACATGGCCCACGGTGACACTGTGGGTCATGACGACAGCCTCGCTTCATATCACTTTAATTACCGAAACCTTCCCGCCGGAAATCAACGGGGTGGCCAATACCCTCGGCCGCCTGTGCGAGGGCTTGCGTGCGCGTGGCCATCAAGTCGAACTGGTACGCCCCCGCCAGGGCACTGACCAGAGTCGCCCCAACGATGAACAATTGCTGCTGTGCCGCGGCTGGCCTCTGCCGGGTTACCCGGGCCTGCAATGGGGCCAATCGTCGATGCATAAATTGCTGCGGCGCTGGACCCGTCAACGCCCGGACGTGCTGTATATCGCCACGGAAGGGCCGCTGGGTTTATCGGCCCTGCGTGCGGCACGTCGCCTGGGCATCAGTGTGGTCAGCGGTTTCCACACCAACTTCCAGCAGTATTCGAACCAATATGGCTTAAGCCTATTGAGCCGCATGGTTACTCATTATCTGCGCTGGTTTCATAACCGCTCGACCTTGACCCTGGTGCCGAGCGCCAGCCAACGCCTGGAGCTGGAGCGTCGGCATTTCGAGCGTCTGGGCATGCTGTCGCGCGGGGTCGACAGTCAATTGTTCCATCCGGCCAAACGCGATAACGCGCTGCGTGAAAGCTGGGCCTTGAACAGTGAACAAATCGCCGTGCTGCATGTAGGCCGCCTGGCGCAGGAAAAAAACCTGGGGCTGATCAAACGCTGCTTCCAAACCCTGCAGGACACTTATCCACTGCGCCAGATGAAGCTGATCATCGTCGGAGATGGCCCACAACGGGCAATGATGGAAAAGGCACTGCCCGAGGCGATTTTCTGCGGCACCCTGCGGGGTGAGGAATTGGCCCGGCATTACGCGTCGGGCGATGTGTTCCTGTTTCCCAGCCTGACCGAAACCTTCGGCAACGTAGTGCTGGAAGCCATGGCGTCAGGGTTGGGGGTGGTGGCGTACGATCAGGCGGCGGCGACCCAGCACATCCGCCACGGTTACAACGGTGTGACCGCGATGCCAGGGGACGAAGTAGCATTTTGCGATGCGGCCAACTGGCTGCTTGAAGAGCGCGAGACGCTGCGAACGGTACGCCTGAATGCCCGCCAGCATGCCAGTCGCCAAGGCTGGCCCGCCATTATCGAGCAGTTCGAGAACCAATTACGGGGGGTGTGCGCGCAGGGTTTTGATCCATCCAAACCCGCCGCACCTGCACTGAAGGATCTGCGGGTGCCATGAGTCAGTTCGCATATCCTGCAGGCTCAACCCCAAAAAACAGGCCATGAATCCAAATTCGGACGTCCCGGATGGGGGTCCATCGCCCTATTCTGAATAGCCCAAAGGCTGGGTATCTCCTTACCCAGCCTTCCTCGGCAAACGCTTCAACTGTTACTCAAACCAACGTCGTCAATGCCTCACGACTGAACGGCAGGATATCGCCCTCGCGCCCTTCGCGTACTTTGACCGCCCAATCCGGGTCCACCAGCAGTGCGCGTCCTACAGCCACCAGGTCGAACTCGTGGTTGTTCAGACGCTCCAGCAGTTTTTCCAGGCTCGCCGGCTGTGCAACTTTGTCGGTGTTGACCATGAACTGCAGGAACTCGCCATCCAGGCCGACACTGCCGACGGTGATGGTCGGCTTGCCGGTGAGCTTACGAGTCCAGCCGGCCAGGTTGAGGTCGGACCCTTCAAATTCCGGCTCCCAGAAACGACGGGTGGAGCAGTGGAAAATATCCACGCCAGCGTCGGACAGAGGCTTGAGAAACTCACCCAGCGCTTCAGGGGTCTGCACCAGGCGCGCAGTGTAGTCCTGCTGCTTCCATTGCGAAAAACGGAAGATGATCGGAAAGTCCGGGCCAACGGCGGCGCGGGTCGCCTGGATCAACTCAATGGCAAAGCGCGAACGGTTGGCCAGACTACCGCCGTATTCATCGGTGCGCTGGTTGCTGCCTTCCCAGAAGAACTGGTCCACCAGGTAGCCGTGGGCGCCGTGGATCTCTACGCCGTCCATGCCAATGGTCTGGGCATCCTTGGCGGCCTGGGCGAAGGCGTTGATCACGTCCTTGATGTCTTGGGTGGTCATGCCGTGGACAACGACGCTGCCATCCTTGAGTTTTTCCATCGGACCATAAGCCGGCACGCTAGCGTCAGGCTCGGTACCGATGCGACGCACACTGCCTACATGCCACAGCTGCGGAACGATCTTGCCACCTTCAGCGTGTACGGCTTCAACCACTTTCTTCCAACCGGCCAGCGCGGCTTCACCGTAGAAATGCGGGACATTCGGGTAACCGTTGGAGGCTTGATGCCCAACCACAGTGCCTTCGGTAATGATCAGCCCCACGCCGGCAGCAGCGCGGCGGCGGTAGTACTCGATGACTTTGGAATTGGGCACGCCACCCGGGGAAAACGAACGGGTCATGGGTGCCATGACCACACGGGTCGACAATTGCAGTGCACCGAGCTGGAACGGTTTGAACAAGGCTTGGACAGGCATGGGAGCACTCCACGGGAGAGGGGTTTATGACGTGGATAATATGAGGGACGCACAGTGCTGGGTAGCACTATTGATCTGGGTGATTAAGGGGTATGGGAGGCAGCTGCAAGCTGCAAGTTTGAAGCTGCAAGGGGAGCGAGGTGCTTGCAGCTTGCAGCTTGAGGCTTGCCAATGAGCAACACCGAGCGGTGTTCAGCTCAGCGCTTTCTCGATGGCTTGGATGACGGTGGGATCGTCCGGCGCGGTGCGTGGAGAGAATCGCGCCAGCACCCGTCCATCCTTGCCCAGCAGGAATTTTTCGAAATTCCAGGTGATGTCCCCGGGAAACTCCGCACCCTCGCCCGCCAGCAAGCGGTAGAGCTGGTGGCGATCATGCCCATTGACCTCAAGCTTGCTGCCCAACGGAAATGTCACGCCGTAGTTGAGGCTGCAGAACTCGCGAATTTCTTCTTCGGTGCCCGGTTCCTGGCCTGCAAACTGGTTGCACGGCAGGCCAAGCACGGTAAATCCCTGGTCCTTGTACTGCTGGTAGAGTTTCTCCAACGCCGCGTATTGCGGGGTCAGGCCACATTTGGAGGCCACGTTGACCACCAGTACCACTTGCCCCTTGAAAGGCGCCAGCGGCAGCTCATGCCCGTCTAAAGCTTTGAGTTTCAGGTCGTGGAAAGCACTCATGACGAACTCCAGATATCCCATGTTCTTCGCATTGCGGCGCTTCGAGATTACAACCCGCAAGCCTGCAATCATAGACGTCGATTGCAAAACTCGCCTGCGAGTTACTGAGCGGTAGGCCAGGGCAAAATCGGAATCGCCGTCACCGCATTCTGCGGGCTGCCTTCGATCAAACGGTCGCTGTAGACCAGGTAAACCAAGGTATTGCGCTTCTTATCCAGGAAGCGCACCACTTGCATGGTCTTGAACACCAGCGAGGTGCGCTCCTTGAACACTTCGTCGCCGTCCTTGAGCTCGCCCTTGAAGCGGATCGGCCCAACCTGGCGGCAGGCTATCGACGCTTCGGCGCGGTCTTCGGCCAGGCCCAGGCCACCTTTTACCCCCCCCGTCTTGGCGCGAGACAGATAGCAGGTCACGCCATCAACCTTGGGGTCATCAAACGCCTCGACGACGATTCGGTCGTTGGGGCCGACGAACTTGAACACCGTCGACACCTGGCCGATTTCTTCGGCCGAAGCCAACGGCGGCAGGGCCAGCAACAGGCCGAGCAATCCCTTCATGACACGCATCGTGTATTCCTTTGGTTAGACTTAGACCAGGATCAGGTTATCGCGGTGAACCAGTTCCGGTTCGGCCATGTAGCCCAATAGTCCGACAATCGCGTCGGACGGCTGCCCGATGATTTTCTGCGCTTCCAGAGCGCTGTAGTTGGCCAGTCCACGGGCGATCTCGCGGCCGTCCGGCGCCACGCACACGACCATCTCGCCACGGCGGAAACTGCCCTGCACCAATTTGACGCCAACCGGCAGCAGGCTCTTGTTGCCTTGGGACAACGCCGACACAGCGCCATCGTCCAGCACCAGGGTGCCACGGGTTTGCAGATGACCGGCCAGCCATTGTTTACGCGCGGCCAGCATGCCGCGCTCCGGCGACAGCAGCGTACCGATACGCTCACCGGCCTTGAGGCGATCCAGCACACGCTCCAGGCGCCCGCCGACGATGATGGTGTGCGCACCGGAACGCGCAGCCAGGCGTGCGGCACGCAGCTTGGTCTGCATGCCACCACGGCCCAGGGCACCACCAACACTGCCGGCCACGGCGTCCAGGGCCGGGTCATCGGCGCGGGCTTCGTAGATCAGTTTGGCATCAGGGTTGTTGCGCGGGTCGGCGTCAAACATGCCGTCGCGGTCGGTGAGGATCACCAGCAGGTCGGCTTCCACCAGGTTGGCCACGAGGGCAGCCAGGGTGTCGTTGTCGCCGAAGCGGATTTCGTCGGTGACCACCGTGTCGTTTTCGTTGATTACCGGGATGACCTTGAGCTCCACCAGCGCGCGCAGGGTGCTGCGGGCGTTGAGGTAGCGCTTGCGGTCGGACAGGTCGTCGTGGGTCAGCAAGATCTGCGCCGTGTGGCGACCGTGCTCGGCAAAGCTGGACTCCCAGGCCTGCACCAGGCCCATCTGGCCGATGGCGGCGGCGGCTTGCAGTTCATGCATCGCGCTGGGTCGCGCGGTCCAGCCGAGGCGGCTCATCCCGGCGGCAACTGCCCCGGACGATACCAGCACCAGCTCCACACCGGCCTCATGCAAGGCCACCATCTGCTCGACCCAGACGCTCATGGCTGCACGATCCAGCCCCTTGCCATCCGCCGTCAGCAGCGCACTTCCGATCTTTACGACCCAGCGCTGCGCACCTGTCACTTTGCTCCGCATCATCTTCAACCTTAGATTGAGGGCTGCGCGACCCAGCGCGGCCCATAACGTTATACCCGGATACCAAAACGCCGCTCCAGGGAGCGGCGTTCAAGTTTATAGCAACAGATCAGTCGCGCACGTAAATGATTTCCGGGCCATCTTCATCATCCACGTCTTCTTCGTCCCAATCATCGTCGCCGATGTCATGGACCGACTTCACGCCGCTACGGCGCAGGGCACGCTGGTCATCCAGGGCCTGCAACTGGGCACGGGCTTCGTCTTCGATACGCTGGTCGAGTTCGGCCAGTTCGGCCTTGAACACCGGATCGGCCGCCAGGCGGTCGGCGCGGTCTTCCAGGTAGCGCATGATGTCGCGGGTCAGACGCTCGGTGCCTTCTTTGGCAATGGCCGAGATCACGTAGACCGGACCTTCCCACTCCAGGCGCTCGACGATCTCCTTGACGCGCTCCTCGTGTTCTTCTTCGAGGATCTGGTCGCACTTGTTCAGCACCAGCCAGCGATCACGCTCAGCCAGGGATGGACTGAACTTGGTCAACTCACTGACGATCACTTCGGCAGCGTCCGCTGCACTGGTGTCATCCAGCGGCGCCATGTCGACGAGATGCAGCAGCAAACGGGTACGTGCCAAGTGCTTGAGGAAGCGGATGCCCAGGCCTGCGCCATCGGAAGCCCCTTCGATCAGGCCGGGAATGTCGGCGATCACGAAGCTTTTCCAGCGATCGACGCTGACCACCCCCAGGTTCGGCACCAAGGTGGTGAACGGGTAGTCGGCGACTTTCGGCTTGGCAGCCGAGACCGAGCGGATGAACGTACTTTTGCCTGCGTTCGGCAAGCCCAGCAGGCCCACGTCGGCGAGTACTTTCATTTCCAGCTTCAGGTCACGTTGCTCACCCGGCTTGCCAGGCGTGGTCTGGCGCGGCGCACGGTTGGTACTGGACTTGAATCGGGTGTTACCCAGACCGTGCCAGCCGCCCTGCACAACCATCAGTTTCTGCCCGGCCTTGGTCAGGTCACCAATCACTTCCTGGGTAGCGGAGTCGATGATCGTGGTGCCGACCGGTACGCGCAGTATCAGGTCTTCGCCTTTTTTACCGGTGCAGTCGGTGCTGCCGCCGTTGGAGCCACGCTCGGCATCGAAGTGCCGGGTGTAACGGTAGTCGACCAGGGTATTGAGGTTTTCGTCGGCCATCATGTAGATGGAACCGCCGTCACCGCCATCACCGCCGTTGGGGCCACCGTTTTCGATGAATTTTTCGCGACGGAAACTCATGCAACCGTTACCGCCATCGCCTGCTTTTACTCGGATGGAAACTTCATCAACGAACTTCATAACAAAACGCCTCTCGTCGCATGGACGAGCTTAAGAAACCAAGACATAAGACTCTTGCAAAAATGAGCGCAGCGACCTCAATAACGACCGCAATTCCAGCGCTTGAGCCCATTACAAACAGCTTTGCAAGAGACTCACTCCACAAACGAAAAAGCCCCGTCGCAAGACAGGGCTTTTCCAGCGATCTCGCAATTAAGCTGCGACAACGCTCACGTAACGGCGGTTGAAAGCGCCTTTTACTTCGAACTTGATCACGCCTTCGATTTTCGCGAAAAGGGTGTGATCTTTACCCATGCCTACACCGTAACCGGCGTGGAATTGGGTGCCGCGCTGACGCACGATGATGTTGCCCGGAATGATTTTCTGGCCGCCATACATCTTCACGCCAAGGCGTTTGGCTTCTGAGTCGCGACCGTTACGGGTACTACCACCAGCTTTTTTGTGTGCCATGAGTCAATTCTCCTAGTGAGGAATTAGGCTGAAATTAAGCCTGAATACCGGTGATTTTGATCTCGGTGTACCACTGGCGGTGGCCCATACGCTTCATGTGGTGCTTACGACGACGGAACTTGATGATGCGGACTTTATCGTGACGACCTTGGGAGATCACTTCAGCCACAACGGTAGCGCCAGCAACAACTGGAGCGCCGATGTTCACGTCATCGCCATTGGCGACCAACAGAACGCGATCAAAAGTCACGGATTCGCCAGTGGCGACTTCCAGTTTTTCGATCTTCAGGTATTCACCTGGGGCGACCTTGTATTGCTTGCCACCAGTAACAATTACTGCGTACGACATGGTATTTCTCCGATAATCCTGCTCACCCAGCGCTTTATAAGAAAAGGTATTGGCTGGCATGGCTGCATGGGATGGACGTCCCGAATGCAATTGCGTAAGGCAGGTGCTGCCCAGGAAGTTCAGGGTGCGCGATTGTACGCAAGGCTTCGATGCCTTGCAAGTGGCCGCCAGTCGCCTTGAAAGCGTAGCGAGCCAAGGAAAGACAAGGGTAAACCAGGCAAGTCAGCGCAGTTTACCGGTTGTAAATGAACATTCCGAGCCGGTTTTTGACCCAGGATTACCCGCGTAGAGCCGAAGGTTCCCAGCCTGCAGCAGCTTTCACGGTGACCGGGCGCGCCTTGACACCCGGGGGCCTGGGTCCTAGCATGCCGCGCAACCCTTCTGGAGCGACTGTCGCTGATGCAACCCCAAGCTTTCTACCGCGCGGTCGCGGACGATTTTAGCGCCGTCGACGGCATCATCAAGCAGCAGCTGACGTCTAAAGTGCCGCTGGTCTCCAAAATTGGCGACTACATTACGTCGGCGGGCGGTAAGCGCCTGCGTCCTTTATTAGTGTTGCTGTGCGGCAAGGCCCTCGGCCGCCAAGGCGATGACCTGCGCCTGCTGGCCGCCACCATCGAATTCCTGCACACCGCCACCCTGCTGCACGACGACGTAGTCGACATGTCCGGCATGCGTCGTGGTCGCGAGACCGCCAATGCAATGTGGGGCAACGCCCCCAGCGTACTGGTAGGCGATTTCCTTTATTCACGTTCGTTCGAAATGATGGTCGAGCTGGGCTCGATGCCGGTGATGAAGATTCTTTCACAGGCCACGCGCATCATCGCCGAAGGCGAAGTGTTGCAACTGTCCAAGGTCCGCGACGCCAGCACCACCGAAGAAACCTATATGGAAGTGATTCGCGGCAAAACCGCGATGCTCTTCGAAGCCTCGACCCATAGCGCAGCCGCCCTGTGTGGCGCGACCGCCGAACAAGCCGAAGCCCTGCGTACCTTCGGCGACCACCTGGGCGTGGCGTTCCAACTGGTGGATGACCTGCTCGACTACCGCGGTGACGCCGAAACCCTGGGCAAGAACGTCGGTGACGACCTGGCCGAAGGTAAACCCACCTTGCCGCTGATCTACACCATGCGTGAAGGTACGCCGGAACAGGCGGCCCTGGTGCGCAAGGCGATCCAGAAAGGTGGGATCGAAGACCTGGAAGCCATCCGTGCAGCAGTTGAAGCCTCCGGTTCCCTGGATTACACCGCGCAACTGGCGCGTGATTTCGTGGCCCGCGCCATCCAGTGCCTGGAAGCGCTGCCAGCCAGCGAATACCGGGATGCCCTGGTCGAACTGAGTGAATTCGCGGTCGCGCGTACGCACTAAGTCATACCTGCAGACACAGACCAATGTGAACGGGGGCTTGCCCCCGATAGCGGAGTATCAGTCACGGAATCTGCTGGCTGGCACACCGTCATCGGGGGCAAGCCCTTCTCACGTCTGGATTTCATACAACCTGCAAGACCCAAAATCCCTATATAATGTGCGACTTTTAGCCATCCTGACTTTCAAGGAGCTTTAGTGAGCACGTTGCCACCCTGCCCAAAATGCAATTCCGAATACACCTATGAAGACGGCGCCCAGCTGATCTGCCCGGAATGCGCCCATGAATGGTCCGCTGATGGCGAGGCCGACGCAGCCAGCGACGAAACCGTGAAAAAGGACTCTGTGGGCAACGTCCTGCAAGACGGCGATACCATCACCGTGATCAAGGACCTCAAGGTCAAAGGCACGTCCCTGGTAGTCAAGGTCGGCACCAAGGTCAAGAACATCCGCCTGTGCGATGGCGACCACGATATCGACTGCAAGATCGACGGCATCGGCCCGATGAAACTCAAGTCCGAGTTCGTCCGCAAGGTCTGAACCTGCTGCCTCCATCCCGCGCCCGCCGCGGGATGGCGTTTCGCCCTCTCCGTTGACTGAACGCAACAGTCACCCATAAAACCCAGAAAACCGCCAATAGGCACTTGCTATTCCACGAATAAGAATTATTCTCATTGAAACCCATCAAGGAGAATGAACCATGACTTATTTGATCGATGCCTGGCTGGACCGCCCACACCCCTACCTGCGGATTCTGCATCGGGAAACCGGTGAGGTTTGCGCGGTACTGGAAGAAGAAGCACTGAATGAACTGCAGGATCAGGGCGACCTGGACGTCAACGGCTTGAGTTCAAGTGAGCCCGGCGTGCTGAAAGAGGTGGTGAGAAACCTGTTTTTGTTCTGCTATGCCCGAGCGTTGCGCCCGGCGACGGAGCTCAATGGCAAGTTCCATCCATGAACAACCCCGCAAAACACTGTGGGAGCGAGCAGGCTCGTTCCCACAGGTAATCGGCAGGTCTTACAGAACGTCGAGCAACTCGACGTCGAACACCAGAACGCTGTGCGGTGGAATGCTGCCAACGCCTTGAGCGCCGTAAGCCAGTTCGCTCGGCACGTACAGGCGCCATTTGCTGCCGGCATTCATCAGTTGCAGAGCCTCGGTCCAGCCGGCGATCACGCCACCCACCGGGAATTCAGCGGGCTGACCGCGCTCGTAGGAACTGTCGAACACAGTGCCGTCGATCAGGGTGCCGTGGTAGTGGGTACGTACTTGATCTTCACGGGTCGGCTTGGCGCCTGTACCGGCGGTCAGTACTTCAAATTGCAGGCCAGAAGCGAGGGTGGTGATGCCATCACGCTTGGCGTTTTCAGCCAGGAACGCCAGGCCGGCACCCGCGGCGGCTTCAGCTTTGGCAGCGGCCTCGGCTTGCATGATCTCGCGGATGACTTTGAAGCTTGCAGCCATTTGCTCTTGGTCAACACGGCTTGGCTTACCCGCGAAGGCGTCGGTCAGGCCGGCCAGGATCGCGTCCAGGCTCACGCCCGGTGGTGGGTTGTCGCGCAGTTGGTCGCCCAACTGACGGCCGATACCGTAGCTGACGCGGGTTTCGTCGGTGGACAGATTAACTTCGGACATGAAGAGGCTCCGCTGTTGGGCCGCACAGGAAAACGCCGTTTTCCGCGCCGCCCAGAACTAAAAGGGCCAGCAGACTAGCACACATGCGCGGTCTGTGATGAGCCCTGCGCACGTACCTATCTACCGCCGGCGCCCCAAGCCGGCGTCCCATGCTGAGGGTCCCTTCCATCGCATTGGAGACGGTGTCATGAGCACACCCTCTGTATCCCACGTCGAGCAACTGCACGCGCAGTTGCTCGAGATTGATCCGAGCCTGCGCAGCCAAGTCAACCAGCCTGCCCCACCGCCACAGGAACTGACGGACCTGGAAAAATTGAATGCCACGCTCAAACAGGCCAACGACACGTTCCTCAGCAAAGCGCGCGCCCTCTACCAGGACCTGGCCCAGGCCGATCTCACCCACATCGAAGGCAAGGCGCTGTTGGCCCGTTTGCGAGCCACACTGAATGGGCAGCTGCAAGACCTCGATGAAACCAGCGCCATCACCGGCCAGGGTCGCCAGACTTTTATGCGCTACGCCGCCGGCAGCACGGCGCTGGAGCGGGAGGCCAGCCTCACTATCAAGGATCATCTGCTGAACCCCGTCGACCAACGCATGCTTGAGGACTGCTCACGCGTGCCGTCGATGCGCCCGGGGATTTATGCATTGACGTTCACCTACCAGGAGCAAAGCGTCGAGTTCGCCGGCGCATTTGTGTTGACGCGCCAACCGAGCCCGCTGGTCGATAGCCTGACCACCGAGGCAGCCGTCGGCCCGGTGCTGCTCTTTACACCGTCGGCGGGTCTCTACGGGTTCGACTCACTGCTCGAACTCGACCAGAGCCTGAAAACGAACATGGCCGAGCGTGGTGAAATCACCCAGCACCTGCCCGTGCGCTATCAACACCTCGACGTCACCGGCATCTGGCCGCTGGAACTGCGGCCGATCGACGACACGCTGGTGTTCGAACACTGCTATCAGGCGCTGCTCGATAAACGTCGCCTGGACGTCGACCTCGCGCTGAGCCTGGCCAACAACCCACAACATAACAGCACACAATTGATCCAGGAGCTGGACGCGGCAGTCCGCGCCGCCCTGCCCGACCTGTCCCCGCGCCTGGCAGTACGACGCCAGCGCCTGCTTGAGCGAGCCCTGCATAAAAGTTTGCCCGACTGGTACCGCAACGCCGGTGACGCGAAGCAAAAACACCTGGCGGACTGCATCGTCCACTACAACCGGGCCCGGCAGACATGCCTGGAGCTGTTCGGCCCTTGGATAACCCCAGGCGCCCTGGCCCATTACCAATTGCTCGAACAATTGGCCGACCAATTGGAGATCCATGACCTCGACCCGCAGCAGTTGCTCGTCACCACCCGCCGCGAAGTGGCGGAGGTGGGCTCCTATCTGCAAGAGCGCAGCCTGGTGGATATCGCCCTCGCAGGTTTGCACAGCGAAGACCGGCTGCCCGGTTCGGCCTTTCTCAAGCACACCACCCTGAGCTACGCCGGCGCGGCGTTGCAAGGCAGCCATGCGCACCTCACACCACACACTCTGCTCGACTTGTTGGAACCGCTGGACCCACGCCTGGACTTTGCCGACCGGCAGAAAAAAGCCATGGCGACGCCCGAAATCCGCCAGGCGACCAAAGCCATGCTTGATCGACGCCTGGCCCTGCTGGCCTACACCGCCAACCTGCAGGGCCACCTGAACACAGCCGACTATCAACTGTTCGAACAATTGCGCGGTACGCCCGGCTCGTCGACGCTGCGCGCGCAGACCGTGCTGCTGCATGGCGCGCAACTCAAGGACCTGTGGCTGCTGCGCGAGAACGACGCCAACGGGCAAATCAAACGCCTGCTGCTGTGCACACCCGACTCGCCAAGGCAGCAGATGTTTATCGGCTTCAACAGCCTGCGCGAATGCCAGACGCACATTCTCGCCTGGACGGCTGACACTGCCCGGCACACGGGAAAAACCATGGCCGAGTACCTGCTGGAGCAAGTGCCGCAGCGCTTTCGCCCGACCATGCGCATCGTGGCCAGTAACCTGGGCTTGCGACCCGATGCCATGGAGCATGAGGAAGTCACCTTCGGGACGCCGAGCACGCACGACGCCTGCCTGGACGCCATGGTCGAGCACCTGATGGCGCAATTGGTCGACGACTACGAATACAGCAGCCCGCTCTGGCTGCGCTCCGCCTCTCAAGCTGAGCGTACCCGCCTGACAAGCCTCGCCGAAGATGCCGAAGGCGCCTTGCGCACCTATAACGCCAGGCCGGATGCGGAGGCCAACTTCCCCAGCTTTGCCGCCTATTCACATGAGCAGGCCAGGCTCAGCCTCAACACACTGCTGGGCCGGACGCACAACAAGGTCGACCCGGACCTGGTTTTCGCCTATCCCCCCAAACCGCTGCTGGGGCATGGGCCCAAACCCGTGTCCTACACCGAGCTGTATCGCGACGGGTATGCGGACAACGTGGGGTTTATCAATGAAGACTTTTCCAGCTCGGCGACATTTCGCGGTCCGTCTGGCATCGACCTGAGCGCGCTGACCCCGCAGAACGTCGCCGCCGCTGTAAGAGGCGTGTGGATCGGCAAGCGTTACACCGACTTGGTGCGCCAGCGATTGCAGGCCGCCGACAGCCCGGGCTATGCCGCCCGACGCAATGCCACACTGAAGATCACCCAGTTACAAATGCAGGGTGCCGCTCTGCAATCGCGTCTCGAGGGGCATATCGCCAGTGTCGATCTGACCTGGTTGACCCAGGCCATCACCAGCCTGGACCAGAGCGCGGTGACCCAGCGCAACACTTACAAAGTCCATCGCCTGTTTATCGACGGCAGTTGGGCAATGGGCGTTTATCTGTTCAGCCACGCGGATAATCCGGTGCTGCTGTATACCCCGAATGCACCGGATGGCATCGGTTTTCGCGAGGCAAAACTGTTCAACTACGTGCTCAAGACCCTCGATGGTGCTGTGGAGTATTTCTGTACTCGCACCGCGCAGCAGTCCCAGGCACGTGTCCGGAGTTTGCTCGAAACTGCCAAGGACGGCCTGCCCGCCGACATCAACCGCACCAGCCCGAGCCGCCCCCATTACGACAGCATCGAGCGCGTCACGCCCTTGACCGACCTGCGGCACGAGTTCTACAACATGGTGCTGCAGCGCCGGATCGACGACGTCCACGCCACCACCGTGAACCGTACGCAGATGATCATGGGCATTGTCTGGACTTGCGTCGAATGGGTCACCGCCATCGCGACCATTCCCTTTCCGGCTCTCAGCCTGACCCTGGGCGGTTTGCTTGCGTTCAAGGACGCGATGCTCGCGCTCAACGCGTGGCACCAGGGTGACCGCGACGGCGCGTTGCAGCATTACATCGGGTACCTGGCCAACCTCGGCGGTGCGCTGCTGTTCGATTTTCGACCCGCTTTAAAAGGCCCGTTCAACACACTGCGTCCGACATTCAAAACCGGCAAACAGGCGGCTGACAGCGCACTGCTCAAACAACTCGAACCGGCCACTGCGCCAGGCATGCAACCCGTGCTGTTCGATGGACAGCCCTTTTGGGTCAAGCCCACCCCGGATGCCCTGGGCCGCCACCTGCTCTATCGCCAGGACCCGGCTTCCGGACAGATGCGCTCGACCGCACGCTTGGTCAATCAGGATAATGAGGGCCGCTGGGTGCGCTCCGGCGTGGCCGGTGGCGGACGCAAGAAGTATGAGCGGCTGCCCGAGGAGGTCGACGACGACGCCTTGGCGAAATACGAGATTTCGCCCGCAGAAGGTAAATATTTCCGGGCCGTGCTCGATGACAGTTTCAAAACCCGGATTACCCAGAACTGGAGCGATGACTTCATCGGCGCCACGCAGCACCACGCCTACAACCAGTTGCTGCCGCTGCGCAATGCCTACGTTGGCCAGATCGAGCAACTGACCCAAGATGCCGAGGCTTTTTTCCTTAACCCCCCCGTACACCCCATCAAGCCACAAGTGCCCCAGTTGGCCGCAGATACTCCGCACGCCGAGCTGTTCAAGCGCCTGTTCTCGCCGGGCAAACAGTTGCTGATCGGAGCCCCTAACGCGTCCATCGCCAGCAAACAATTGCTGATCGAAAACATGCAGTCCCTGGCCGAGCAGGGGCTCAAGCGGCTGTACATCGAGAACCTGCCGGTTGACGTGTTTCGCAGCAAGCTGAAGGTCCTCAACCGCGAAGTCGAAGGCAATGTCGCGGTGGCACTTGAACGCGTCACCGAGCATCTCGCCCGGGTCGATCACTCCCTCGGCTTCGCTGCCGATGCACCTTTCAGCTTCCGCAAATTGGTGCTTGAGGCGCACAAGTACAACGTGCTCATCGACGGGCTGGACGCGTCGAGCTCCTACCACATGGAGCATGTATTGGCCCTTGGCGACGGTGAACGGTTTATCCCCCGCTCAAGCCGGCTGCGCAATTTCTATTCGCACCAGGCGATTGCGCGCAACGTCAGGAAGCACCCCGACGAAGGCTGGATCGCCCTGGCAGAGCAGGATCGCATCGGCAGCCACGCGCTGACGACCGGCCTGGCCGACCTGCAAAACACCTTGGCGCTGCGCATCAAAGACGTCGCACCTGGCGAGCCCACGGGCGTCTGGATCGATACCCTGCCTGCGGCGCAGTCCAGGGGGCATTTCACAGTGTCGCAGTCGACGAACCTTCACCTGCGCAACCAACCGGGCGTCGCGCCGGCCCCTGCTGCTGCGACCGGCACGGTGCACTTCAGCGAGTTCGATATGCCCCCCGCCATGAAGAAACAGGCAGGGCAATTGGCGGCGTCTCATCGCGGCCTGGATACACGGTACGCATTGGCTCAAGGTGATCCCCGCCAGGCCACGTTCGCTGAGTTCATCCGTATCCGCCAACGCTTGACCGAACGCGCCGAAGCCTTTTTTGCCGGTTACACGGCGCCACGACGCGGCGCGCTGGATTACCTTGCCGACCTCACGCACGAAGAGGACCTGATCAAGCGACTCTTTCAACAAAAACTCGGGCTTGTCCTCGGTGAGGCACATGCCGCGCAGTCGAGCAAAGAGTTCCTGATCAAGCACATGAAGCTGTTGAAGAAACAGGGGGTAAAAACGCTCTACGTCGAGCACCTGCTCACCGATCTGCATCAGCATGAACTGGATATCCTGCACGACACACTGAAAATGCCCAGCGGCTTGCAGGCCTACCTGAATGCCCAGGACCAGGGCCATATGCTGATGTACACCGGGCCGAACACTTATACCAACGTAATCAAGGCCGCCAACAAATACGGGGTGCGCGTGCGCGCCCTGGATTGCCTTGCCAGCTACCACACCAAAGGGGCCAGGGGCGCAAGCCCGCGCAACACGCTGTTCAGTTATTTTGCCAACGAGGTGATCAAGGCCGACCAGGCGGCGTTCGGGC
Source organism: Pseudomonas sp. MWU13-2517 (assembly GCF_023242545.1). Lineage (NCBI taxonomy): Bacteria > Pseudomonadati > Pseudomonadota > Gammaproteobacteria > Pseudomonadales > Pseudomonadaceae > Pseudomonas > Pseudomonas sp. MWU13-2517. Next base: position 44,077 of record NZ_JALMFA010000007.1, on the reverse strand, counting down.
CCCATAAGTGGGTGGCGTTCATAGGGAGCGGGCACACCGATATGAACCTCTTGGTACCCGGTATTGCCCAGTTGCAGGATGCCGTGAGCCTGCATGTGCGCGATGCCGCCGCGGGCACTGCACGCACCTTGCGACAGGGCGGCTGGGTCGTGGACGAGTCCAGCTCATTGGCCTTGCGCAGCGACTTCACCCTGGAGGTCGGTATCGCCGGCCGGAAATCCATACGCCCTCCCGCGCCGCCGAGCCGGGAACGGCTGCGCATCAAAGGCCACTTCATCATCGAACGGCCGACAGCCGATGAGACCAACCTGGTGCACCACTCCAACAGTGGCGAAATCGTGGTCACGCCGATTCAGATCGATGACAACGGTCAGTTCTTCATTGACCGATGGGAGCGGATTCGCGACAAACGCTTTGTCTATCAAAGCCAGCTGATCGAAGCGCTCAAATACGAGATCCACCTGATACCGGCGCCTTGATGCCCCCGGGGCCCTGCCCGCCTGACGGTCAGGGCCCGCCTTTTGGATACAGCCGGACAAAAGGCATTTCAGATTCTGGTCCCGCTGCCGATATTGCCCTACATACCTAAGCTGGCTCCAACAACAATACCGCCCAGCACTCAGATCAAACTTTGCGGAGCATTCGATGAACAGCTGGTTCGGTAACATCAGCGTCAACCTCAAACTGGGCCTGGGCTTCGGCCTGGTGCTTGTCCTCACCTCGATTCTGGCATTGACCGGCTGGACCAGCCTGAGCGGGCTGATCGACCGCAGCAACTGGATGAGCGACATTACCCAGCTCAACGCCTCGCTGACCAAACTGCGCATCGCGCGCCTGCAATACATGCTCGCCGCCGGCGACGAAACCGTGGCCCAGAACGTCCAAACCAACCTGGATGGCTTCGCCGCCCAGCAACAGAAACTGCTGGACAGTTTCAAGAGCCCGGAAAACCTCAAGCTGCTCAATGAGCAGAAAGCCGTCATTACCGCCTATCAACAGTCCCTGAACAAGATGCGAGAGGCGTACCGTAACGGTAACGCCTCACGCCAGGTGATGGGCGACAAGGCCGATATCGCCAACGCACAGATCAACGCGCTGGAAGCCAGCGTAAAGCAAATGCCTGACAGCTCGGAGCACCTGGCCCAATTCCAGGCCGTGGCCGACGCGAAGATGCAGTTCCAACTGGCGCGCTTTGAAGTGCGCGGCTACACCGGCGATGTCAACCCGGACACTGAAGCCCGCGCCGCCGCCCAGATTGAAAAAACCATTGCCAGCTTGAAAGACCTCAACACCGTCTTCGGCGCCAGCCAGCAGAGTGCGCTGACCGCACTGGAAACCGCACTCGGTGCTTACCGCAGCGCCCTGCAGAACTACAAGGCGGCTAACGCGAATATCGTCACCGCCCGCGCCGAAATGACCACCCAGGGCACCGACATCGTCACCATCAGTGACAAGCTGTATGACATCCAGCTCAATCGTCGCGATGTCGAAAGTGCTCAGGCCCGCAGCCTGCAACTGATCAGCACGTTGCTGGCGCTGCTGGTTGGCATCATCGCGGCATGGGTCATCACCCGCCAGATCACACGCCCACTGCAAGACACTCTGGAGGTGGTTGAGCGCATCGCTTCCGGCGACCTGAGCCACAACATCCAGGTCACCCGTCGTGATGAACTGGGCGTGCTGCAACAAGGCATCCAGCGCATGGGCACCACCTTGCGTGAACTGATCAGCGGCATCCGTGACGGTGTGACGCAGATCGCCAGCGCCGCTGAAGAATTGTCGGCCGTTACCGAACAGACCAGTGCAGGCGTCAACAGCCAAAAGATCGAGACCGATCAAGTGGCCACCGCCATGCACGAAATGACCGCTACCGTGCAGGAAGTGGCGCGTAACGCCGAGCAAGCCTCCCAGGCGGCCTCCAACGCTGATGGCCAGGCCCGCGAGGGCGACAAGGTAGTGGCTGAAGCCATCGCGCAGATCGAGCGCCTGGCTGAAGAAGTGGCGCGCTCCACCGACGCCATGGCGCACTTGCAACAAGAGAGCAACAAGATCGGCAGCGTGATGGACGTGATCAAGGCCGTAGCCGAGCAGACCAACCTGCTGGCCCTCAACGCCGCCATCGAAGCGGCGCGTGCCGGTGAAGCCGGGCGTGGGTTTGCGGTGGTCGCCGATGAAGTGCGTGGCCTGGCCCAGCGCACGCAGAAATCCACGGAAGAAATCGAAGACCTGGTTGCCGGCTTGCAGAACGGCACTCAGCAAGTGGCCAACGTGATGAACAACAGCCGCAGCCTGACCGACAGCAGTGTCGAGCTGACCCGCAAGGCAGGTGTTTCGCTGGAAAACATCACCCGTACGGTGTCGAACATCCAGTCGATGAACCAGCAGATTGCAGCAGCGGCCGAACAGCAAAGCGCCGTGGCTGAAGAGATCAGCCGCAGCATTGTGAATGTGCGTGATGTGTCGGAGCAGACGGCTACTGCGAGTGAGGAGACGGCCAAGTCGAGCGTTGAACTGGCTCGATTGGGTAGCCAGTTGCAGCAGATGGTCAGTCATTTCCGGGTTTAAAAAACCAAAAAGCCGCCTCGGCCTGAACCGAGGCGGCTCCACTCCTCAGACCTTAGCGGTCATCGAAGCTGTCTCGCAGGAACTTCCAGACGTGATAAGCACGCAGGCAGTTCACTACGAGGTTCCACGTACGTCGTGCAAACTTAGACATACTCGGCCCTCCGTGAGTTGGGCCTTACCTCCAGCACACTTACCGGAACACGTGGGCCTTCGGACGCGGGTCAACGCATCTTTGAGGCGGCCGGGTTAATGGGCTTCTCGCATGAATCCGGCACGGATTACTAGCCCGTGGCGATCAGTCCAAAAAATCGTGCGCGCACCCGGCTCGCTTAAAAGCAACAAACGCAGAACGGGGAGGAGCCTAACCAAAATCCGCGTTGAAGGTGTGACAAAAAGTGGTCATATATCCAGTATTGACTCCTAGATCTATTGCAAACTTTTACAGTGGAAATCGGGGGAGTCAGAAAGATTCAAGCATTGTCTGTGCCGACCATCGCTCAGCCTTGCGCGATAAAATGACCGGCGGTAGTATCCGTCTGCGGGTCAACGCATCTTTGAGATCGCAACCCCAGCCACTAACTGGGACTGCAAAAAAAACCGCCCTACCAAGGCGGTTTTTTATTGCCTGCAATTTGCCCTTCAGCCCTCGCCTTCCTCGACAAACACCACCCGGTTCCCAAACGGATCCTTGATGCTCATCTCCCGCGATCCCCACGGTGTTTCCTCAACCTCGGGCTTGGCATACCGATAATCTTTGCCCACCAACTGCTGCTGATAAGCGTCCACTCCTTGCGCCTGAATTCGCACCGCCGCCCCCGGCGAGGCATCACCATGGTGCTCAGTCAGATGCAACAAACATTCGCCTAACGACACCTGCAAATACACCGGGAAATTCGCCTCGAAACGATGCTGCCAATCCACTTTGAACCCCAGGAAGTCGACGTAGAATTCCAGCGCCTTGAGCTCGTCGAAAATCCGCAGAATGGGGGTGACTTTTCCTAAGTGCATGGTGACCGCTCCGTGTATGAGAGCACCCACTATAGAAACAAAAAACCACGACGCAAATCCCCACTCCGCGCCAGGAAGCGCCCCGGCCGCTGACCATTCGCCTGCCCGTCGCTGTAGCTCAACACCCCGTTGACCCACACCCCATCGATGCCCTCCGCCGCGCGCCGCGGTTCCTTGAAGTCCGCCACATCGCGCACGCGCAACGGATCGAACAACACCAAGTCGGCCCAGTACCCTTCGCGGATTTCACCCCGCTCAGCCAAGCCAAAACGCGCCGCCGACAAGCCGGTCATCTTGTGCACCGCCGTGTGCAACGGGAACAACCCTACATCCCGACTGAAATGCCCCAGCACCCGTGGAAACGCGCCCCACAAACGCGGATGGGGGAACGGGTCTTCAGGCAACCCATCCGAACCTACCATCGACAGCGGATGCGCGAGGATACGTCGTACATCCCCCTCATCCATTCCGTAGTACACCGCCCCCGCCGGTTGCAGACGACGCGCCGCGTCCAGCAGCGAAACATTCCACTCGGCAGCGATATCCTGCAGGTCACGCCCGCCGACTTCCGGGTGTGGCGTTGACCAGGTAATAGTGATGCGAAACGCATCAGTGACTTGCTTCAAATCCAGGGTCGATGAACTGGCCGCATAGGGATAACAATCACAACCCACCGGATGGGTTTTCGCCGCCAGCTCAAGCGATGCCAACAATTGCGGACTACGCCCCCAATTACCCGCACCGGCACATTTGAGGTGAGAAATGATCACCGGCGCCTTGGCATGTCGGCCGATCAGAAACGCCTCATCCATGGCCTCCAGCACCGGTTCGAATTCACTGCGCAAGTGGGTGGTGTACACCGCACCGAAGGCCGTCAGCTCCTCACTGAGTTGCAGCACCTCATCGGTCTCGGCATTGAATGCGCTGGCGTAGGCCAGGCCTGTGGACAAGCCCAGGGCGCCGGCTTCGAGGCTCTCGCGCAACTGCACGCGCATGGCCGCGATTTCATCCGCGGAGGCGGTGCGGTACAGGTCGTCCATATGGTTGCTGCGCAACGCAGTGTGGCCGATCAACGCCGCAACGTTCACCGCCGGATGCGCGCCCTCCACCGCTGAGCGGTAATCGGCAAAACGCGGGTACGTGAAGGCCTCACGGGAGCCCAACAGGTTCATCGGGTCCGGCGGATCATTGCGCAAGCTCACAGGCGATGCACTGATGCCACAGTTGCCGACAATCACCGTGGTCACGCCCTGGCTGAGCTTGGGCAGCATCTGCGGATGGCGGATCACCACCGTGTCGTCGTGGGTATGCACGTCGATGAAACCCGGCGCCAGCACGCGGCCCGCGGCTTCGACTTCATGCTCGGCCACGGCCGCCGACAAATTGCCTATCGTCTCGATACGCCCATCGCGCAGGCCCACATCGGCCACATAGCCTGGCGTGTTGCTGCCGTCCATGATCAGCGCTTGGCGAATCACCGTGTCGTACTTCATATCAATCTCCAAGCGGCAGGCTGTCGGGGCCGCCGCGATAATCGTCCAGGGCCAGCTTGATCCGGCGCAGGCGCTCCTGGTTGTCGTCCGGCTGGACCAACGCCAGCTCGGTGGCGAGTAAGTCGATGGCCAGCAGCATTCCGTAGCGCGCCGCGGTGGGCTTGTAGATAAAACTGGTTTCGGCCGGTTGCAGCGGCAACACGACGTCCGCCAACTGTGCCAACGGCGAGTTGGCCAGGGTGATGGCGATAATCCGCGCGTCGTAGTTGCGCGCCAGTGCGACTACGTCGAGCAGTTCAGGGGGCAGGCCGGTGAGCGAGCAGACGATCAGCGCCTGTTCCGGCCCCAGCGTCGCCGCCGTGACACGCATCATCACCGGGTCATGGCAGGCGGCAATCGGATAGCCCAGGCGTACCAGTCGCACTTGTAACTCGTCACTGCACAGGCTCGACGGGCCGCCCATACCGAATGCGTGAATCATCCGCGCCTTGCCCAGCACGCTGACCGCATCGACAAAACTCGCCTGGTTAAAACCCGACAGATGCTGACGCAGCGTGACTTCGATATCGCCGAGTATCTGGCGATGAAAGGCCGACTGCTCCGGCAGCCCGGACGGGTCCAGAAAGCGGCTGCCCACCCCGCTGGCCTGGGCCAGCTGCAGGCGCAAGTCACGCAGATCACGGCAGCCGACGCTGCGGGCAAAACGCGACAAGGTCGCCGTGCTGACCTCGGCCCGTTGGGACAACTCTTCCAGGCTGGCGGACGCGGCAAAGCCCACGTCGTCCAGCATCAGCCTGGCGATACGCCCTTCGCCGGCGCTGAAGGAGTCCTGGCGGGCGCGGATCTGGTAGAGGATGTCCATGGGGGCTCCGGGTTACAGGATGAGGCTCATAAAACAACAGACAAGCCGTAGGTCAGGCCAAAAGCGACCACGGAGATCAGGGTCTCCAGCACGGTCCAGGTCTTGAAGGTCTGGATCACCGTCATATTGAAGTATTCCTTTATCAGCCAGAAGCCGCCGTCATTAACGTGGGAAAAAATCACCGAGCCGGCACCAGTCGCCAGCACCAGCAATTCCGGGTGTGGATAACCCAGGCCCATCGCGACAGGCGCTACGACACCCGACGCGGTGGTCATTGCGACCGTGGCCGACCCCGTGGCGATCCGCATCAGCGCGGCAAACAACCAGCCCATCACCAGCGGCGACAGATGAAACGCGTGGGCCAGGCCAAGAATTTCGTTAGTAACACCGGCATCCACCAAAATGCGGTTCAAGCCGCCGCCCGCGCCCACCAGCAACGTGATACTGGCGGTCGGCGCCAGGCATTCGTTGGTGAACTTGAGGATCGATTCGCGATTGAAGCCTTGGGCCAGGCCCAAGGTCCAGAAACTCACTAACGTCGCCACCAGCAACGCGATCACCGAGTTGCCGATAAACAACAGGAACTGGTTGAACCCAGTACCCGGCGTGGAAATCACGTTGGCCCAGCCGCCGATCATCATCAACACCACCGGCAACAGGATAGTGCCCATGGTCAGGGCAAAGTTCGGCAAGCGGGTGCGTGGTTCGCGTTCGATGAACTGGCGTTCCAGCGGATTCTCCGCCGGCAGGTGAATACGCGGCACGATGAACTTGGCATAGACCGGGCCCGCAATGATCGCCGTCGGAATACCGATCAAAATCGCATACAGCACGGTCTGCCCCACCGACGCGTTATACGCCAGCACCGCCATCATCGCCGCTGGATGCGGCGGCACCAGCGCATGCACCACCGACAGGCCGGCGACCATCGGCAGGCCGACCATCAGGATCGACACGCCCACTCGCCTTGCCACGGTAAACGCGATGGGCACCAGCAACACAAACCCGACCTCGAAAAACAGCGGCAGCCCCACCAGGAACGCGATGCACACCATCGCCCAATGAGCGTTGCGCTCGCCGAAGCGATTGATCAGCGTACGCGCCACCTGCTCGGCGCCACCGGATTCGGCCATCATCTTGCCGAGCATCGTGCCCAGCGCCACCACCAGTGCGATATGCCCCAGGGTTTTACCGACGCCCGCTTCATACGACCCCATGATCGTGTCCGCCGGCATTCCGGCCATCAGCGCCAGACCGATGGAGACCAAGGTGATGACGATAAATGGATTGAGTCGGTAACGTGCAATCAGCACGATCAACGCAATGATGGCGATGGCAGCGTATGCCAATAGCCCGAAGCCCGGTGATGCGGCCATGCGGTACTCCTTGGAAAGGGTCACGTCGAATAGGTTGTGAAACTCATAAATCATTACCCGGTAGCATTTTCAATTTTTGTGAAAGTAATTTTCGCCCACGGATAAGCGCCGTCGCGTTGGGACATGCCCAACACCCGTGCATGAAAATTCAGGGGGTGTTCTTACATGAAGATCAGAGAACGTCGAAACTCAGGCGCCAGCCTCCAGTCATAGAATGCGCATCCACTCACGCTCAGGAAAACCGACCATGATTCGCCCATCCCTCGCTGCCGGCGCCCTGCTGCTTGCCCTGTGCGGCACCGCTTCGGCCGCCGATAACGCCATGTTGAAAAAGTGCATGGACAACGCCAACACCACCGCCGACATGGTCGGCTGCAATACCCAGGCCGCCAAAGTGCAGGACGAGCGCCTGAACAAAGCCTACAAGACTGCGCTCGCGGCCCAGGACGGCCCGCGCAAACAGCAACTGCAAGACGTGCAGCGCCTGTGGATAAAATACCGCGATGCCAATTGCGCCTTTGCAGGCAGTGCCACCGGCGGCACCATTGATCAGGTCAATGGCTCCGGCTGCGTGGTGGACATGACCCAGACCCGTGCCCAGGAACTGGAAGACCTGGTCGGGCCATAAGGCATGGCAACACCCTCTCCCCGTAGGAGCGAGCTGGCTCGCGAAAAACCTGGGAGCACCGCGTGCATTCAGGATACCCGCGTCATCCTTGACGATTTTCGCGAGCGAGCGCCTACAGGAGATTCAGTCGTGGTGAACTTTGGCGCGCTTGAGCAGCTTCTTGCAGCGCTCCGACAGATGCAGCACCCGCAAGTGCTTGCCGGCCTTGGTGTAGCGCTCACGCAAGGTCATCAGCGCGGCAATCGCTGAGTAATCGACGAAACTCAGGTGACGGCAGTCCAGCGTGACCTGGGCCGGGTCGTTGGCCGGGTCGAACCGGTTCAGGAACGGCGTGGTCGAGGCAAAGAACAACGTGCCATGCAGGCGATAGAGTTTGCTGCCATCGGCCTCCAGATGCTCATCGGCGTACAGTTCACGCGCCTGTTGCCAGGCGAAGTTCAGCGCCGCAATCACAATGCCGCAGAGCACAGCGGTCGCCAGGTCGGTGAACACGGTGATCACGGTCACCGCAAGAATCACCAGCACATCATTGAGCGGCACCTTGTTGATCACCCGCAACGACGCCCAGGCGAAGGTCTGCTGGGACACCACGAACATCACGCCCACCAGGGCCGCCAGCGGAATGCGCTCGATCAACGGTGACAGGAACAGAATGAACAGCAGGATCATCACCCCGGCAAACACCCCGGAAAAGCGCCCACGCCCGCCGGAGCTGAGGTTGATCACGGTTTGCCCGATCATCGCGCAACCGCCCATGCCACCGAACAGCCCCGAGACCATGTTCGCCGCGCCCAGGGCCACGCTTTCGCGATCCGGGTAGCCACGGGTTTCGGTGATTTCATCGGTCAGGTTCAGGGTCAGCAAGGTTTCCAGCAGGCCGACCATCGCCATCAGGAACGCATAGGGCGCAATGATGCCGAGGGTTTCCAGGGACCAGGGGACGTGCGGCAGCGCAAAGGTCGGCAGGCCGCCGGCGATGTGGGCCATGTCGCCCAATGTTCGCGTAGGCAGGCCGAGCAGGTACACCGCCAGGCCCACGCCTAGAATCGCCACCAATGCAGGCGGCACGGCGCGGGTCAGGCGTGGCAGCAGATAGACGATGACCATGGTCAGCAGCACCAGGCCCGTCATCACATACAGCGGCGTGCCGCTGAGCCAGGTGTCACCGCTCTTGAAGTGTTCCAACTGCGCCAGCGCGATGATGATCGCCAGGCCGTTGACGAAGCCGAGCATCACCGGATGCGGCACCATGCGCACCAGCTTGCCCAGGCGCAGCAGGCCAAAGGCAATCATGATCAGCCCACCCAGCAACACCGTCGCCAGCAGGTACTCCACGCCGTGCTGCACCACCAATGCGACGATCACCACTGCCATCGAGCCGGCCGCACCCGAAACCATACCCGGCCGGCCGCCGAACAATGCGGTGAGGGTGCAGATGATAAAGGCGCCGTAGAGCCCCATCAGCGGGTTGAGGTGGGCCACCAGGGCAAAGGCGATGCATTCGGGCAACAGCGCAAAAGACGTGGTGAGGCCGGCCAGGGTATCGGCGCGCAGACGGGTGAGGTTCATGAGGTACCAGGGCATTGCGGGGGATAAGGCGGGGAATGGTACGGAATTGAGTCGGGTGGGGATAGTCTCGAAGGTGGAGTCGCTGCTATCGGGAGCAAGCTCCTTCCACATTTGACCAAGTTCCACCGTTGGAATGCAGGCAAATGTGGGAGGGGCTCGCTCCCGATGAGCGCGGCCCGGTATCAAGCGAACATCAGGCCATCTCGTGACGAATCCACTCGACAACCGACGTACGCTTGGGCACCCAACCCAGCAGTTCACGGGCATGCTTGCCGCGCACACGGCTGTTGGAACCCAGGCCGTAGTTGGCCATTTCATAACCCCACTCGGCTTCAGCCTCGGCCAATGGCCAATCCTGGGGTTGCCCCAGCTTGAGGGCTTCGGCGATGGCGCTGGTCATGTCGACAAACGCCGCTTCGCTGCTTTCCACAAAGTAAAACGTGCCCGGTACATTCTTGGTCAGCGCCAGCAGGTACAGCGCCACCACGTCTTCAATGTGCACGTTGGACCAGATGTTCTGCCCCGGGCCCACATGGCGCACCACCCCGCTCTTGCGTGCCTGCTTGAGCAAGCGCGGCAATTGCACGCTGTCACGCTTCACGCCCAGGCTGTGGCCGTAGATCAGGGTGTTGCAGATCACCGCCGAGTTGACGCCGTCCTGGGCGGCCGCCAGGATCAGATTGTCGATGGCCACGCGCGCGGCCTTGTCGACCGTCGGCTCGGGCAAGTTGTCTTCGAAATAGATCACATCGCTGGCCTTGCCGCCCGACGCATCACCGACAATGCTCGAACCGCTGGTGTGCAGGAAGGGCTTGTTCGAGCCCTTCAAGGCGGCGAGCAACGTTTCTACCGCACCACGATGATCGCTGCTGGCCGCGTTGATCACCGCATCGGCTTGCCGGGCCTGGGCGGTCAGGATAGCGACATCATCAAGGGTACCGATCACTGGGGTGATGCCCAGGGCGGTCATTTCAGCGGCCTGTTCGGCGCTGCGCACCAAACCGGTCACGGCATGGCCGGCCTGGACCAGGCCGGTGGCGATGGAGCCGCCGATAAAACCGGCTGCACCGGTTACGAATACGTTCATGGAGTGTGCTCCTGACGGGGGTAAGTGATGGAGCCAGTATCAGCGGCCCATCCTTGTCGAATAAGTCCCCTTCGCCCAATTCACTCTTGCGCTCAAGTCACGAATCAGCGGGCATACCGCGCCAGCTTGGCCTGGATAAAGTCCAGGAAGCACTGGATGCGCAACGCCAATTGCGAGTTGCGGTAAAACACTGCGTTGATCGGCTGGCGATAACCGCTGTTGAACGCCTCCAGCACCGGCACCAGGCGCCCGGCGTTGATGTCATCGATGGTCATGAAATTGGACAGGCAGCAAATGCCCTGCCCTTCCAGCGCCAAGTGACGCAGGGTTTCACCGCTGGAAGCGGCGATGCCGGGCTGGATCAGCCAGCGGTCGCCTTCCACATGACGCAGCGGCCAGTGGTTGAGGGTTTCGGTCTGGGTGAACCCCAACAACGTGTGATCCGCCAATTCGGCCACCGTGCTCGGCGTACCGTACCGCTTGAGATAGGCGGGGCTGGCCAGGATGTGCAGCGGCGACCAGCCCAGTGAGCGGGCATGCAGGGTCGAGTCGGCCAACGCACCGATACGGATGGCGATGTCGGTGCTCTGCTCCAGCAGATCGATGATCAGGTCATCGCTGTTCAGCTCCAACTGGATCTCGGGATAGAGGCGGCGAAACTCGGCGATGTACGGCACGATCCCATGCAGCATGAACGGTACGGCAGCATTGATGCGCAAACGCCCGGCGGGTTTTTTCTGGCGTGACGACAGGCGCTCCTCCAGCTCATCCATCTGCGCCAGGATCACCTTGGCCTGCTCGAAAAAGTACTTGCCCTCTTCGGTCAGGTCCATGCGCCGCGTGGTGCGGTTGATCAGGGTGATGCCGAGCTTGGCTTCGAGGCGCGACAAGGTGCGGCTGACCGCCGACGGCGTCTGCCCGATCTGCTCCGCCGCGGCAGAAATCGAGCCGCACTCAATCACGCTGACGAAGGTTTGTAGCTCATCGGATCGGGCTTTCACAGGCTGTCCTCTCTATCGGGTCAGCGCAGCTTACACCGAGCGATTCAACCGCCAATCAGCAAATGCCCACCCAGCAGCGCCATGCCGACAAAAAACACGCGTTTGAACAGCCCGGCGCTGATCCGTTGGCGCAACAGCTGGCCGAGCCACATCCCCAACAGCGCGGGCAGCAGCGCCAACAGCGACGCATTGATTTCCCCACCGCCTAACGTGCCACGCCAGGCCATGCCGGCCGCCAATGCCAGCGTGGACACGGTGAACGACAGCCCCAGCGCCTGCACCAGTTGATCGCGGCCCAGGCCCAAGGCCTGCAGATACGGCACCGCAGGAATCACGAAGACGCCGGTGGCCGAGGTTATGACGCCGGTGATCAGCCCACACAGCGGGCCCAGCCAACGTTCGGTCGCAGGCTTCAGCTTGAACGTGGGCAAGAACAATCCGCTCAGCGCATACACCAGCAACGCGCAGCCCAACGCACGCACCGCCCCATGGCCACCGTCCATTCCCAGCCACAGCGTGCCAAGCCCGGTGCCGAGGAAAATCAGCAGCAGCATCGGCCACAAGCGCTTGAGCAAGTCACTCAAGTGGCCGCCGAAGGCCAACTGCCAGAGGTTGGTGACCATCGAAGGAACGATCAGCAACGCCGCAGCCTGCGCCGGCAACATAGCCAGCCCGAGCAGCCCCATGGCTACGGTGGGCAGGCCAAGGCCAATCACACCCTTGACGGTACCGGCCAGTAGAAACGTGCCGACCACCAGTACAGTCAAGGCTGGGCCTGCATTCTGGTAAAACGCGAGGAAAGTAGTCATGGGACGATTGTGGCGCTTTTCGATCAGGCCGAAAATTCGCCATATACTGAGGCAGACTCTTGTTTTGCTTTAGGCACACGCCATGCACTTTGACCTGATCAACCTGCGCCTCTACCTGCATATCCTCGACACCGGCAATATCACCGCAGGCGCGGCGCGCAGCCATTTATCCCTGGCGGCGGCCAGCGCACGTATCCGCGCGATGGAAGCGTCGCTGGGTATCGAGTGCCTGGAGCGCGGCCGTCGCGGTGTCACCCCCACCGCCGCCGGTAAGGCCCTGGCCCGACATGCCCGCCTGCTGCTGCAACAGGCCGAGCACCTGCAACAGGACCTGGCGGAATACGCCAAGGGGATTAAGGGCCAGGTGCGCCTGCTGTGCAACACCACGGCCCGGAGCGAATACCTGCCGGAATTGCTCGCGGACTTTTTGCGCGAACATCCCAACCTCGATATCGACCTGCAGGAACTGCCGAGCCTGCGCATCACCCAGTCGTTGCGCCAAGGCACGGCAGACCTGGGAATCATCTCCGACGCAGTGGATACCCACGGCCTGCAAACCCTGCCGTTTCGCGATGACCCGCTGGTGTTGATCCTGCCCCTTGATCATCCCTTGGCAGCCGGCACCGTGAGTTTTATCGACAGCCTGCAACACGACTTCGTGGGCCTGACCGCCAACAGCGCGCTGGCGGTTTACCTGGAGGAACAGGCACTGCACAGCGGCTTTCGCTTGCAGACGCGCATCCGCGCCGAGGGGTTTGATGGGGTGATGCGCATGGTCGCCCGGGGCGCCGGCCTGGGCATCGTGCCTCAGGCCGCCCTGGATCGCTGGCCATCAGAGCGCCGCTTCAAGGCCCAACCCTTGCGCGAAGAATGGGCCTGTCGACAGCTGTTGTTATGCGCGCGCTCGTTCGACCATCTACCGGGTTACGCCAGGGCCTTGTTCGACGCGCTGGCCCTGCCCTTGCGGAAAAACCCGTAGTACACCGCCGACAGAATCAGCAGGAACGGCACGCCGAACACCAGCGTCATTTTGAACGCCTCGGTGAAGTACGTGGTGATCATTACCGCCCCCATCAGCAGCAGGCCCAGCAGGGTGCTGTAGGGAAACAGCCGCAACTGGAACGACAGCTTCGGCCCGCCATGACGCTGGCGATGGCGACGGAAGAACAGGTGAGTGAGAAAGATCATGAACCAGGTGAAGATCGCACCGAACATCGAGATCGCCATCATCAGGGTGAACGAGCTTTCCGGATACACCACGTTCAACAAGGTCGCCAAGGCGATCCCCGAGCTGGACAACAGCAAGGCATTCAGCGGAATGCCGCTCTTGCTCAACGCCCCCATGGACTTGGGCGCAAACCCTGCGCGCGACAGGCTGAACATCATGCGCGTGGTGATGTAGAGCTGGCTGTTCATCGCTGACAACGCCGCGATCAGGATCACGAAATTCATCACGCCGGTTGCGCCGGGAATGCCGATGGTCTGCATCACCGTGACGAACGGGCTCTGGGTTTGCCCGGCCTGGCTCCATGGCACGATGGCGAGCATCAAGGCCAAGGTCAGCAGGTAGAACACCACCAGGCGCACGATGGTCGCGCGAAAGGCCTTTTTCACCGCCTGCTCGGGATCGGCCGCTTCACCGGCGGCCACGGCGATCATCTCCACGCTCAAATAACTGAAGATCGACACGATCACCGCAATCCACATTCCGCTCAGACCATGGGGGAAAAACCCGTGGTGAGACGTGTAGTTGTGCACGCCGTATTCCGGGTTGCCGGAGCCGAACACCACGTACACCGCAAGGATGATGAAGCCGACAATGGCGCTGATCTTGATCGTCGAGAACCAGTATTCGAAGTTACCGAAGGTCTTCACGCTGATCGCATTGAGCAGGATCAGCACACTGGAAAACGACACGATCCACACCCACTCCGGCACATTGGCGAACCAGTACTTCATGTACATCGCCACCGCCGTGACCTCGGCGCCCACCGCCAGCACAATTGCCGCCCAATAGGCATAGCGCACCAGAAACCCGGCCAGCGGGCTGATATAAAACTCGGCGTAGGCGCCGAAGGAACCCGAGGTGGAGTGGGCCACCGTCATCTCCGCCAGGCAGCCCATCAACAGCAAGGTGATCAATGCACCGATGGCGTAGCTCACCAGCACGCTGGGCCCGGCATAGCCGATGGCATAGGCGCTGCCCATGAACAGCCCGGTGCCGATGGCGCCACCGATGGCGATCATGCTCATCTGGCCGGAGGTGAGCTGGCGCCTCAGGCCCAGTTCGCGGTGGGTGATCTCTGCAAAGCCGTGGTCTGGCGTAGTCACGTGGCGTGCCCCTTTATTATTGTGATTGCACTGTTTTTTGGTTAACACACTGTCCCTGCGGGCGCGAGCAAGCCCGCTCCCACATTTTTACTCTGCGTTTACTCAGGTAACGCTGTTGCGGACTTTGAATTGCGGCTGGTCCCAAGTGCCGTTATCGAGGATTTCGCCAAGGATCTGCACGGCGTCAAAGACCTCGGTGAAGCGGGTGTAAAGCGGCGTAAAACCAAAGCGCATGATGCGCGGTTCGCGGTAATCGCCGATCACACCACGGGCGATCAGCGCTTGGATCACCGCGTAGCCTTCAGGGTGTTCGAAACTTACATGGCTGCCACGCCGGGCATGCTCACGCGGCGTGATCAGCACCAGGCCGTGGGCAGCGCAGCGGGTTTCGACCAGCGCGATAAACAGGTCGGTCAACGCCAGGGATTTTTTACGCAGGCTGGCCATATCGGTCTGGGCAAAAATCTCCAGGCCGCACTCCACCATGGCCAGCGAGGTGATCGGCTGGGTGCCGCACAGATAACGCGCGATGCCGACGCTGGGTGTGTAGCTCGACTCCATGGCGAACTGTCGGGTATGCCCGAACCAACCCGACAACGGCTGGCGCACCACATCCACCAAGGCCGGGTTGACCCAGACAAACGCCTGGGAGCCCGGCCCGCCGTTGAGGTACTTGTAGGTGCAGCCGATCGCGTAATCGGCGCCGGCCTGGTGCAGGTCGACAGGCACCGCGCCCGCCGAATGCGCCAGGTCCCAGATGCTCAGCGCGCCGCATTCATGGCTCAAGGCAGTGAGTGCCTGCATGTCATACATGTAGCCGGTCTTATAGTTGACGTGGGTGAGCATCACGACCGCCACATCCTGGTCGATGGCCTGGGGCAACTCTTCCGGGCTGTTCACCAGACGCAGGGAATAGCCTTGCTGCAGCAACTCGGCCAGGCCCTCAGCGATATACAAATCCGTGGGGAAGTTGCTCGCCTCACTGACGATCACCTTGCGCTCAGGCTGGCGTTGGCGCTGCACGCTCAACGCGGCGCTGAGCACCTTGAACAGGTTGATGGAGGTGGTATCGGTGATCGCCACTTCGCCGTGTTTTGCGCCGATCAACGGTGCCAGGCGATCGCCCAGGCGCAGTGACAGTTGCGCCCAACCGGCGCTGTTCCAACTGCTGATCAAACCATCGCCCCATTCCTCGGCAATCACCTGTTGCGCACGCTCAAGGGCCGCCACCGGGCGGGCGCCCAAAGAGTTGCCGTCGAGGTAGATCACCCCCGCAGGCAGGGCGAACCGGCTTCGCAGCGGGGCAAGTGAATCCTCGGCATCGAGGGTTTGGCAGTGGCTTCGAGTGGTCATGGGTTGTCCTGATTTTTATAAGTGACGACTGACCAAATAATGAACGAACTTTTAGAGAATTTTCGTGCAAAGTGGCGTGCAACAGGCTAATTAAGCTGTAGGAAATTCGAATTTAACGCCCAAACACGCGGATTTATTCTAACCATGATTCTCGACGCCACCGACCTGCGCCTCCTGCATTTCCTGCAACTGGATGGCCGTATCAGCAACCAGGAACTGGCGGAAAAAGTCGCCCTGTCACCCTCGGCCTGCCTGCGCCGTCTGCGCCTGCTGGAAAGCGAGGGAATCATCAGCGGCTACCGTGCGGTGTTGAATGCCGAGCAGTTGGGCATTGAACTGGAGGCCATCGTGCACCTGTCGCTGCGCCAGGATGTGGAGGACTGGCATGAGACATTCATCAAGAAGGTGCAGGGCTGGCCGGAAGTGGCCAGTGCGTATGTGATTACCGGGGCGAGCAACTATGTGTTGCGGGTGCAGGCGCGCAACCTCAAACACTTTTCGGACTTCATCGTGAACCACCTGAACCGCACGGCTGGGGTGATGGATATACGTTCGGAGATCGTGCTGCAGAAGATCAAGGATCGGGATGAGGTGCTGGACCTGGTCATCCGCAAATAACGGCGACAATACAGATCAAATGTGGGAGGGGGCTTGTCCCCTCCCACATTTTTGACCGCGTTCAGTCTTCCAGGGCACGCACGCGCTGCATGCGCTTTTGCTCTACCGGCGCAGCCGCAGGCTGCAGCTCGAAGTCAAAATCAATCTGCGCAAACCGCCCTTCCACACCCAACTCCCGCGCCAGTTGCTGGTCGTCACTGAAGCGAATCTCGGCAATCAACTCATCCCGCGTGGCGTAGGCGAAATCATCATGCAGGTACGGGTCATCCGACAGGTTGATCTGCGTGGTCAAATGCCGGTACCCCGGCGCCGAAATGAAGAAATGAATATGCGCCGGCCGCTGTCCATGACGCCCCAGTTGATCGAGCAGTTGCTGAGTCGGCCCCGTCGGTGGGCAGCCGTAGCCGGAGGGCACAATACTGCGAAAACGGTAGTTGCCCTGGGCATCGGTCTCGATGCGCCGGCGCAGGTTGAACTCCGATTGCGCAGGGTCGAACCACGAATAAGTGCCGCCGGTATTGGCCTGCCACACATCCACAATCGCCCCCGCCAGCGGCTTGCCATGGGTGTCGCGTACCTGACCGCGCATAAACAACGGCACCGCGTCGTCCAGGCCATCATCCAGCCGCGCTTCGTACTTGCTCAGCGGCGCTCCGGCCACATACAGCGGGCCTTCGATGGTACGCGGCGTGCCGCCGGACTTGCCCGCCTGCTCATCGGCAGCGTCCATCAGCAGGTCCAGGTAATGTTCAAGGCCAAGGCCGGCCGCGAGCAAACCAGCCTCCTGATTTTTGCCCAACTCATTGAGGTAATTGACCGCCTTCCAGAACTCTTCCGGGGTCACTTCCAGGTCTTCGATGATGTTCACCGTGTCGCGCAGGATGCGGTAAATCAGAGTCTTGGTGCGCGGGTTGCCGCCATCATTGAGGTTACCGCTGGCTTCTTCGAGAAACTGTTGAGCATGGGCAGTCTGGGAAAGTCGGATGGACATGGTGCACTCCTCATCTTGTAGTTATTCGGTATGGAACAGGCTTAACGGTCGTCCTCATGGATCGACGATGGGTGACGACACAGGGCGTTCACTTCGATGGTCATGTAGGGGAAAAGCGGCAATTGCATCAGCAGGTCGTGCAGCGCCTGCACACTGTCGACATCGAACACGCTGTAGTTAGCGTAGTGCCCGGCGATACGCCACAGGTGGCGCCACTTGCCCTCTTGTTGCAGGCGCTGCGCCAGGGCTTTCTCTTCGGCCTTCAGGCCGGCTGCGCGTTCGGGGTTCATGTCCAACGGCAGGTTTACGGTCATTTTTACGTGGAACAACATGGCAGGCACCTCTTAGTGTTTGTCACGACGCAAGAACGCCAGGCGCTCGTCATCGAGGGTCAGGCCCAGGCCCGGTGCGGTGGAGACATGCAGTTGGAAATCGCGATACACCGGTGGCTCGGCAAGGATGTCCTCGGTAAGCAACAGCGGGCCGAACAGCTCGGTGCCCCACGCCAGTTTGTTCAGTGTGAGAAAGGCATGGGCCGAGGCCAGGGTGCCGATCCCCCCTTCAAGCATGGTGCCGCCATACAGGCCGATACCTGCCGCTTCGGCAATCGCAGCGGTGCGCAACACGGCACGGGGGCCGCCGTTCTTGGCAATCTTCAGGGCGAACACTGAAGCCGCACCTTCGCGGGCCAGGTTGAAGGCGTCTTCCACACATTCGATAGACTCGTCGGCCATGATCGGCGCCGGGCTCGACAGGTTGAGCCGCGCCATGCCGCCACGGTTGTTGCGCGAGATGGGTTGTTCGATCAGATCGATACCGTTATCGCCCAGCACCTTGCACGCGCGCAGGGCCACGGCTTCGTCCCAGGCCTGGTTGACGTCGACTCGCACACTCGCGCGATCACCCAGGGCCTTTTTGATCGCGATCACATGGGTCAGGTCGCGGTCCACCTCACCCGCGCCGATCTTCAATTTGAAGAGGCGGTGACGACGCAGGTCGAGCATCTTCTCGGCCTCGGCAATGTCCAGCTCGGTATTGCCGCTGGCCAGGGTCCAGGCCACGGGCAAGGCATCACGCACACGGCCGCCGAGCAGTTCGCTGACCGGCAGGTTGAGACGTTTGCCCAGGGCGTCGAGCAAGGCCGTTTCGATGCCGGATTTGGCGAAGGTGTTGCCGCGAATGCTGCGCTCCAGGCGCAGCATGGCGGCGTTGATATTGCTCGCGTCCTGGCCGATCAGCAGCGGTGCGAAATGCCGGTCGATGTTGACCTTGATGCTGTCGGGGCTTTCGTTGCCATAGCTCAGGCCACCAATCGTGGTGGCTTCGCCGATGCCTTCGATGCCGTCGGTGCAACGCAGGCGGATGACCACCAAGGTCTGGTTTTGCATCGTGTGCATTGCCAGCTTGTGCGGGCGGATGGTCGGGAGATCGACGATGATCGTTTCGATCGACTCGATGGTACAAATCGGCATAACTATACCCACTGGGTTCTTTATTGGTTTGAGCCGATTCTGTCCCGCAATTTTATTGGCTTCCAATATAGAATTAGTCTCAATCAATACCATAAAGGTATGAAAGGAGCCGACATGGAACTGCGTCATCTGCGCTATTTCCAGGTACTGGGTGAAACCCTGAACTTCACCCGCGCCGCCGAACGCCTGCACATTGCCCAACCGCCACTGAGCCGGCAGATCCAGCAATTGGAAGAGGAGCTGGGGGTCATCCTGCTGGAGCGCGGCCGACCGCTGCGGCTGACCGAAGCCGGGCGGTTTTTCTATGAGCACGCCAACGTGCTGCTGGAGCAGTTGAACACGGTCTGCGACAACACGCGGCGCATCGGCCAGGGCGAGAAGACCTGGCTGGGCATCGGCTTTGCGCCATCGACCCTGTATGGGGTGCTGCCGGAGTTGATCCGACGGCTGCGCAATCACGAGACGCTGGAGCTGGAGTTGGGGCTGTCGGAGATGACTACCTTGCAACAGGTCGAAGCCCTCGAGGCCGGGCGCATTGATGTGGGCTTCGGGCGCATTCGCATCGATGACCCGGCTATCGTCCAGCGCGTGCTGGTGGAAGATCGACTGGTGGCCGTGCTGCCTGCCGGCCACCCGTTGCTCGCCGCACCCGCGACCCTCGCTCAATTGGCCGCCGAGCCTGTGGTGCTCTACCCCGGCAACCCGCGCCCCAGCTATGCCGACCATGTGATCGCGTTGTTCGACGCCCATGGTTTGAGCCTCAAGGTCGCACAGTGGACCAACGAATTGCAGACCGCCATCGGCCTGGTTGGCGCCGGCATGGGCGTGACGCTGGTGCCGGCCTCGGTGCAAGTGCTGCACCGCGCCGATATCGGTTACACGCCGATAGTGGAAACCACCGCGACCTCGCCGATCATTCTCAGCCGGCGGGTGAATGACCAGTCGCCGGGGCTCACTCATTGCCTGCAACTGGTGGAAGAGCTGCTGTAGGAGCGAGCTTGCTCGCGAAAAAACCGAGGGCGCCGCATTCATCCAGGGAGCCTGCGTCATCGTTAACGTTTTTCGCGAGCAATCCCGCGCCTACAGGGGTCAGCGGTGGCGACGTGCATCGTTGCGCTGCTGGGTCTGGCTCGGCGATTCGTCAAACAGTTTGCGGTACTCCGCGGAAAACCGCCCCAGGTGGGTAAAGCCCCAGCCCAAGGCGATTTCGGAAATGGTACGGGTAGCGCCGTGTTCCAGGATTTCCTGGCGCACAGCCCCCAGCCGGTGCTTCTTCAGATAGGCCATGGGCGACAGGGCAAAGTACTTGCGGAAGGCATCGAACAGCTTGAACCGAGAGACACCCGCCGCGATTTCCAGGTCTTCCAGGTGCACGGCTTCACGGGCATTGTCGTGGATGTACTGCCGTGCACGGATCAGATAGTGCGGCAGTTTCACGCCGAGCACGTCGCGCAGCTCTTCGGAATAATTATTCGGTTGGGCCAGGATCAACCCTTTGATCAACGAGCTTTCGAGGTCTCGGGTAAACGCCGTCTGGTCATACAATTCGCTGCTGTGTTCCAGCTCCGCAATGAAATAACGCGCCATGCGCCACCAGGACGCCGAGGCGCCTTCCACCGCGTCCATCACCGACTCAAAGCGCAGCGGCGCTTCAATCGGCCGTTGCAGCAAGCCCTCGAGTGACTCACTCATCGCCGCCCGCGTAATCACGACCTGCAACTTGCGGCAGTCACCGGAAATCGCCAGCACCTGATGCTCGTTGGGCGAGATGATCACCCCTTGGTCACGATTGGAACTCAGGCGCTCACCGTTCTTGCTCAACTCTTGCTCGCCCACCAATGGCAGGCTGAGGCTATAGCTGCTGAAGTGCTCGGCATCTTCGATGTCGATGGTCACATCCGTGCCGTACTCGATCACGCCCAGGGTGGTGGCGCGGGACTTGAGCACATTGGCGCTGTGATGGAACCGCAGGCGTTCGGGCGTGGCCGTTACCAGTCGATGCGGCCCGCAAATACCGGACATCCAGCTGCAGGCGCCTTCCAGGTCGAAGCGTTGAATCGTTTGGCTGCTCATCAGGGTGCACCCACGGCGGTTAGGCTGTTGCGCGCTCTGGCGGCGCGTCGTTGTTGTTTGACAGCAAGTAATGCGCCACGCCGGCGCAATTGCCAGCGGGTGGATAACAATGGTCGACTAAGTGGATAAGAAGCCGACTTTTGCGACCATCGCCCCGCAAGACAGTAGCGCATCCCGTCACCGTTATGCACCGGGTTGGGTATTTGCTGCCCAATTATCCGGAGCAGGATCACCCACTAAGCGGATAGCCCACGCCCTGCCCCGCTGCCTCTAATAAACCACCGATTAGCTCTAATGACAGTCAGTTAAGGGTGAACGCTGTATGTGTGGCGAGGGAGCTTGCTCCCGTTGGGCCGCGAAGCGGCCCCGCTCTTTGTTTACAAAGAATGGGACTGCTGCGCAGTCCAGCGGGAGCAAGCTCCCTCGCCACCGGTTACTTTTTAGCCTTTCTCCTTCTTAACTGACTGGCATTAACCGATTAGCCCTGTCAAAAAAGGTGCCTCCCATGAGTGGTGCAAGAAGTGTCGAGCAGTGGAAAACGTTTATTGAAGGCTGCCTGGATTTTCGTCCGGCGGATGAAGTGTTCCGCATCGCCCGCGACATGTTCACCGAGCCGGAACTGTTCGACCTGGAGATGGAACTGATCTTCGAAAAGAACTGGATCTACGCCTGCCACGAAAGCGAGCTGGCCAATAAGCACGATTTCGTAACCCTGCGCGCCGGGCGTCAGCCGATGATCATCACCCGCGATGGCGAAGGCCAGCTCAATGCATTGATCAACGCCTGCCAGCATCGCGGCACCACCCTTACGCGGGTCGGCAAGGGCAACCAATCCACCTTCACCTGCCCTTTTCATGCCTGGTGCTATAAGAGCGACGGCCGGTTGGTCAAGGTCAAGGCGCCGGGGGAATACCCGGAAGGTTTCGATAAGGCCACCCGCGGCCTGAAAAAGGCGCGCATCGAGAGCTACAAGGGCTTTGTGTTTATCAGCCTGGACGTGAACGGCAGCGACAGCCTGGAAGATTTCCTCGGCGACGCCAAAGTGTTCTTCGACATGATGGTCGCCCAGTCCGCCACCGGAGAACTGGAAGTGCTGCCGGGCAAATCTGCGTACACCTACGACGGCAACTGGAAACTGCAGAACGAAAACGGCCTGGACGGTTATCACGTCAGCACCGTGCACTACAACTACGTGGCCACGGTGCAGCATCGCCAGCAGGTGAACACTGAAAACGGCAGCGGCTCTGCCGCCACCCTGGACTACAGCAAGCTCGGCGCCGGCGATGCGAATACCGATGACGGCTGGTTCGCCTTCAACAACGGCCACAGTGTGCTGTTCAGCGATATGCCCAACCCCAGCGTGCGCTCCGGCTACGCCACCATCATGCCGCGCCTGGTGTCCGAACACGGTCAGCAAAAGGCCGAGTGGATGATGCACCGCCTGCGTAACCTGAATATCTACCCGAGCCTGTTCTTCCTCGACCAGATCAGCTCGCAGCTGCGCATCATCCGCCCGGTGGCGTGGAACAAGACCGAGATCATCAGCCAGTGCCTGGGGGTGAAGAACGAATCCGACGCCGACCGTGAAAACCGCATCCGCCAGTTTGAAGACTTCTTCAACGTGTCCGGCATGGGGACGCCGGATGACCTGGTGGAGTTCCGCGAAGCACAGCGCGGTTTCCAGGGCCGCCTGGAGCGCTGGAGCGATATTTCCCGTGGCAGCCATCGCTGGGAAACCGGCCCGACGCCCAACAGCGAAGCCATCGGTATCCAACCGGCCATGACCGGCACCGAGTTCACCCACGAAGGCTTGTATGTGAACCAGCACCGCAACTGGCAGCAGTTCCTGCTCAACGGCCTCGATCAACAAGCGCTGAAGCTGCGGGAGGTGAAGTGATGGATGCCCAATTGCAGTACCGGATCGAGCAATTTTTCTACCGTAAATCCGAGCTGTGCGACGCTCAGGATTGGGACGCCTATGTGCAGTTGTTCGACCTGCAAAGCGAATTCCACCTGCCGCAGTGGGATTCGGAACACGTCTATACCCGCGACCCCAAGCGGGAGATGTCGTTGATCTACTACGCCAACCGTTCGGGCCTGGAAGACCGAGTGTTCCGCTTGCGCACCGGCAAGGCGGCTTCGGCGACACCGATGCCTCGCACCTTGCACCTGATCAATAACGTGCGGATTGCCGAGCAGGCGGATGGGACGCTGGAGGTGCGACTGAACTGGCACACGCTGTTTTATCGCCTGGCCACGTCTGAGCAGTTTTACGGCCACGCCACCTATCGCCTGAAACCCGATGGCGACAGCTGGTTGATCACCCGCAAGCACGCGTTGCTGCTTAACGACACCATCAACTCGGTGCTGGATTTCTATCACCTCTAACGGTGGCGCACTCCCCTGTAGGAGCGAGCTTGCTCGCGCCTACAAGGGGTCACATATAAATCCATGGAGAATGGTGGATGAATCACAAAGTGGCCTTCAGTTTTGCCGATGGCAAGACGCTGTTTTTCCCGGTGGGCACGAATGAAATCCTGCTGGATGCGGCGCTGCGTAACGGTATCAAGATCCCGCTGGATTGCCGCGAAGGCGTGTGCGGCACCTGCCAGGGCCGTTGCGAGTCCGGCGACTACAGCCAGGATTATGTGGATGAGGAAGCCCTCTCCAGCCTCGACCTGCAACAACGCAAGATGCTCAGTTGCCAGACGCGGGTGAAGTCCGATGCGACGTTCTACTTCGACTTTGATTCGAGCCTGTGCAATGCGCCAGGCCCGGTGCAGGTACGTGGCACGGTGAGCGCGGTGCAGCAGGTGTCGACCAGTACGGCGATCCTGCAGGTGCAGTTGGATCAGGCGCTGGATTTTCTGCCAGGCCAGTACGCGCGCCTGTCCGTACCTGGCACAGACAGCTGGCGCTCGTATTCCTTTGCCAACCGTCCGGGTAATCAACTGCAATTCCTGGTGCGCCTGTTGCCCGATGGGGTGATGAGCAACTACCTGCGCGAGCGTTGCCAGGTGGGCGATGAACTGTTGATGGAAGCGCCACTCGGCGCCTTCTACCTGCGCCATGTGACCAAGCCCTTGGTGTTGGTGGCCGGCGGCACCGGGCTGTCGGCCTTGCTGGGCATGCTCGATGAACTGGCGGCCAACGGCTGTGAGCAACCGGTGCACCTGTATTACGGCGTGCGTGGGGCCGAGGATTTGTGCGAAGCGGCGCGTATCCAGGGCTACGCCTCGAAAATCGCTGACTTTCGCTACACCGAGGTATTGAGTGACGCCTCGCCCGAGTGGCCTGGCAAGCGTGGCTACCTCACCGAACATTTCGACCTGGCCGAATTGCGGGACAGATCGGCGGATATGTACCTATGCGGTCCCCCTCCAATGGTCGAATCCGTCCAACAATGGCTGGCGGATCAGGCGCTTAACGACGTTCAGCTGTATTACGAAAAGTTTACGCAGAGTAATATCTGAACCTCAGTACTTCTGAGGGGCAGATGCGGCGTGCACTTACCCTAAGAAAAACAAGTAGAAGGGAATGTTAATGGCGGATGACATGGTTAACCCGGTAGGCCTCAAGCGTGGCCTGAAGAACCGGCACATTCAGTTGATCGCCTTGGGAGGGGCCATCGGTACGGGGTTGTTCCTCGGCTCGGCCGGAGTGCTCAAGTCGGCGGGACCGTCGATGATCCTCGGCTACGCGATTGCCGGTTTTATCGCGTTCCTGATCATGCGCCAGCTCGGCGAGATGATCGTCGAAGAGCCGGTGGCTGGTTCCTTCAGCCACTTCGCCCACAAATACTGGGGCGGTTACGCAGGCTTCCTGGCGGGCTGGAACTACTGGGTGCTCTACGTGCTGGTGGGTATGGCCGAACTGACGGCGGTGGGCAAATACATCCAGTTCTGGTGGCCCGAGATCCCGACCTGGGTCAGTGCACTGGTGTTCTTCGTGGCGGTGAACCTGATCAACACCCTGAACGTGAAGTTCTTCGGTGAAGCCGAGTTCTGGTTCGCGATCATCAAGGTGGTGGCAATTGTCGGCATGATCGTGCTCGGCTGCTACCTGCTGTTCAGTGGCAGCGGCGGCCCGCAGGCGTCCATCAGTAACCTGTGGAGCCACGGTGGTTTCTTCCCGAATGGCGGCATGGGGCTGTTGATGTCCATGGCCTTCATCATGTTCTCGTTCGGTGGCCTGGAGCTGGTGGGCATCACCGCCGCTGAAGCCAGTGAGCCGCGCAAAGTGATTCCGAAAGCCATCAACCAGGTGGTGTACCGGATTCTGATTTTCTACGTCGGCGCCCTGACCGTACTGCTGTCGCTGTACCCATGGGACCAACTGCTGCAAACCCTCGGTGCCTCGGGCGATCCCTACAGCGGCAGCCCGTTTGTGCAGATTTTCTCGCTGATCGGCAACGATACCGCCGCGCACATCCTCAACTTCGTGGTACTGACCGCGGCGCTGTCGGTGTACAACAGTGGCGTTTACTGCAACAGCCGCATGCTGTTCGGCCTGGCCGAGCAAGGCGACGCGCCCAAGGCGCTGATGAAGCTGAACAAGCAAGGCGTACCGATTCGGGCCCTGGCGATTTCGGCGCTGGTGACGATGCTGTGCGTGGTGGTCAACTACGTGGCACCGAAGAGTGCGCTGGAGCTGCTGTTCGCCCTGGTGGTTGCCTCGCTGATGATCAACTGGGCGCTGATCAGCATCACCCACATCAAATTCCGCAAGGCCATGGGCGAACAAGGCCTGACGCCGTCGTTCAAAACCTTCTGGTTCCCGTTCAGCAATTACCTGTGCCTGGCGTTCATGCTTTTGATCATCAGCGTGATGCTGGCGATTCCAGGCATTCGCGAGTCGGTGTATGCGATGCCGGTGTGGGTGGGGATCATCTACGTGGCGTATCGGTTGCGGATGAAAACCGCGAAAACCGTGACCGCATAAATCCCCTGCAAAAGAAGTGTTCCGCCAACAAAAAGCCCCGGTCATCCGGCCAGTCAGTTAAGCGATAGAGCGGACAACGAGTAACCTGTGGCGAGGGAGCTTGCTCCCGTTGGACTGCGTAGCAGGCCCAGTCTTTTCAAAGCTGGGGCCGCTTCGCGACCCAGCGGGAGCAGGCTCCCTCGCCACAGTGACTATGCTCCGCCTTAACCGACTGGCATTACCCGGTCATCCGGGGCTTTTTGTTTAGAGCGTTGAGCGTACTCGCCACAACTCGGGGAACAGCACCGTGTCGAGCATCTTGCGCAAATACCCCACCCCTTCCGTGCCACCGGTGCCCGGCTGAAAACCGATGATCCGCTCCACGGTGGTCACATGACGGAAGCGCCACTGACGGAACGAGTCCTCCAGGTCGATAAACTTCTCGGCCAACTGATACAGGTCCCAATAACGGTTCGGGTCGCGATACACCTCGCGCCACGCCGCTTCCACGGATTCATCATGCACCGTCGCCGCCGTCGGATCGCGCTCGGCGCGTTTCGGATCAATAGCCAGGCCGGCTTTGATCATCAGGTTGATCGCCTCGTCATACAGCGACGGCGTAGCAATCGCCACTTTCAACTCGTTCAACAGCTCCGGCCGATGAGCGTGAGGTCGCAACAACGCGGCGCTTTTATTGCCGAGGATAAATTCGATCTCGCGGTACTGGAACGACTGGAAGCCGGACGACTGGCCAAGGAACGGGCGAATCGCCTTGTACTCCGACGGCGTCATCGTCGCCAGCACCGCCCAGGCGTGCACCAGTTGATCAAAGATCCGCGACACCCGCGCCAGCATCTTGAACGCCGGCGGCAGTTCACCCAGGCGCACGTGTTCGCGGGCGGCCTTGAGTTCGTGGAGCATCAGTTTCATCCATAGCTCGGACGTCTGGTGTTGGATGATGAAGAGCATTTCGTTGTGGTCCGGCGACAGCGGGTGCTGGGCACTGAGGACTTTGCCCAGGTCCAGGTAATCGCCGTAGCTCATGGACTCGGAGAAATTCAGTTCGGCGTTGTGCCATTCTTCAGGCGGCTGATAATCAGCAGAGAACGGGCATTGGCTCATCGCGTGGGCTCCTTGAGCGGGCGCAGGATTGCGCGGACCGGGCTGGCATCGAGGGTGGCAAAACGCAGCGGCAGGGCAATCAACTCGTAGTCGCCCTCCGGTACGTCATCGAGCACGATGCCTTCGAGAATCGCCATGCCATGGCGGGCCACGGCGTTATGGGAATCCATGGTCTTGGACTGTTGCGGGTCCAGGGACGGGGTGTCGATACCGATCAGGCGCACGCCCAGGCTGGCCAGCAACTCGATGGTCTGCGGGGCAATGGCGGTGAAGTCCGCGTCCCATTCGGTCAGGGGCGCTTGTGGATAAGTGCGCAGCAGCACGCGCTCCGGCAAGTTATCCACACGACCTTCCAACTGATGCGGCAGCACCAGCGCGCCGCTGTCCAGGCAATGCAAAACACGGCACGGCCCCATGTACACCTCCAGCGACACCTCGCCAATCGGCGCACCCTCCGCGCTGTAGTGCAGCGGTGCATCCACGTGGGCGCCGGTGTGCGGCGAAAAGGTCACGCGTCCCACATTCACCGGGCACTCCGGGCCGAACTGCCATACGCGCTCTTCCTGGAACGGCGTGTCACCCGGCCAGGTCGGGGTCGCCGTGCTCAAGGGCGGGCTGATATCCCACCACGTTTTTATTGGGTTCATTGCAGGGCTCTCACTCGTTATGGGGTGAATGATACGAGGGCCTGCTGCGAATTTTCTTGCGAATTCTGGCGCAAGGCCGGAAATCTTTCGCACTTACTGCGAGGAAATGGCCGATTGACGCTGGGATATATCAAATAAACACGCCTGCGCTTCTGGGCATCCCGATGTCGAGTTCAGACCACTGGCGCGACGCCCAAGGCCTTAGGGTGGATCTTTCCATTCCTTGCCTCGGAGTCATCATGTCCAAGCCCATCACCGTTCTGCGCGACACCCATCCCTTGCCGGTCCTGGACGCGTGCAAATGGGAAAAACTCGAAGGCGACCCGCACACCGTCAACCTCAACGCCTACACCAGCGAGGACGGCAGCAAGATCATGGGCACCTGGATCTGCACCCCCGGCAAGTGGTACGTGGAGTACGTGAAGTGGGAATACTGCCATTTTCAGGAAGGCTACTGCGTGATCACCCCGGAAGGCATGGAGCCGATTCACCTGCGGGCTGGGGATATCTTCGTGGTAGAGCCGGGGATGAAGGGGACGTGGGAAGTGGTGGAGACAGTGCGTAAGTATTTTGTGTTTGCTTGAGCTTTAACACGGTGTGGCAAGGGAGCTTCCTCCCACTGGAGCGCGAGGCGGTCCCAAAGATGGGACGGCTACGCAGTCCAGCGGGAGCAAGCTCCCTCGCCACAGTGTTTATTCGGGCTTGCGATAGCTGTTGATGATCGCCGAGAAATCCTTGCCACCTTCGCCGCGTTGGCTCATCGATTGATACAACTGCTGGGCCACGGCGCCCAGGATCACAGGTTGCTTCGCCTGGCGCGCGGCTTCGGTGGCCAGGCCCAGATCCTTGAGCATCAGGTCGGCACCAAATCCACCGGTGTAGCCACGGGACGACGGCGCGGTTTCGATCACGCCCGGCCATGGGTTGTAGGTGTCGGAACTCCAGCAGCGTCCGGTGGAGCTATTGATGATTCCCGCCAGCACCTGGGTGTCGATGCCCAACGCATCACCCAGCGCCATGGCTTCGCTGACGCCGACCATGCTGATGCCCAGCAGCAGGTTGTTGCAGATCTTGGCGATCTGGCC
This sequence comes from Pseudomonas sp. MWU13-2517, assembly GCF_023242545.1. Taxonomy (NCBI): domain Bacteria; kingdom Pseudomonadati; phylum Pseudomonadota; class Gammaproteobacteria; order Pseudomonadales; family Pseudomonadaceae; genus Pseudomonas; species Pseudomonas sp. MWU13-2517. The sequence goes on along the minus strand of NZ_JALMFA010000007.1, from coordinate 15,067 downwards.
GGTGCCGACGTCACCGCAATGCACGATGTTACGACCCATCTGCGCCAGTACCGGTTGCAGGGTGGCGAACAATTGCGGGGTGGCCCCCACCATAAACGTCAGGGTGCCAGCACTGGCGCCACCAGTGCCGCCTGAGACTGGGGCGTCGGCCACGGCTACACCTTGCTTCGACGCCGCAGCCGCTACATCACGGATGGTTTGCGGGTCGATGGTGCTGCAATCCACTGCCGGTACGCCACTGCCGATCCCGGCCAGCACGCCGTCTTCATTCAGCCAAACGCTACGCACATGAGCCGCCGCCGGCAGCATGGTAATAACCAGCTCAGCGCCGTTAGCCGCATCACGCGGTGAATCGCTGATGGTGCCACCCAGTTCGGCCAATTCCTTGAGGACCGTCTGGTTCAGGTCGAACAGGTTCAGCGCGTGGCCGGCCTTGATCAGGTTGCGGGCCATCGGCGCGCCCATGTTGCCCAGGCCGATAAATGCAATCTTCATGGTCGTCTCCCGGAATCAGCGCAGGTTGATGGTGGTGTTGACGCCATCGTTGACCGTGTCATCGTCGAACCAGCGGCTCGTCACGGTTTTGGTCTGGGTGTAGAACTGCACCACTTGCTTGCCGTACGGGCCCAGGTCGCCGAGCTTGGAACCGCGGGAACCGGTGAAGCTGAAGAACGGCACCGGCACCGGGATCGGGATGTTGATACCGACCTGGCCCACGTCGATTTCGCTCTGGAATTTACGCGCGGCCGCACCGCTCTGGGTAAACAGGCCGGTGCCATTGCCGAACGGGTTGGCGTTGACCAGTGCGATCGCTTCATCGAGGGTCGCGACTTCGATCACCACCAGCACCGGGCCGAAAATTTCCTGGGTGTAGATCTGCATATCGGTGGTCACGCCCGAGAACAGGGTCGGGCCAACGAAATTGCCTTGCTCGAAGCCCGGCACTTGGATGTCCCGACCGTCCAGCTCCAGCTTGGCACCTTCTTTCACACCACTTTCGATCAGTTCCAGGATGCGCGCCTTGGCACGCTTGGAAATCACCGGGCCCACATCGGTGCCCGCCTCGCTGCCGGCATTGACCTTGAGCTTTTGCGCCAGCGCCTTGAGATCCGGCAGCCATTGCTTGGACGCCCCTACCAGCACCACCACCGAAGTAGCCATGCAACGCTGGCCCGCCGCACCGAAACCGGCTCCCACCAACGCATTAAGCGTGTGTTCGCGGTTGGCATCCGGCAGCACCACGGCGTGGTTCTTGGCGCCCATCATCGACTGCACGCGCTTGCCGTGTTTGCCCGCCAGGTCGTACACATGAGTGCCCACAGCGGTCGACCCGACGAAGGACACGGCCTTGATGTCTTTATGAGTGCACAGCGCATCCACCACATCTTTACCGCCGTGTACCACGTTGAGCACACCGGCCGGTACACCGGCTTCCAGCGCCAGCTCCACCAGCAGCATGGTCGACAGTGGGTCCTGCTCGGACGGCTTGAGTACGAAAGTGTTACCGCAGGCGATCGCCATCGGGAACATCCACAGTGGGATCATCGCCGGGAAGTTGAAGGGGGTAATCCCCGCACATACGCCGATCGGTTGGCGCAGGGTGTAGGTGTCGACGCCACCGGCGACGTTTTCAGCAAATTCGCCCATCTGCAAAGTGCCGATGGAGCACGCGTGCTCAACCACTTCCAGACCACGGAAAATATCGCCCTCGGCATCGGCAATGGTCTTGCCCTGCTCGGCGCTGAGCACCACGGCGATGCGCTTGGAATGTTCGCGGATCAGTGCTTGCAGCTTGAGCATGATGCGCATGCGTGCGCCGATCGGCGTCAGCTTCCAGGTCTGGAAGGCGCGGTGGGCGGCGTCGATGGCTGCATTGACTTCATCAGCGGTGGCGAACGGGACTTTGGCCAGCACTTGCTGGGTGGCCGGGTTGACGATGTCTTGCCACTGGGTGGTCCTGGACTCGACCCACTCACCATTGATCAGCAATTTGACCTGTTGCACGGAAATATCGGCGGAAGCGTTCATGTGGTCTCCAATCTTGTAGTTATGCAGAGACAAGGCGCGTGAATCGCCTTGGAAATGAGGCGTTCGGACTGTTTTTGGAGTATAGATGTGCAAATCTCTAATAAGAACGCACATAAAAGCCGGACCAACATGCAAAAAAACATCACCTCGCTGGGCTCCCTGAACTGGGATGACCTGAAGTTTTTCCTCGAAGTGGCCCGCACCCGCAAAGCCAGCGTGGCCGCCAAGCGCCTGGCGGTGGACTACACCACGGTGTCGCGGCGCATCAGTTCACTGGAAGTGTCGCTCGGTACCCTGCTGTTCGAAAAATCCCGGACCAACGGTTTCGTGCTCACCACCGAAGGCCAGCGTTTGCTGGGCTACGCGGAGTCCATCGAAAGCACCCTGCACATGGCTTGCGAGCAGGTATCCGGCTCCGGCGTGGCGCTGTCCGGGCATGTACGCATGGGTTGCACCGAAGGTTTCGGCAGCTTCTTCGTCACCCCGCAGTTGAGCCACTTCGTCGATACCTACCCGGCGATCTCGGTGGATATCCTGCCGCTGCCTCACTTCATCAGCCTGTCCAAACGTGAAGCCGATATCGTCATCGCCCTGGAGCGCCCGGAACACGGCCCGTATGTGTGCTGCAAACTGTGCGATTACAAACTGCAGCTGTACGCAACCCAGGAATACCTCGACCAACACCCGCCGATCAGCAAACCCACGGATCTGGCTGAGCATCCGTTTATCAGCTATGTGGATGACCTGGCGTTCAGCTCGGAGCTGTTATACCTGGCCAACGTGGTGCCCGGTGCCAGCGCCAGTTTGCGCAGCACCAGCGTGATTGCGCAGTACGTGGCGGCACAGCAAGGGCGGTCAATGGCGATATTGCCGTGCTTTCTGGCAGCGCAGGACCCGCGATTGCTGCCGGTGTTGGGGGACCAGATTGCGATTACGCGACAGTTCTGGATGTACTGCCGGGAGGATCTGAGGAAGTTGAAACGGATTACCTTGTTGTGGGACTACATCAGGGAGGTGACGGAGCAGAATCAGGGGTTGTTGATGGGGGAGACGCGGGAGATAACGTTCGCGGATTAAAGGGGGCCATTTATCTAAGCTCACCCATTTCAACCAGGCTCAGCGATTGCGAAAAAGCGACGCCTCACGAGCCTGGCCATCACCATTCGACGCCGGGCCGTCAGGCGAACACAGCCTCAAGCATGCTGCGATTCAAATGTGAGAGGGGCTTGCTCCCGATTACGGTGGATCAACTACAAATTGATCCACTGCCATCGAGGCAAGCCCCTTCTCCACATTGTTCGCATGTCAGATTGAAACGGGTGAAGACGCTCAGTCCGCGATCACCACAATCGACACCCGCCGATTCTCGGTACGTCCCGCTACCGTGTCGTTCGGCGCTACCGGCTCGCTGCTGCCCAGGCCGCGCAGCTGGATATTTTCTTCCTTCATACCTACGCCCGTCAGCACTTTGCCCACGCTTTTGGCGCGGCGCAGGGACAGCTGCTGGTTGTAAGGTTCCTTGCCCGAGGCGTCGGTGTGACCGTCCACGCGTACACGGTTGATTCCCGCGCCCACCAGGGCCTTACCGATGCGTTCGACGATGTCGGTACTGGCCTTGTTGAGGCTTTCGACGTCGCTGCCGAACAGCACTTTGCCCGACAGGCCGAACGCCCAGCCTTCGTCCGTCAGCTCAAAACCCTGCTGTTTAAGCACAGCGATTTGTGCCGGGCTCAGGCCTTTGGGTGGCGCCGTCTGGCAGCCGCCGAGGGCTAAAAAGGCCACCAGCAAAGTGATAAACAGAATGCGCGCATTAGAGAACAAGGGATCAACTCCTGTGTTGAACGTTGACGACGGGGCTCTCCGGCTCCGCCGCTTGCTGGCCGCCCGAAGACAAACGTTTGGCCTGGTACATCGCCGCGTCGGCGGCATTGAGCAAGGTGCCCGGAGTGGCCCCATGCTCGGGATAAATGGCAATGCCGATACTGAGGGAAGTCACCACCTGGGTATCGCCCGGCAGCGGGATCGGTACGTCCATGCTGGCGGTGATCTTGTCGGCAATGCGCTGGGCGTCTTCGGCCTTATGCAAGGGTGCCAGCAAGATCGCGAACTCATCGCCGCCCAGGCGCGCCACCAAGTCATCCTCGCGTAATTGCGCGCGCACACGCTCGGCGACGGCCACGAGCACGGCATCGCCGGCGGCATGGCCGAAGTTGTCGTTGATGTCTTTGAAGCGGTCACTGTCGAGAAACAACACCGCTACACGCTCATTGACCTTGGCAGCGCTGCGTAGGGCACGGATAAGGCGGCCTTCGAAGAAAGCGCGGTTGGGCAGGCCGGTCAGGCTGTCATGGCTGGCCTGGTGGGCGAGGGTTTCGTTTTCGCTTTGCAGGTGGTTCTGCCACGCTTCCATCTCGCCGAGCAGGGCGTTGAAGTCGGCGCCCAGGCTGTCCAGCTCGGCGATCTGCGCCGGTGGCACACGGCGGTCGAAATCGCGCTCGCTGCGGGCGGCGTGGGCCACGGCGGCAAGGCTTTGCAGTGGTTGGGTGATGCCCTGCAAGAGGCGTCGCGCCAAGTAGAGCGCCACCCAGGCGCTGAGGGCGGTACAAATCAGAATGCCGGCCAGGCCACTGAGCAAAAAGCGCAGCAGGCTGCCGCCGTGGCCGACCACATGAATGCTGCCGACGGTTCGCCCCTGGTGCAGGACCGGCTGGCTGATAGGTTGTTCGAGCAGGGTGTGCGCCAGTACCAGTTCAATCTGCGACAGCATGCCTGTTTCCGGGCGTACCCATTGCGCCAATAAATTGCCATTGGCATCGAAGACTTCAGCCTGGGCCACCTCTTCGGTGGAAGCGATCAGGCTGAGGGCTTCGGTGGCGGCGGCACTGTCGTTGAACACCACCGCCGCTTCCACGGTGTAGTTGATGGAACGGGCGATCAGGTGCAGGTTGTGCTCGGCGTACACCCGCAGTGCCAGCACCCCGAGCAGGGTCAGGGACACACTGGCCAGGGTCACCGCCACCAACGCCAGGATCAGGTGCCCACGGCCGATGACGGAACGCAGCGTTGGTCGCGCTTTAACAGAGGTCATGACGCAGGTGCTCGGCGCCGGGACAACTGCAACACGCTGGGATGAATGCGCACGCCGCTGCGTGCGACGGAGTCCAGGTTGACCTCGAACGACACCTGCTCATCGCCTACACGCAGACAGAACAGGCTGCCCACGGTGCATTGGTCACCGCCTTCACTGATGCTGAGCACCGGGTGACCAATCAATGAGGTAAACAGCCGAGTGCGCTCATCGACGCTGAGTTTGCCGATGTACACGGCGTCGCATGCGCTGACGATATCGGGATGATCGGCCAGCAGGCGTCGCACCACCACCGGACGACCGGTGGCCTGGGTGGTGCCTTTTATCAGGTCGTCGGTGTACTGGGTGGGGCCGACGATGCATAACCGCAGTTGCGCAGGCTCCGTCGGCCAGCGCGCATAACTGAGGATGCCGAGTACCACTTGGGTGACTGCCTGGGCGCGGTTATCTGCCGGGCTGGGCGGTTGGGCAAATACAGACGGCGCGAGCAGGCACAGCACCGCCACCAGTAACATGCGTCTCCAGCTCGAACTGCGCGCTGTGGACCGTACAGCCACGTTCATGCAGCGATTCTCTCAGGTATTTTCAAGGCGATGCCGCAACGATAGCACAGCGGCGAACATCCCTACGAAGCAAGACCTACGCGGGGTTCGCTATTTTTCCAGAAAAATCCCGCCGTTCAATCGGAAATATTTCATGACTCGATAGTCAGTTTATTCAGCCCCTGCGTCCAACTCCAGCATCAGCCCGCTCAAGCGCTTGACCTTACGTCGCACCGCCTCTTCAAACACACCGCCACGGGGCTCGATCAGGCTGAACCAACGCTTGGCACGGGTGATGCCGGTGTAGATCAATTCCTTGGTCAGCACCGGGTTCAGCGTATCCGGCAGGATCAGCGCGGTGTGAGTGAATTCCGAACCCTGGGATTTATGCACAGTCATGGCGTACACGGTTTCCACATCATTCAGACGGCTGGGCAGTACAAAACGCACACCGCCCTGGCCATCGTTACGTGGGAAGGCCACGCGCAATACCTGTGGGCCGCCGTCGCTTTCAGGCAGTTTGAGGGCGATGCCGATATCGCCGTTCATCAAGCCCAGGCCGTAATCGTTGCGGGTCATCAGCACCGGACGACCTTCGTACCATGGGTCGTCACCTTCGATCAGTCGCACTTTGCGCAACGCGGCGGTGATGCGCAGGTTCAGTCCTTCCACGCCCCATGGGCCTTTGCGCACTGCACAGAGCAGTTGGAAGGCGTCGAAGGCTTGCAGCAGTTGTTGCGCCCAATGGGTCCAGGCGGCGGATTCGCGTGGGGTGTCCAGGGCCGGCCGCGCGCTGCGCAACAGGTTGAGGTAATAGCGATAACCATGGGCCTCATCGCCCTGCCCGTCCAGCACCAGGCGCTCCAAGGCGTGGTCGTGCTCGCCCTTGAGGCTGAGGCAGAACAGGTCATCGTGACTGCGCGCGGCCAACAGTTTGCGCGCTTCTTCGGCATTCTGCTGGTTGACCCAACGCGCCAGTTGGCCGATACCGCTGCCCTCACCAAACCGCCGCGAATAGCGCAGCATGACCACTTGCTGGGCCAACGGATGGCTGCCATCGACGTCTTCCAACAGGCCACTGGCGCCAAGGTCTTCGCCACTGACGGCTTGCAGCCATTGGCGGGTATCGGGGCTGTACCAGCCCGCTTCGGCGTCACGGCACAGATCACCGAGTACAGCGCCTGCCTCCACCGAAGCCAGCTGATCCTTGTCACCCAGCAAGACCAACCGGGCATGAGGCGCCAAGGCGTCCAGCAGGTTGGCCATCATTTCCAGGTCGATCATCGAGGCTTCGTCCACCACCAACACATCCAGCGGCAGCGGGTTGCCAAGGTGATGACGGAAGTGCCGGGTGCCCGGGCGACTGCCCAGCAGGCGGTGAACGGTGGTCACCTGGGTCGGGATTTTTTCCCGCACGCTGCTCGGCACATTCAGCGACAGTACCTGTTGGCTGATGGATTCGGTCAGGCGCGCAGCCGCTTTACCGGTAGGCGCAGCCAGGCGGATGCGCAGCGGGTTGCCGGTCTCGACGGCCGGTGCCTGCAACAGCGCGAGCAGACGCACCACGGTAGTGGTCTTGCCGGTGCCCGGGCCGCCGGTGACGATGCTGAAGGCTCCGCGAGTGGCCAGGGCGCAGGCGAGTTTTTGCCAGTCGATCACGCCGTCCGGTGGGGGTTGGTCAAACAAGCGATCCAGGCGTTGCGGCAAATCGGCGGCGATGCTTTCCTCAGTTGCCAGCCGCAGGCGCAGCGCCGTGTCGATGCGCCGCTCGTAGACCCAGTAGCGCCGCAGGTACAGGCGCGTGCCGGACAGGACCAACGGACGACTATGGGCAGCCTCACTGCCATCAACCGCCAATGCAACCAAATGGCTGGCAGCCAGTGCATGGCACCAGTGAGCGCCGTCAAGGCCGTCCAGCAATTGCGACGGCAGCAGCATGGCGCCGGTTTGCACGTCGCCCTCGGGCGGTAATGACAGGGCAAAGTCGGGCGCCTTGAGGGTTTCGAACAGGTCGAGGCACACGTGACCATGGCCCAGTTGGTGACTCGTCAGCGCCGCCGCCAGCAATACCAGAGGGTCGGCCTGTGGGTCGAGCTCGTGCAGGAAGCCGACAAACGCTTTGTCCAAGGCGCGCAACCAACCGCGCTCCACCCAGCGCTCCAAAAGTTGCACCAGGTCGCTGGCGCGGTTGAGGGGCATCAGTTCCTCAAGCGGTAGCGGTGACAGGCTCATAGCAGAACTCCTTGTTCCCAGGCAGGCTCAACCTTGGGCGGGATGGGCTTGCCCTGGAACAACAGGTCCAGGCCTTCGATCAGTTCCCGTGGCGGCCGGGTGAAATACGCGCCTTTGCTTGCAGACTGAGTGCCGCGCAGGAACACATACAGCGCACCGCCGATGTGACGGTCATAGTCGTAATCCGGTAGCCGGGCCTTCAACTGGCGGTGCAGGGCAAGCAGGTAAAGTACGTATTGCAGGTCGTACCGATGCTCCAGGATCGACTGTTCCATGGCCTCAAAGGTGTAGGACGAGTCGTCGGGGCCAAGCCAATTGGATTTGTAATCCGCCACGTAATAACGGCCGGCGTGCTCAAACGTCAGGTCGATAAACCCTTTGAACATACCATTGAGCAATACCGGTTCGGCGGCCACGCGAGAGGCGCCGTTGTGGGTGAACTGGCACACCAGCTTGTCGAGGGCGAGCACGTCAACCTTGTGGCTGGCGAACCAGAACTCCATTTCGATCTGGTAGTGCTGCAGGCTGCTGAGCGTGACCAGATCGTTATCCACCGCAAGCGGTGTCTGCAGTAGCTGGCCCAGCCAGCCGCTGAGGGTGACTATCCAGCCCTCCCAGTTACGCCGGTTACAGCGCGCGCCCACAGCTTTTTCAATAGCCTCGGGGGTCACATTGAAGCCCTCCTCCCCCGCCCATTCCAACAGGCCGTGGAGGAAAGTCCCAGGGTTCGGGCCGCGTGGAAAACGGTGGATGTCGCCGCCAGACGCCGCGACTTCACGCGGTGCGTCGGGGTCGAGGCGTTCGTCGTCAAACAGTTTCTGGGCTTGTGGGCTTTCCGGTGCTTCAAGGTTGACGGCGCTCATGCTGTCGCCAATTCTTAAAGCGCTGTAGGAAGCGATCCACCAGTTTTCGGCAGCCTTGCGCTTTGGCAGCAACGGCGCGAGCAAGGTGGCTTCGTTGCGTGGCGGGTGGAACATGTTGGCTTGCGCTTCGGGCACGTGGCCGTAGTGGATGGCGGCGCAGCCGGCCTGCACGTCCAGCAGCCAGCGCGCCAGCGCGGTGGATTCGCCCAGGGAAGCCCCTGCGCCGAGCAGATAGCCCAACGCGGCCAGGTGCATCACCGAGCTGCTGTTGTTACCGCGCTTGAGGTCGGCGATACCGAGCCAGCAAGCGTGTTTAGCACGAGTCAGGGCGACGTATAACAAGCGCAGGTCTTCGGCCAGGCGTTCGTCGTCGGCCTGGGCGATCAACTCGGCGGTCGGCCGCAGGCTTACCTGGGCTTTGCCACTTTCATCGTGATAATGCAGCGGCAAACGGCTGCCATCCACCGGTTTGGCCGAACAGATAAAGGGCAGAAATACCAAGTCGTATTCCAGCCCTTTGGACTTGTGGATGGTCACGACCTTGACCAGTTGCTCATCGCTTTCCAGGCGCAGGATCTGCTCTTCGCCAGCCTGGCCGGATAGCGCCAGGTGTTCGGCCAGATGGCGGATCAGCGCCTGTTCACCGTCCAACTCCGACGCAGCCTGTTGCAGCAACTCGCTGAGGTGCAGCAGGTTGGTCAGCACACGCTCACCATCGCTACGAGCGATCAGGGTTTGCGGCAGTTTGAAATCATGGAGCAGGCGTCGCAGCATCGGCAACACGCCTTGGGTACGCCAGATCGCGCGGTAGCCGCGGAATTGCATGACGCGGGTTTCCCACGCCAGTTCGTCCTGGTTCAGACGTTCAAGTTCATGCAGCGACAGGTTCAGGGTGACGCAGGCCAATGCCGCCCGCAGCGGACGCTCGACGTCAGGTTCGGCACATGCCTTGAGCCAGGCCAGCAGGTCGTGGGCCTCCTGGGCGGCGAAGACCGAGTCTTTGTCCGACAGATACACGCTGCGCACGCCACGGGCAGCCAATTCGGCGCGTACGGCTTGGGCTTCCTTGCCGTCGCGTACCAAGATGGCGATGTCTGACGGGAGCACGCCGTTGAAGCTGCCGTCCGGTTGCAGGAAGCCTGCGCTGCCTTGTTGCCCGCCATTGAGCAACGCAACGATATGCGTGGCACAGGCGGCCGCCAGTTGCTGACGATACACCGCGTTGGAAATTGGCTGATCGGTGGGCAGGTGCCAAAGGTTCATCGCCGGCAGTGTCTGCCCATCGATTTGCAATTGCTCCTTGCGGCCTTGTGACAACACCGAGTGGAACGGCACCGGGTTGTCGCCATTCGGCTCGCGGAACAGGAATGCGCCACGGCCGATTTCCGCACGTTGGAACACGTGGTTCACCGCCTCGACCATCGCGTGGCTGGAGCGGAAGTTGGTGCCCAGGGTGTGGTGGCGGCCGGTGGTGGACTGGCGGGCACGCAGATAGGTGTAGATATCGGCGCCGCGGAACGCGTAGATCGCCTGTTTGGGGTCGCCGATCAGGAACAGGCCACTGTCGAGATGGTTTTCTTCGATACGGTAGATGCTGTCGAAGATGCTGTATTGCACCGGGTCGGTGTCCTGGAACTCATCGATCAGAGCCACCGGGAACTGCTCGCGGATCACGCTGGCCAGGCGCTCGCCGCCTTCGGCGTGCAGGGCGGCGTTGAGGCGGATCAACATGTCGTCGAACCCCATTTCGGCACGTCGGCGCTTCTCATCTTCGAAGCGTTTGCCTACCCAGCCGGCCGCGTGTTGCAACACGGCAGCATCAGGGGTTGGCAGCGCGTCGAGGGCGGCCTTGAGACCGGCCATCGCGTCAATGCCTGGGTGGCGCGGTGGCTCGCCCTTCCAGGCTTCGGCCATATTTTCGGGTGTGAGGCGCGTGAAGCCGGTGCCGATGTCGAGTTGTTCGAGGGTTTCGTCCGCGGCCCAGGCACTGATTTTTTCAAACCAGGGCTCGAAGTAGCGGGCTTGCATCTTGCGGCCATCGACGGCTTTGTCAGCCACGGCTTGCAAGCAGATATCGCGAAGCTCGGCAGCCCATTGTTGCCAGGGCGATTTGAGCTGTATCAGCGCTTCGCGGCGTTCTTGCAGGCAGGCGTTGATCAGCTCAGCCGGCTCGCGGGTTTCGTCCGTCGGCCGTTCGCTGCCGAACAGCGCGCGTACCCGTGGCATCAGTGCCGCCGGGCCTCCCCAGTGGTTGCGCACCCAGTTGAGTGCGTCACCGTGCATCGGGTAGCAGAACAACCGCCAGTAATCGCGCAGCACTTCGCCAAGCAGGTCGCTGTGGTCGGTTTCCAGGGTCTGGGTGAACAGGCTGCCGCTGTCGAAGGCGTGCTCGCGCAGCATACGCTGGCACCAACTGTGGATAGTCGAGACGGCAGCTTCGTCCATCCATTGCGCAGCAATATCCAGGCGATTGGCGCAGGCGGGCCACTGCTCGGGCAGATATTGGTCGCGCAGGTCGGCGATCAGCGCATCCGGTTGCTCGATTTCATCGCGAAAGAAGCGCGCAGCTTCGGCCAGGCGAATGCGGATACGTTCGCGCAGCTCTTTGGTCGCGGCGTCGGTGAACGTCACGACGAGGATTTGCGGTGGCAACAGTTCACGGCCGAAGCCGGACTCTTCGTCGCCGTGGCCGAGTACCAGGCGCAGGTACAGGGCGGAAATGGTGAAGGTCTTGCCGGTGCCGGCACTGGCTTCGATCAGTTGGCTACCTTTGAGCGGGAAGGCCAGGGCCAAGGGTTTGCTGCTCATGCGCCGGCCTCCGAACTGGTCAGCGATCGCCATGGGGCGTTGATCAGTGGGCGGTACAGGGTTTCGCACCAACCTTCGAATTCTTCGCTGGCGATAAGCGTTGCGTAATCGGGAAATTGCCGGGTGAGCGCCGGGGTTTCGCGGCGCTCACCGTCGTGGGTCACACCGTCGCCTTCGTAGGCTTTGCTTGCAGCCGCTTGGGCCTTGGCGGGATCGGTCTGGCCGAGCCAGGCGAACGCGGTTTTAACGGCCACCGGGAGCGGTTTTCGCATGCCGGTGTGCCAGGCCAGCAGCAGGTTGCCGAGGATTTCCCGAGCTGCCGATTGATCCAGCGGGGCAAGTAGCAAGGTGTCGTCGCTTGCCACCAGACCTGTACTGAGTGAAAGACCGCAGGCGCAGGCCACCACATGATTGACCCACGGGCGAATCAGGCGATGCCACTTGCGCGTTTTGATCGAACCGATGCTGTTGGGGATCGTGGTGACGCTTAACAGTCCACCATCGCTGCGTCGGTGCAGGCCGCTGATCCAGCCCTCCAATTGAATGCCCTGGTGCTCAAAGCTGACCGGCTCTGCCCCCGTGTGCGGCGTGGGCCAGAGAGCCAGCAGTTGCTGATGGCGTTGCAGCAGGCCGGGTAACGGCTCGATCAATTCGTTACGCAGGCACTCGCCGAAACCGACCATGGGCAGCATGCCACTACCTTGCAAGCGCTGGGCTTGGGCATTGAGGGCTTGGTCCACATGATCGGGTCGAACCAGTGCGGCGTTGAGCAGGCTGTCGCTGAGGTTGTAGCGTTGCAGTGCGTCGAGGACGAAAGGTTCTTCATCGGCCAACGGCACTTCGGCGGCTTCAAAGAACACTTTCAGACGTTGGCTGAAGAAATGTTTGACCGGGTTGCGCAGGAAGTCCTGCAACTGGCCGAGGCTCAGGGGCTCTTCTTGTTGGTGCGCAGCCAGTTCGTATTCTTGTGCCACGGCGTCAGGCGTTTCGTGCAGTAACTGCCATTCGCGGGCATAGCTGAACAGCGCGTCGCCTTCATGAAAGTAGCGGGCGCTGAAGGGTTGGAGCGGGTGCTCCTGGGTCATCGCTTCGATAAGTGGTGTTTGTGGCTGTGCGTTATGCCAACCACTGGCGAGGTGGTCACGCAATTGGCCGATCAGTACCGAGGCCGGGCGGTCGCTGTTGTCACGGATGCTGCGGCCCACCCAACTGATGTAGAGCTGGTCGCGGGCTGACAGCAGCGCTTCGAGCAGCAGGTAACGATCATCTTCACGACGTGAACGGTCACCGGGACGGTAGTCGCTGCCCATCAGGTCGAAGTCCAGCGGCGGTTGGGCGCGTGGGTAATCGCCATCGTTCATGCCGAGCAGGCAGACGAGCTTGAACGGGATCGCACGCATGGGCATCAGCGTGCAGAAATTGACAGCGCCGGCGAGAAAGCGCTGGGACAGACGACCTTGGTCAAGGCCGGCCAACCAGGCTTCACGGACGACGGTGAGGGGCAACTCATCATGTAGACCGACGGACTCGCAGGTCTCCAGCCAGGTCTCCCTGAGTTGCTCAAGTTGGCTCAATAAGTAGTCATCGTGTTCGCTGCTGGCCAGGAAGAAGCGCTGCATCAGGCGTTGCAGGCGTTCGCCCCATTCTTGGGGAGCGGCAGGTTGTGAGAGCGCGTGATGCGCATCACTCAGTGCGTCAAGCAAGGCAACCAGCGGGCCAATCAGGGCGGCGTCCAGGCCTCCGATCTCATCATAGGGCTCGATGCCGTCGCAGGCCGCCCCAGTGCCGACCGCGTACCCCAGCAACATGCGGCGCAGGCCAAATCGCCAACTGTTTTGCTCCAACTCGTTTGGCAGACCGAGGCCGGCACGCTGCTCGGCGTTGAGCCCCCAGCGGACACCGGCGCCTTCGATCCAACGGTGCAGCGTCGGCAGGTCGCGCTCCTTGATCGCGAAACGTTCGCGCAAGGCGGGAACGTCGAGCAAGTCGAGGATTTCGCTGACGGGGAAGCGGCTGTCGGGGAGTTTCAGCAGGTGCTCGACGGCGATCAACAAAGGATCGCGACCCCGTTGGCCCTGGTCGGTGAGTGTGAAGGGGATGAAGCGTGGGTCATTTCGTTCAAGCTGTCCGAATACCGCGCGAATGTGCGGCGCGTAGCTGTCAACGTCGGGGACCATGACGATGATATCGCGGGGGCGCAGCGTGGGGTCGGCACTGAAGCGTTGCAGCAGTTGGTCGTGGAGGATCTCCACTTCGCGCTGGGCGCTGTGGGCGATGTGGAAGCGGATTGACGTATCGTGCTCCAGGTCGACAGCAGGCCACAGCTCGCGTGTTTCATTGAGCGGGCGCAGTTCGAGAATGTCGTCCTGCAGTTGATTAAGCAAGGTGCAGGGTTCACTTTCACTGAACAGGTCGATGCGACCGTCGCGGAATGCCGCGCGGTAGCTGTTGGGGTCGTCGTAGCTGTCCAGCAGGCTGATGTAGTCACGGCCCTGTTTGCCCCAGGCGGCGAGCAGCGGGTGTGCGTGTTGATGCAGGCTTTGCGGATCGATCGTGACCGGCATGCCGGCTTTGCGCGCCTGGCGTTTGTATTCGTTACGCAGCAGGTCTTTGTCAGCGACGATGTCGGACCAATGGTGACGGCACGGGTTGTGAACGCACAGCAACACCTGGCTGAAGCGTGCTAGACCTGCGAGTGCTTCCAGTGCCTGGGCGGGCAGCGATGAAATCCCGAAAACAATCACCCGGGACGGTAGACCTTTAGGAGCCGTCTCCAGCGTATTGATGCGCTCGATGAAACGCTGGTGAACGCCTGCACGGCTTTCGGCCATGCCCTCCTCACCCACATCCAGCAACAACGCACGCCATAATTCGGCTTGCCAGCAATTGGCGGGATTCAGCTGCTTGGATTCGCCTCGTCCGTTGCGCAGTTGATGCCGGCCGGCAGCCCAGTCTTCCAGCCAGTCGGCGCGGTAGACCTGGTATTGGTCGAACAGATCGGCCAGGCGCTCGGCGAGTTGGTAGCGTTTGCGCAAATCCGTGTCGTGGGTAAGGAAGCGCTGTAGCGGCTCGAAATGCGGCTGATCGATGAGTTCTGGTAAGAGCCGCATGAGGCGCCAGGTCAGCGGGGCTTTATCGAGTAGGGACTTAGGCGGGATCTCGTCACGGCCCAGGACCATACGGTAAAGCTGCCACATAAAGCTGCCGGGAAGCTGTACATCGATTGCGGCGGCGATACCGCAGCCGCCCATGTCGTCATCTTCCGGATCTTCAGCCAGGGCCAACTTGAGCCACTGGGCGATGCCGTTGCTTTGTACCAGAGCGATCTCGTTTTCCAGGGGCGCCAGAGGATAGCGGCGCATCCAACTGACCACCAGGCTGCGCAGTTCATCCAGGCGATTGCCGTGAACCACCATGAATCCAGCGCTGAGGGACGTCGCTTGCGGCATAACGGCTTCCTTGGAAAAAGCAAAATCAAGGCGTGGACTTTAGCATTGAAGGTGTCT